>NZ_JBXWPF010000007.1:0-189253 GCF_059611265.1 Ruegeria sp. CDSA241
CAATGGACGCTTACGAAGAAGCCGCAGAGTAAACAGACGACAACCAGATCAGCCCCCGCAATGGCCAGGGGCTGATCTTATGGGATGAAATTGCCAGGAATCCCAAATGGCGGCGTCTTGATGCTGGTCCCGGTCAGACCATGCAGGAATTCCACAAGACTGGTGATTTCTGCATCTGTCAGGTCAATCTCTGGGATGTCGATCCGGCTGCGTAGGCGCGCCATTTCGAACTGATCGCCCCATACCGCGAAATCAATCTGTTCCAGCCACGGAATTTCGGGCAGGGCGGCCATGTCACGGGTCCAACGCGACAGGCTGCGTTCAGGGTTGAGGTGATGGCGGATCACGCTGTCGAGATCGGGAAAGGCCCCGTTATGGCCGTATGGTGCGGTTAGAGCGACATTGCGCAGCATCGGCGTTCGAAAGCGGTAGGCATCCTCAAGCCGATCACTTTCGCCCATGCGGCCAACATCGCGGACATTGGGATCCCATTGCCGGGTGCGGCCCGGGCCAAAGGGCGGCAAGGCCAGCGCGTGGAACTTCTGATCCGACATTAGGGGCCCGGCGTGGCAGGTGGAGCATTGCGCCTTGCCATAGAAAAGGGTCATCCCAGCCTTCTGAACCGGTGACAGCGCATCGGTGTTCCCTGCCAGATAATGATCAAAAGGGCTGTCGATACTGCGCCATTCGATAGCCATGAAGGCGGCCAGAGCATTGGCGATCTGGGTGATGGTTATGTCTTCGGATGTCTCGACTTCAGGGAAGGCTGCGATCATGGCCGGACCGTAGGCGGGGTCGGTGCGCACACGCTTGGCAAGGATCGGCCAGCCCTTGTCTATCCGGTCATGTACCGCGCCGGTCACCTCGTTTTCAGCCACATTTCCTGCCATCTCAAACTGCGAGGTCAGCGGGAACAGCGCCTGCGCGGCCAGCAGAGAATTCAATCCCGCGGGCAACCATTCCTGCGCCGGAGAGTTGAAGCCGTTGCCATAGACATCCGAGATACTCAGTCGTCCGTCATGGAAAACAGTATGGATGTCCTTTGCCCCGAGGTTCCAAAGGCCGGGCGAATTTCGGGGAATACGCTTGCGGATTTTGTCGGACCCAGTGCCCGGCGTGCGATCGGGGCCTAACCCCTGACCGCCTTCGCCAATACCCAGCGACAGGCCGTCGGATGTTCCGAAATCGGGATGGTGGCAATGGGCGCAGGCGATGTTTTGATTGCCCGACAGGATTGGATCGTAAAACAGTTGATGACCGATGGCTGCCTGTTCCATATCAAAGGACAGGAAATCATCATCGGTCAGCGGGCGTGGCAGCTCTTGCGCTGCGGCTGCGCCGGCGAAAAGGAAAGCAATCCCATGCGCCAGATTATATTTGCCCTGTGTATGCTTGCGACCCCTGCGCTGGCCGAGCTGGAACAGGCGCGTGACATGATGGAGGCCGGCGCGTTCGAGGCCGCGCGCGAGGAACTGCTGCCCGCCGCCCGATCCGGCAATGCCGAGGCCGAGGAATTGATCGGCGTGATGTACGGGTTGGGTCTTGGAGTCGAGCAGGATTATGAACGGGCCTTTGAATGGTATCTGCGCGCATCGATGAAGGGGCATCCGGGCGCACAATCGGGGATCGGCTGGTATTACGAACTGGGTCTGGGCATGCCTGCGCCCGATCTTGTGCGGGCTTACATGTGGTACACGCTCAGCGCCATTGGCGGCGATCCCGACGCGGCAATCAGCCTTGAGGAAGTGGTCAAGAAAATGTCGCAGGAGCAGATTGAAAGAGCCCATGTTCTGGTCAACGACTATAAAGGGTGGATGTACCCGTTTCGGTGAGGGTCGGGCCAAACGCCCGACCCTAAATGGCTTAGTTCAGGTCCGCGTCACGCGATGCGTTGACGTCTGCCTCGGCCGCTGCAACGGCTTCGGTGAGCGCGGTGAAGACCTCATCACCACGACCGACGTTGGTTTGGAACCACTCGTAGACCGGGGTTGCCGCCTCTTTGAACGCGGCTTTCTGCTCGGGGGTCGGCACGTACAGATCACCGCCACCGGCGACGAAATCCTCATAGGCCTGGATCGACTTGCGCTTGGGTGAGGCAAAGGTGGCCTGCTGCAGCGCATAGAACCCATCGACCACGACACGGCGCATGTCTTCGGGCATCTCCTGGAACTTGGCGTTATTCATCCACCACAGAGCGCCCATATAGGCATGGCCGTCCAGGGTGACATATTGCAGGCCTGCATCGGGGAATTTCATGCCCATGATGTCGGTGATGCCGTTCTTGGACCCTTCAACCACACCGGTTTGAAAGCTGGTGAACAGTTCCGGCCACGGGATCGGGGTGGGCGATGCACCCAAGGCTTTAACCAGCTCTTGTGGCAGGTCAGCGACCACGGTGCGGATTTTCAACCCTTCCATATCAGCTGGTTCAGCCACGCGACGCTGGGTGTTGGCAAAGTTGCGCCAGCCACCAGTGTTGCCGATGGTCATCAGACGGATCGCGCCGCCGGAATCCTCAAGCGCCATGTCGCGCATGGTGCGGGTGAAATCGCCGGATAGAACATGCTCGGCAATCCGGTCATCCGCCATAAGGTAGGGTAGGTCGAGGACCTGGACATAGGGAAAGATGCCTGACGCCCCGCCCGAGGTCGAGATATAGATGTCGATGGTTCCATCGGCCACACCCTGCAGGCATTCCGCGCCGTTCGAACACAGCTGCGTACCGATGAACAGCTCGACCTCGATCGCGCCGTTCGAAGCGGCTTCGACATAGTTCTTGAAAACGATTAGACCGTCATAATCCTCGTCATTTTCGTTCGAGTTGGCCGTGGCGCGCAGCGTATAATCCGCTGCCGTGGCCGCGATGGCTGATGCGGCGACCAGCGACGTGGCCACCGCTGCGGTTTTGATAAAGGTTCTGAGCATGCGTTTCCTCCCTGTGGAACTCAGTTAGTTGGCAAATCCCGTTATCCTCGGGATCGTCATGGATAATGCGGGGATGTAGGTGATCAGAAAGATCACGATGATTTCAACGGCCAGAAACGGCAGGATCGCCTTGGCAATGGTTTCAACCTTTTCGCGCGACACGGCGGCGGCCACGAACAGCACTAGCCCCATGGGGGGTGTGGCCAGACCAACGGTCAAGTTGACGCTCATGATGATGGCAAAGTGGATCGGGTCGACGCCGAGGCTGGTAAAGATCGGTCCCAGGATCGGCCCAAGAATGATGATCGCAGGCCCGGCATCCAAAAACATGCCGACAACGAACAAGAGCAGGTTGATCAGAAACAGCAGGATCAGCGGGTTTTCCGACAGGCTGAGGATCAGCGAGGCCAGCTGTTCTGGCGCATGGCTGAGGCTGACCACGGTTTTGAACGCCATGGCCGCCCCCACCAGCAGCAGAACGACGGCGGAGGTCAGGCCGGCATTGCTGAGGATCTCGGGCACTTCTTTGAGCGTCAGGGTGCGCAGGATGAAAAAGCCGATCAGAAAGGCATAGCCGACGGCCACCGCTGCGGCTTCGGTAGGTGTAAAGATACCGCCCAGAATACCACCCAGAATGATCACCGGAGTCAGCAGTGGAAAGAACGCCTTGAGGCTGGCCTGACCGCGTTCACCCCATGTGTATTTGCGGCTGGCAACGGGAAAATCATACTTGTCGGCCATGAATTTGATCATCAGCATCAGGCCAACGCCAACCATGACGCCCGGCACGATCCCAGCCAGAAACAGCGCCGCAACGCTTTCGCCCATCACATACGCGTAGATGATCATGATGCCCGAAGGGGGAATGATCGGACCGATCACCGAACTGGCCGCCGTGATTGCCGCGGCAAATTTGCGGGTATAGCCCTGCTTCTCCATCGCCGGGATCAGCATTGAACCCAGCGCTGATGTATCCGCCACGGCAGAGCCCGAGAGTCCCGCAAACAGGATCGAGCTGAGCACGTTCACATGCGCCAACCCGCCGCGAAAATGGCCCATCAAGGCTTGGCTGAATTCCACCAGACGGATGGTTATCCCGCCGCGGTTCATTAGCTCTCCGGCCAGCATGAAGAAAGGGATTGCCATCAGGGGAAAGCTGTCCATGCCGTTATAAACATTGCGGTACAGCAGGGTGATGTCATTGGATTGGCCATTTAGCCACAGCAGGATACCCGGGGCGGCCAAAAGGGCGAAAAAGACCGGCAGGCCGATCATCAGAAAGACAAGGAAAGTGGGCAGGAACCAAATCAACATCTATTCAGCCCCCACCGGTGCGTCGGCAATTTCAGGCAGCAGGTCTGCGCCACCCAATAGCGAGACAATCGCGCGCAGGATCAGCTCGACATTTACTACGATCAGAAGGGCCACCCCTACCAGCAGCGAGGCCATCATCCAGCTGCGCGGGACGCGGTACCATTCGTCAAAGCCAAATGAGGTGGGAATATACAAAGCGGCGGTTGCGAATTTGCCCCCGAACCCGGTCACTTCGGACCAGCCGATCTTAACCGCCACCAGCAGCACCGCCAGTGACACGAACAGCAGCGCGAGCATCAGTACCTGTCCCAATACGCGCGGAAGCATCAGGGGCACCATGTCGATGGCCACGAACCCGCCGCGGCGAAATGCGGTCGGGGCCATCAGACCCGTCATCCAGAGCATGCAGAACCGGGCGGCCTCATCCGGCCAGGGCAGTGCGTTGCCCAGCACATATCGGAAGAATACCTGAATCAGGATTGCAGTCACCATGAATGCAATCGCAACGACGCCAACCGCGCGGCCCAATCGCAGCACGGTTTCGTTCACGAATGCAATCGGCGCCAGCATCGTTGCCAGTCCGCCCATGCGTTTCCTCCCTATGTCAGCCGCGGGTTTGTCCCGCAGTCGTCAGAGCGCGCTTAGGACTGCGCGAATTGGCCGAGTTTTCCGGCATAGAAGGTCAGCGCGTCTCCATCGCTTATGCTGGCCTTCAGGACTTTGCCCACCACGATCACATGATCGCCTGCGTCGTGATAAGCGTGTTGTTCACATTCAAACCGTGCCAGACAATCCGGCAGCAGAGGGGTACCATTTGAGCAATGCCCATGGGCGATGTCTCGCAGCGCAAAGGCGTTTTTCGAGCAGCCGAAACACAGCTCGGCCTGTTCAGAGGACAATACATGAACGCTGAAATGGCGCGCCTTGTGGAAATAGGGGAAGCGGCGCGAGTTGCGGTCGCCGGCCCACATGATCAGGGGCGGGTCCAGCGATAGGGACGAAAAACTGTTGGCGGTGATGCAGACCGGGCCGTCCGTGCTGTTGCAGGTGACGATGGTAACTCCGGTGGCAAAGCGGCCAAACGCATCGCGCAGGGTTCGGGTGTCATCCTTGTGTGGGATGAAAGTATGGTTCATGTCCTGTGACATTGCATTCATCATGGTACCTCATGGCCCAGTGCCGCCTCATAAAGGCGGTACCAACTCTCGCGATCCAGATTGACTTTCAAGGCGTCCGAAATCTGTTTGATCCGGCCCAGATTGTTGGTGCCCAGCACCGGCAGGATGCCAGCAGGATGTGCCAGAAGGAAGGCCACGGCCACTGCGGCCCGGTCCACTCCGAATTCGGCTGCGATCTCATCCGCGACCACGCCGACCGGAGGGTTCCCGGCCATCAGCAGTCCGCCGCCCAGCGGCGACCACGCCATCACCGGCTGCCCATGCTGTTGATGAAACGCCAAGTCGCCATTGGTGAAGGGGCGGATTTCGCCCAGCGAGATCTCGATCTGGTTGGTGACCAGTTGGGTCTTCATCGCTGATTGCAGCAGGGTCCAGTCCCACGGGCGGAAATTCGATACGCCAACCGCGCCCACTTTGCCGCTGGCCACGACCTCGTCCAGCGCTGCGCCGGTCTCATGGTGGTCCATGAAGGGATCAGGGCGGTGGATCAGGAGCAGGTCGACATGGTCTATTGCCATTTCGGACAGCGAGGTGTCGACGGATTTCAGGATATGCGCACGCGACGTGTCATAATATTTTACCTTCGCATCCGCGTATCGGCCCATCGGCGCAACGATGTCGCATTTGGTGACGATCTCCATCCGCGCGCGCAGCGCCGGGTTGGCGCGCAGGGCGTTGCCCAAAACCGCCTCGGCTGCGTAACCGCCATAGATGTCGGCCTGATCGAATGTGGTGATGCCCTGATCCAGGCAGGCTTGTATCTTGGCTTCGACATGATCCGCCGAAGTGTCACTGTCATCACCCAAGCGCCACATGCCGTATACTAGGCGGCTCATTTCCAGCGTGTCTGAAAACTTTACACGTTGCATTAGCGGCGAACTCCGTTGCCCAGCGGGGTGGCTGGGATGGTTTTGGGCACGCGTCCGTATTCCTCGGGAAGCGAGCAGGTTTTCAGGTTGGGCATCACGCGGGCACCGAAATGGCGGGCCTCGTCCAGATGTGGATAGCCCGAGAAGATGAAGGCGCGGATGCCCATCTTTTGATAGTCTTCAATCTTGGTCATGACCTGATCGGTGGAGCCCACAAGCGCTGCGCCGCAGCCAGACCGCGCCCGGCCAACGCCGGTCCAAAGACCTGGCTCGACATAGCCGTATTCATCCGCCAGATCGCGGTTTTTGGCCTGATGCGCAACACCCAGCGAGGTGGAATCCAGCGCCCGTTCGCGGATGGCGCGACCGTATTCGTCGTCCAGCTTGGATACGATGTAATCAGCGTATTCCTGCGCTTCGGCCTCGGTATCGCGAACGATCATGTGAACGCGCAAGCCGTAATCCAGTGTCCGGTTGTAATTCTCGGCTACCGCATGAACCGCCTTCATCCGCCCGGCCAGTTGATCCTTGGTTTCTGGCCACATCAGATAGACATCGCAATGCTCTCCGCACAGTTCGAGCGCAGATGGGGAATAGCCGCCGAAATACAACAGTGGTCCGCCGGTCTGATAGGGTTTGGCTGGATCGGTGGTCAGGCCCGAGAAATTATAGACCTCGCCCGCATGGTTGATCTCATCCCGCGTCCAAGCCTGTTTCAGGATTTCGACGACTTCGCGAGAGCGTTGATAACGGAACGCGCTGTCTGCCTTTTCACCAGGAAAATCGGACGATATGATGTTGACCGTCAAGCGCCCCTGCAACATGTGATCCAGCGTCGCGATGGTGCGGGCCAGCATGATGGGCTGCATTTCACCGCAACGCACCGCGGCCAGCAGGTTGATCTTGTCGGTGATCGGTGCGCATCCAGAAACAAAGCTGAGCGTGTCCTGACCGACCTGATAGGATGACGGGCACAGGATGTTGCGAAACCCCTGTGCCTCGGCCTCTTTCACGATGGCGGAACAATGGTCCCAGCTGGACCGCAGATCGCCATCGGGCATCCCCAGAAACTGATAGTCATCCGAACACAGAGCCGAAAACCACGAGACCTCGGCCGCATTCAGATCGGGGGAGGTGATTGGGACGATCGTCATCTGAGTCGGTCTCCGCAATGGATTTGCTTTTTCTCTTGCGTAGCAATCACATTGATGTAGATCAATAGTGTATCAATTTTTCCTGTGACCAATCGAAGCGCCCCGACGTGCCCCCCACAAGCCGAAACCCCAATGCCCTTCCGATATATGTTCAGATTGCAGAACTGCTGATCCGCGATATTGCGGCCGGCCGTCTGATTGACGGTGAGCGCCTGCCGCCCGAACGGGACATGGCGGCGGACCTGAATGTCTCGGTCGGGACCCTGCGAAAATCGCTGTCCGAGCTTGAGAAAAAAGGGATGTTGGAACGCATTCAGGGCTCGGGCAATTACATCCGTGAGACCGGAACGCAGAACAGCGTCTATGCGATGTTCCGGCTTGAGCTGCCCGAAGGGGGCGGTTTGCCAAGCGCGGATATCCTGTCGGTCGATCATCTGGAAAAGCCTGCCAATCTGCCCGGGTTCGGAGCCGCGGCCACGGGGTCGCGCGTGCGCCGGATGCGCTATTTGAATGACACAATCATCGCGGTCGAAGAGATATGGCTCGACGAATCAGTGGGTTTGATCGACGGCAACCTGCTGTCTGACTCGCTGTATCGCTATTATCAGCAGCAGTTGGGGTTCTGGATCACGCGGGCCGTAGACAGGGTTTCAATCGCCGCGCTGCCCGATTGGACACCGACGGGCTTTACCAAGCCCTTCGGGCAGACGGTCGGGTATATCGAGCGGTTCAGCTGGTCAGAACAGGTCGAACCCGTCGAATTCTCTAAAACTTGGTTCGATCCGGATCGGGCCACCTATGTTCAACGCTTGAAGTAAAAGGAAACGCGCATGACCCGGACCATCAATTACGGGCTGATCGGATGCGGCATGATGGGGCAGGAGCACCTGCATAATATCGCTCTGCTGGATGGCACGCGCGTGGCGGCAATCTATGAGCCCGACCCGCAGATGGCCCACGCCGCGCAAGAGATCGCGCCCGAGGCTGTGATGGTGGGGTCGGTGGCTGACCTTCTGGCGGTCGAGGATCTGGATTGCCTGGTCATCGCCAGCCCGAACCACCTGCATGTGGATCAGATCTGCGACATCGCGGCGATGCGCCCACTGCCCCTGTTGGTGGAAAAGCCGCTTTTTACCGATCCGCAGGATGCGGCGCGGCTGGAAACGGTGCAGCGTGACTATCCCCATCCAATCTGGGTGGCGATGGAATATCGCTATATGCCTCCGATTGCCGCTTTGATCAAAGGGCTCCAATCCACCGGCGGGGTGCAGATGCTGACGATCCGAGAACATCGATTTCCCTTTCTGGAAAAGGTCGGCAACTGGAACCGGTTCAACCGCAATACCGGCGGCACATTTGTCGAGAAATGCTGCCATTTCTTCGACCTGATGCGGCTGATCCTTGGGTCCGATCCGGTGCGGATCACCGCCAGCGGTGGGCAGGCGGTAAACCATCTGGACGAAAGCTATGATGGGGAAACGCCGGATATTCTGGATCACGGTTATGTTCTGGTTGATTTCGCCAACGGCACGCGGGCGATGCTGGAACTGTGCATGTTCGCCGAAGGATCGCGGTACCAAGAGGAAATCTCGGCCACAGGACAACTGGCCAAGATCGAGGCGCTGGTGCCGGGGCCGGGGCGCTTTTGGCCCGATCATCTGGGTGAGCCGCCGGTGCCGCAGGTGATTGTCAGCCCGCGTAATCCGAAGGGGCCGGTGTCACAAGACATCCCCGTCGATCCGCGCCTGCTGGCCGCCGGGGACCACAATGGATCGACCTATTACCAGCATCAGGGGTTCCTTGCGCTTGTCCGCGGCGAAAGGGCCGCGCCGGATGTGACGCTGCAGGATGGTCTGTGGGCCGTTCGTATGGGGTTGGCGGCACAACAGGCGCTGGCAACGGGTGAAGCCGTTCGGTTGACCTGATAGGCAACAAGGACGATGCGCTGAGCCGGTGACGAAATTGCGCCTATCGGAAACGCGCTCCCCCAACTTGCGCATAAAAACCTGTCGTTTTTGATTTCTAATGGGTCTTTTTCGCTTGTTGATGCTGCATCTGCACCCTAGCTCTGTCCGTGGGACACCCCTCCCCAACGAGGGGCGTGTATCTGGAAGGGTAATACACATGACTATCGAACAACCGGCATCGAATGACGCCGTGCGCAAACCTGAAACGCGGCCGGCAAATCCGCGCTTTTCCTCGGGGCCCTGCGCCAAACCCCCCACATTTGACCTGACCAAACTGGCTGACGCAGCGCTTGGCCGTTCGCATCGCGCTGCTGTTGGCAAGGATAAGCTGAAAGCGGCCATCGACGGTACGCGTGAAGTGCTGGGCATTCCAGCAGATTACAAGATCGGCATCGTTCCCGCGTCTGACACTGGCGCGGTTGAGATGGCGCTGTGGTCGCTGTTGGGTGAACGCAAGGTCGAGATGCTGGCCTGGGAAAGTTTTGGCGCGGGATGGATCACGGATGTGGTCAAGCAGCTAAAAATCGACGCCGAAGTGAAAACAGCCGATTATGGGCAGATCATCGATCTGGCCTCGGTCAACTTCCTCCATGACGTGGTCTTTACATGGAACGGCACGACTTCGGGCGTGCGGGTGCCAAACGGTGACTGGATCGCGGAAGACCGTCAGGGTTTGACGATCTGCGATGCGACTTCGGCGGCCTTCGCGATGGACCTGCCGTGGGACAAGTTGGATGTGACCACGTTTAGCTGGCAGAAAGTTCTGGGCGGAGAGGCGGCGCATGGGATGCTGATCCTTTCCCCGCGCGCTGTGGAGCGGCTTGAAAGCTATACCCCCGCATGGCCATTGCCCAAGATTTTCCGCCTGACCAAGGGCGGTAAGCTGATCGATGGTATCTTTACTGGCGCCACGATCAACACCCCGTCGATGCTGGCGGTTGAGGACTATCTGTTCGCATTGGATTGGGCGCGCTCAGTTGGTGGTCTGCAGGGATTGA
Source organism: Ruegeria sp. CDSA241 (assembly GCF_059611265.1). Classification (NCBI taxonomy): domain Bacteria; kingdom Pseudomonadati; phylum Pseudomonadota; class Alphaproteobacteria; order Rhodobacterales; family Roseobacteraceae; genus Ruegeria; species Ruegeria sp. CDSA241. Next base: position 10,406 of record NZ_JBXWPF010000007.1, read on the forward strand.
TTGGCCGGGCCGATGCGAATGCCGGTGCGGTGCATGCGTTCTGCGAGCAGAATGGCTGGATCGCTAACCTGGCTGACGACCCGGCGACGCAGTCGAATACGTCTGTCTGTCTGAAATTCACCGATGCGCGCATCCGGGACGGCGCAGCCTTTGCCAAGGCCGTTGCAAAGCGGTTGGAGGCCGAGAATATCGCGTTGGATATCGGGGCTTATCGCGACGCACCTGCGGGTCTGCGTATCTGGTGCGGCGGCACGGTCGAAACTTCGGATATCGAAGCGATGTTGCCCTGGCTAGCCTGGGCCTTCGAGGCTGAGCTCGCAGCACAAACTGAAGCCGCCTGATCTTTCCCAATCTTCACCGGGCCGCCTCAGGCCCGGACATCTCATTACATTCAAGGACCACAGACATGGCTCCCAAAGTACTCGTTTCTGACAAACTCAGTGAAACCGCTGTTCAGATTTTCCGCGACCGCGGCATCGACGTGGATTTCATGCCCGATCTGGGCAAGGACAAAGATAAACTGGCCGAAGTGATTGGCCAATATGACGGCCTTGCCATCCGCTCGGCTACCAAGGTCACGCCGACCTTGCTGGAACATGCGGACAAGCTGAAAGTCATAGGTCGCGCCGGCATCGGCACCGACAATGTCGACAAGGATGCCGCCAGCAAGAAGGGCGTCATCGTGATGAACACGCCCTTTGGCAACATGATCACCACAGCCGAGCACGCGATTGCGATGATGTTCGCCGTGGCGCGGCAGATCCCCGAGGCCAGCACTTCGACCCATGCGGGCAAATGGGAAAAGTCCAAGTTCATGGGGATCGAGCTGACCAACAAAACCTTGGGCGTCATTGGTGCGGGCAATATTGGCGGGATCGTCTGCGAACGCGCCCTGGGCCTGAAAATGAAGGTTGTCGCCTATGATCCCTATCTGGGCGAAGAGAAAGCCGCCAAGATGGGTGTTGAAAAGGTTGAACTGGATGAGCTGCTGTCGCGTGCCGATTTCATCACCTTGCATGTGCCGCTGACCGATCAGACTCGCAACATTCTCAGCCGCGAAAATCTGGCCAAGACCAAGCCTGGCGTGCGCATCGTCAACTGTGCCCGCGGCGGTCTGGTCGATGAAGAGGCGCTGGCCGAGGCTCTGCAATCCGGTCACGTTGCCGGTGCCGCCTTTGACGTGTTCAGCGAAGAACCGGCCAAGGACAACGCGCTGTTCAACCTGCCCAATGTCGTCTGCACCCCGCATCTGGGTGCCGCCACGACCGAGGCGCAGGAAAACGTGGCGCTGCAGGTGGCCGAGCAGATCTCGAACTATCTGCTGACCGGCGCGGTGGAAAACGCGCTGAACATGCCCAGCGTGACGGCGGAAGAGGCCAAGGTCATGGGGCCCTGGATCAAACTGGCCGGGCATCTGGGCGGTTTCATCGGTCAGATGACGGATGAGCCGATCAAGGCGATCAACATCCTCTATGATGGTGTTGCGTCGGAAATGAACCTTGCCGCTTTGAACTGCTCGGCTGTTGCCGGGATCATGAAGAAGTTCAATCCCGAGGTGAACATGGTTTCGGCCCCGGTTGTGGCCAAGGAACGTGGTATTCAGATTTCGACCACCAATCAGGACAAGTCTGGCGCCTTCGAGGGCTATATCAAGGTGACCGTCGTGACCGAGAAACGCGAGCGTTCGATCGGCGGAACCGTGTTCAGCGATGGCAAGCCGCGCTTCATTCAGATCAAAGGCATCAATATCGACGCCGAGGTGGGCGCGCACATGCTCTATACCACGAACGAAGATGTGCCGGGTATCATCGGTGCGTTAGGTCAGGCCATGGGTGAGCACAGCGTCAATATCGCGAACTTTACCCTCGGACGCACCGAGGCAGGGGGGGAGGCGATTGCCTTGCTTTATGTTGATGAACCCGTACCAGCCGAAGCGCGGGCAAAGCTGGCCGAAACCGGCCTGTTCACGCAAATCAAACCGCTGGAGTTCGACGTTGCCTGAGGCGGTGTTGAATATCTGAGACACTTCATACCCGCGTCTTCCAAGGCGTGGGTATTTTCTTTTCCTGGCCGCCAAGACGCGTCACAAGCAGGGTGTTCCTGTTGATTTAGGGTTTTCCATGTCCTCGCCAATTTATGCAATCGGTGACATCCACGGCCAGCTCGGCATGCTGCAGGTTGCGCTGTCGCGGATCGAGGCCGATGGCGGGCCAGATGCAAAGATTGTGTTTCTGGGTGACTATGTCGACCGGGGCCCGGACAGCCGCGCCGTGTTGGACCTGCTGATCGAAGGCCAAAAGGCGGGGCGCAACTGGGTCATGGTCAAGGGCAACCACGACCGAATGATGGCTCGCTTCGTGCAAGAGCGCGAAATTGCAGATAAGCAACTGCCCGTCACGCTGAACTGGCTGAACCCACGGCTGGGTGGTCGGGAAACGCTGGCCTCCTACGGGGTTGAAGTCACGGACAATGACCGCATCTATCAGGTCCATGAACGGGCCTGTGCCGCCGTACCGCCAGCACATCTGGATTTCATCAACGCTTTGCCAGTTTACCATCAAGAGGATGAGCTGCTGTTCGTCCACGCTGGCATCAGGCCCGGTCTTCCACTGTCGCAGCAATCCGAAGATGACCTGGTTTGGATACGGCAGGAATTTTTGGTTGAATCTGGCCCGCACCCCTGGCTGATCGTGCATGGTCACACCCCTGTGGATACGGCGGAACATTGCGGCAATCGGATCAATTTGGATGCGGGCGCGGGCTATGGTCATCCGTTGGCCACTGCCGTGTTCGAGGGCCGTGATTGCTGGTTGCTGACCGCACAGGGGCGCGCGCCGCTGAGACCTAGTCTTCGGTAAACAGGTCTTTGTAAGCTTCGCGTAGCGCGTTTTTTTGCACTTTGCCCATCGTATTGCGCGGCAATTCGTTCAGCACTATCAGCTTGCGGGGATGTTTGAATCGCGCCAGTTGGGTCTGTGAGCTTGCCATGATGGCCTCGAGGTCGGGCGACTTGTTTGGTTCGGCTACCAACAGGCCCAACACGGTTTCGCCGAAATCCGGATGGGGCACGCCGATAACTGCGCTTTCCAGAACACCGAGCTGGTCGTCCAGCACCAGTTCGACCTCTTTGGGATAGATGTTGTACCCGCCCGAGATGATCAGGTCCTTGCCGCGTCCGACGATATGGACATAGCCGTCCGCGTCCACACGTCCAAGGTCGCCGGTGATAAAGAACCCGTCCTCGCGCAACTCTGCTGCGGTCTTCTCGGGCATTTCCCAATAGCCCTGAAAGACGTTGGGGCCACGCACCTCGATCATGCCGATTTCGCCCTGTGGCAAGGTTTCACCCGTCTCTGAGTCGGTCACTTTGAGCTCAACGCCCGGCAAGGGGAACCCCACGGATCCGGCGCGGCGTTCACCGTCATAGGGGTTCGAGGTGTTCATGTTGGTCTCGGTCATACCGTAGCGTTCAAGAATGCGGTGCCCGGTGCGGGCCTCAAACTGCTGATGCGTTTCGGCCAGCATTGGGGCCGAGCCCGAGATGAACAGCCGCATATGACGTGCCAGATCGCCGGTGAACCGGTCGTCATCCAACAGACGGGTGTAGAAGGTCGGAACCCCCATCATCGCGGTTGCATCAGGCAAATGCCGCAGTACCTCATCCAGATCGAATTTCGGCAGAAAGATCATCGACCCGCCCGAAGCCAGTACCACGTTGGTTGCCACGAACAGCCCATGAGTGTGAAAGATTGGCAGAGCATGCAGCAACACGTCATCGTCGGTAAACCGCCATTCCCGTACCAATGTTTCGGCATTCGACAGCAGATTGGCCTGTGACAACATCGCGCCCTTGGATCGGCCGGTCGTGCCGGACGTGTACAGGAAGGCGGCCAGATCATCCTCGGTGCGGTTGACCGGCTCGAAAGCAGGCAGCATACCCAGCGCACGCCGCATCAGGCTGCCGGATCCATCAGCGTTTAGCGTTTCAAGCCGTGCCTTCTGGGCGGCGGCGACGGGTGCCAATCCAGCCCTATTTACATCATCGCAGACCACCAGCGCAGCGCCGCTGTTTTCAATGAAATAGCTCAGTTCGCTGACCGTATAGGCAGTGTTGAGTGGCAGAAAAACCAGACCGGTCTGCACACAAGCAGCAAACAGCGCAAGCGCTTCGGGCGACTTTTCCACCTGAACCGCAACGCGTTGTCCGGGTTCGAGCTCAAAGCCGATTAGGGTATTGGCCAACCGAGATGCCATGTCCAGGAAATCAGAATGGGTCAGCACCTGACCGTTGGGCAGATGCAGGAAAGGCGTCTCTTTGCCCGCGTGAATGCCAAACAAGCGATCGTAAAGCAGGTTGCCCATTTACCGAGTTCCTTTCTGTCCAGTCCTGGCGAATCTGTCTTGGAATGGCGTGCTGGTAAAGCCCTGAATGGCGCAATCGGTCGCCGTTCTGTCCGCATGATGTGCCAGAGGTTGCTGCGGACAAACTGTCTTCTGGCGATCGGGGGCTATCTGCGTTAATCGCAGGTGAATTCGCCGGAGATAGACTATGTATGTTGCCACCCTGTTGACCAATCCCGAAACGCGAACGCTGGATTTGGCGCTGGTCGAGTCGCTGCGGAATGCCTGGGGCGGGGCCGAGATCATCTGGCTCAGCCCGGATGAGGCGGCAGAGTTCGCGCTGCAGGACCTTCCGGGCAACCAATGGGATGTCTGGGGTGATTTGCAGAAGCTTGGCGTTGACCTGATCGTGCAGCCTGCCGAGGGGCGGCGCAAAAAGATGCTGTTGGCGGATATGGACAGCACCATGATCCAGCAGGAATGCATCGACGAATTGGCGGATGAGGCCGGGGTCGGCGACCGCGTCAAGGACATCACCGCCCGCGCAATGAATGGCGAATTGGATTTCGAAGGCGCGCTGACCGAACGGGTCGGGTTGCTGAAAGGGTTGGATGAGGCTGTGATCGGCAAGGTTCTGGCCGAACGCATCACCTTGATGCCCGGCGGCAAGGAGCTGGTCGCGACGATGCGCGCGAATGGCGTCTATGCGGCACTGGTCTCGGGCGGGTTCACGGCGTTTACTGCCAAGGTGGGCAGTGAATTGGGGTTTGACGAAAACCGTGCCAACACTCTGCTGGCCGAAAACGGCAAGCTGACCGGCGATGTGCAGCGACCGATTCTGGGACGACAGGCCAAAGTCGACGCGCTGGAACAGATTACCAAGCGTTTGGGCCTGTCCGAAAACGATGTGATCGCTGTGGGTGACGGGGCAAATGATCTGGGTATGTTGGACCGGGCCGGAACCGGGGTTGCGCTGCATGCAAAGCCTTCGGTCGCGGAACAATGCGAAGTGCGCGTCAACCATGGCGATCTGACCGCGCTTTTGTATCTGCAGGGCTATGCGCGGCAGGAATTTGCCCAAGCCTGAAAACCGGGGCTTTCCTTTATTTAACAAAAATGTTAAACAGTGGTCATGAATACGCTTCTGACCACATTCTCCGCATTGTCCGACGCCACGCGGTTTTCCATCGTTGAACAGTTGATGCAGGACGGAGAGCAGCCCGCGGGCGACCTGATCGAAGGGCGCGGCATGTCGGGTGCTGCGGTCTCGCGCCACCTGAAGGTTTTGCGTGAGGCCGGGCTGGTTCGGCAACGGGTGCAGGGCACCCAGCGGATGTATTCGATCCGCCCCGAAGGTCTGTACGCGATCGCGGAGTGGACCATTTCGAAACGGCAATTCTGGGAAAGCAGTCTGGATCGTCTGGGCGATGCTATTGAAAGGGATACCTCATGGCCGATCTAAAGCTGGAGCGCACGTTCCCGATACCGCCAGAGGATCTGTTTGCGTGGATCACTGTCGCAGAACGGCTGTTGCAATGGTGGGGCCCCGAAGGGGTGCATGTGCCCGAACATACTCTCGATTTTTCGCGCGTTGGTCCGTGGTATTCGGTCATGCAGAATGGCGAGGGCCAGCGGTTCAAGGTCTCGGGCCATGTGACCCATGTCGATCCGCCCAATTCGGTTGGCTTCACCTGGGGCTGGCATGACGATCAGGATCAGCGCGGGGCCGAAAGCCATGTAACGCTGCGGATCGAAGCCGCAGGCGGCGGCGCTCGGCTGGTGGTCGATCACCGCGACCTGGGGGATGACGAGATCGCCGCAAACCACGAGAAAGGCTGGACCTCGACGCTGAACAAGCTGGCCGGTCTGGTGCAATAAGTTTTCATCTGGGAGGAAAGAAATGCCACAGTTTCTGTTTGTCTATCACGGCGGGACCACGCCATCGGACCCGGCCGAAGTCGAAGCAACCATGGCCGCCTGGGGCGCGTGGTTTCAGAATATGGGCCCGTCACTAGAAATACCCGGCAACCCGGTGGGCCAGTCCTATACCGTCAGCTCGGGCGGTGTGGTCGACAATGGCGGTGCCAACCCGGTATCCGGCTTTACCGTGATCAAGGCCGACAGCATCGACGCCGCCAATGAAATGGCCAAGGGATGCCCCATGGTCGTAAACGGGTCAGGCTCGGTCGAGGTGGCCGAGATTCACGAGATTGAGATGTAGCGGCCCTAGCCGGGGAAACCCGGCGCGGGTCGGATCACGCCACATTCCAGCCCGCGACGGCTGTATTGCGTGGCGTTCATAAAGGTGCGGGTGGCCGGGTGATCGGCCTCCAGTACGCCGAGGCTGACCAGAATGGCAGCAATGGCGCATTCGCTGGCACGGGTGGCGCCATCGGTGATCTTCAGCGCGACGCCCATGCGTTTTTCAGGGATGATGGCGATGAATACGGCCTCGGCCCCGGTCTTGATCGCGGCGCGCCCGTTCATGGCGCGCATCAGCTCGGTACAGGCGCGCGTCTCTCCGGCCACCAGCTCGGGATGTTTGATCATCGCCGCGGTCAGGTGTTGTGCCGCATCGCTGGCCCGGTCCGACCGGTCCGCCGCCGAGGCAAACCACGCCATCGACCGTGCCATCCCCACCAGCGAGGTGGCAAAGTTCGGGGCGGAACAGCCATCGATGCCATAGCCAGGGCTGGTTTCGCCGGTGGTTTCTTCCAGCGCGGACAAACAGGCCTGTTGAACCGGGTGGTCGATTTCAAGATATTCCGGCCCGGCGCCCATATGCTGTGCTACCGTCAAAAACCCGCAATGTTTGCCCGAGCAGTTGTTGTGGATCTGACAGGGCGTGTCGTCGGCAAGTATCAGCCCGTCGCGCGCCGCCATATCCTGAGGCTCTTGCGGCCCACAGCGCAAATCGGGTTCAGCCAGGCCCAGATGGTCCAGCCAGGACGTTACCCTGTCTGTGTGAATATGCGCGCCGTTATGCGAGGCACAGGCCAATGCCAGATGCTCGCTGTTCAGCCCGTATTTCGCGGCCGCCCCCGATGTAATCAACGGCAGGGCCTGTATCATCTTGGCCGAAGACCGGGGGTAGATTATCGCCTCCGGGTCGCCCCAGCTGCGCACGATCTGACCAGTGTCATCACAGATAACCGCATGTCCCAGATGCAGGCTTTCCAGTAAAGGCCCCCGCCATAGTTCGGTCATTGCTACAGGCTGCGTCATCGGGACCCTCCTAAACATGCGCAAAAAACTGCCAACCGCCCTTTCGCCTATGGCGAAACTTGCGATAGTGTGTGTATGTCGGCAATCACCGGAAGACGCAACTTACAGACGAACCGTCAGGGTTCGCGAGCCTTCCCGGTGGGTATGAGGTATTAGGTCGAGCTAGGAGGCTGGACAGATGGGATCAAAGCTCGTCCGCGTAATCGCGGGCCTGTGCGTGGCAGGGATGACAACGGCTGCTACCGCTCAGCAGGCAGACAGCACCAATAGAGTATCCGTAAACACCGACTGGAGTGTGTTTGTGGAAGAGGACCCAACCGAATGCTGGAGCGTTGCAACGCCGGATGAAACCGTCAACACGCGCGGCGGGCGCGTTGTTTCGGTGAGGCGCAGCGACATCCTGCTGTTTGTCGTATTCAGACCTGATCCCGATGTGAAGGGGCGCGTTTCATTCACCGGGGGCTATCCGTTTGCCGCGGGATCGACCGTATCTGTATCCATCGACGGAAACAGCTTCGAATTCAGCACCGAAGGCGAATGGGCCTGGCCCGCGTCAGAGGGTGATGACCAAAAAGTAATCGCTGCCATGAAAAGCGGTACCGAAGCAGTGCTGACCGCCCGGTCCGAACGCGGCACTCAGACCAAAGATACTTTCTCATTGCTGGGCTTCACAGCCGCTTTAGACGACGCCGAGAAACGCTGTACCAACTGAGCGCGCCAGCGCTCGGGCAGTGGCCAGGCTTGCAAAGTGGTGCCAGTTTCGCAGGATAGGACCGCCCTCCTTCATAGCTTAACTTAACGTCATCTATAAATTTGATCTGCGTCAATGCTCCGCGCTCTGAAATACTGAACTAATCGGTTCAAGCAGAGAGAAAAGGAGAGCATCGATGCAGAAGAAAGTTTTGGGCCTGTTTGTGCTGACCGCCGTCGTATTGCTGAGCGCTTGTGATAAATCCGCTGAGACATACCCGGTTTCGGGAGAGCAATGTGGGCCAAACGATCCGGTCAAAACGCTGGACGCCGAGGATTGCTTTATTCCACCAGCAGGTGCGTGATCCAATACGGCTGGCCTGGAAACGTCCGGGCGGCATAAGAGTTCGAAGGACCGCGGGGTTGATCCCCGCGGTTTTTTGTAACCTCTGGCGTCGCTATGCTAAGCTGAGCGCGTTAGTTTAACGACCCTTCGAGGAGTATGTCATGCGTTTGGTGATACTGGCTGTTTTAACCCCCACGTTGGCTGTGGCGGATCCTGCAATGGAATGCACGAACGCAAGTTCACAAGTCGAAATCGGATCTTGCGTTGCCAGTATGGAAGCGGGGGTTGAGGCCGCGCTGACCGATAGTTTTGGCTTTGCCATGGATGCAGCCAACGCGTTGGACGAGGTGACCGGACGGACAAGCGCGGCGCCTGCGATGGAGGCGGCGCAAAGCGCGTGGGTCGGGTATCGTGATGCGCAGTGCGAGGCGGTCGGCGCGTCTTTTGGTGGTGGGTCGGGAACCGGCATTGGTATCACCTCTTGCCGGATTGAATTGGGGCGCCTGCGGATTGACGAATTGCTGCGTTTTGCAAATTAGGCGCGACGAATTCTTTTGATCTTTGCGCGCAGTCCTATATAGAGGCGCATTCCAAGCCAGAATCTTCGAGACCCACCTATGTCGCCCAAAGCGCCGATCACTCAAGACGTCATGACCATCCCCCGCAAATTGCCGGAGGGGAAGGTGAACCTTGTCGGGTTGACCCGGGATCGCCTGCGCGAGACCCTGATCGAACACGGCACGCCTGAAAAACAGGCCAAGATGCGCACGGGCCAGATCTGGCAGTGGATTTACCAATGGGGTGTGCGCGACTTTGCCGAGATGACCAATCTGGCTAAAGCCTATCGCACCCTGCTGGCCGAGCATTTCGTGATCGAAATCCCCGAGGTTGTGACCCGACAGGTGTCCGAGGATGGCACACGCAAGTATCTGGTCCGTATTGCTGGCGGCCATGAGGTCGAGGTGGTCTATATTCCCGAGGACGATCGCGGCACGCTGTGTATCTCGTCTCAGGTCGGTTGCACGCTGACTTGTTCCTTCTGCCATACAGGCACGCAGAAACTGGTGCGCAACCTGACGGCGGCGGAAATTGTCGGTCAGGTGATGATGGCGCGGGATGATCTTGACGAGTGGCCGGTACCGGGTGCGCCCAAGGACGAAACCCGCCTGCTGTCGAACATCGTTCTGATGGGTATGGGCGAGCCTCTTTACAATTTTGAGAACGTCCGCGACGCGATGAAAATCGCGATGGACCCCGAAGGTATCTCGCTGTCTCGCCGCCGGATTACCCTGTCGACATCGGGCGTGGTGCCCGAGATTGCGCGTACCGCGAAGGAAATCGGCTGCCTGCTGGCAATTTCGTTCCACGCGACGACCAATGAAGTCCGCGATGTGCTGGTGCCGATCAACAAACGCTGGAATATCGAAGAGTTGCTGCAGGCTTTGGCCAGCTATCCCAAGGTTTCCAATTCGGAACGGATTACGTTTGAATACGTGATGCTTGATGGTGTGAATGACAGCGATGAGGATGCGCATCGTCTGATCGAACATATCAAGCGCCACAAAATCCCGGCCAAGATCAATCTGATCCCGTTCAACGAATGGCCCGGCGCGCCGTATAAGCGCAGCTCAAACAATCGTATTCGGGCTTTTGCCAATATCATCTATCAGGCCGGGTATGCCTCGCCCATCCGCAAGACGCGGGGCGAGGACATTATGGCGGCCTGCGGTCAGCTGAAATCGGCCACCGAACGCGCCCGTAAATCGCGCAAGCAGATTGAGGCCGAGGCCGGTCTCGACCGCGGATAAGCGGCTGAATAGAAGAGCGTCGCAAAATTAATTTTTGGGGCGCTGTCTATCGAATGCAAAATTTGATATGTTTCATTGGCTAGGTGTGGATGCACCAGGCTCACTTGCGCACAATAGGGTGAGTTCGGTGGCTGGCATGTGGCAAATTCGTTCACGGCGGCTACCTTGTATTTCAGCTCCGTGTGCCGATTGCGGCATAACAGGTTACGAGTTGGGTTATCTCTATGATGTTTCGATTGAAAATTCCGTACTTTAATTTTGTTTTAGTTTTGGCTTGTGCGGCCGTCGCCGTAACTGATGTTGTTGCGCAGTCAAATGATGAGGATGCTCATCTGGCTATCGAAAATCCGGCTGATCTGACCAAGGACGACGCGCGTGAAATTTATGACTCGTTGCAGCGCCGGATGGCACGCGGCTATGCCGCAGCGCAGTTGGATCTGCTTCTGAATTACCAAAACTGGCCGCTGTACAACGATGCGCCCTATATATCTGAAACCCATGGTCGGCGATTTGTGAACAGCTATGCAAACCGGATGGCGTATAATTATGCAACCTTGACGGAAGGCGAAAAGCTTCCGGTGGGGTCTGTGCTGGCCAAGGACAGCGTGACCGTTACGGATGAGGGGAAAAGCCATCCCGGCGCGATGTTCGTCATGCAGAAACTGGCCGAGGGCGCCAACCCTGCTACGGCTGATTGGCGTTATATCATGGTCATGCCGGATGGGTCATTGTTTGGGGACACGATGGGGGATCGCGCCAACGCAGTTGCGTATTGCCACGATTGCCACGAGGCGGTTGCCGACCGAGATTACACATTCTTCGTTCCCGAAGAATATCTGGTCGACAATTAGGCCTCTCTCACCCAAATCTCGCGGTGCCGATCACTTTGATCAGTTGCTGACGAACCGGATCTGGCTGCGCTGCGACGGCGTTCAGGACCTCTCGAAGTTCTGCGCGCAACCCATGCATCTGGTCGATCAGGGAAATCATCATCGACACTGCGTCTGCCTCCATTTCGTATTGGTCGTGCAACTCGCAGGCCAACTCCAGCCGGGCAACGTCGAGGCTGTGATAGACCAATCCGCGATCTGTTTGTTCGGGGATCACGATTTCGGCGGCCAGATATTCTGTCAATCGGGTCGAAGTCAGCCGGGCTACGGCGGTGATCAGTTCCTCTTCGGTCAGGGTGCGGGTCATGACGGCATTCCTTTGCGTGGGTCATAGCGGTGGGTTTCTCGCCATGAATCCATAAATTGCCTCAACTCATCATCGATTTGATCGGGCATTGAAATGGTCAGCTCGATCAACTGGTCGCCCCGTTCGGCCGAGCCGCGCTTCTTCACGCCCTTACCCCGCAAGCGCAGGGTTCTGCCGCTGCTGGTTCCCGCCGGGACGGTCACGTTTACACCCCCATCGATCGTGGGCGCCGCCACTTTGCCGCCCAGCACCGCCTCATCAATCGTGATGGGCAGCGTGATGTGAATGTCATTTCCCTGACGGTCGAATACCGGATGATCCGCGACTGATACTGTCACCAGCGCATCGCCGCGCGGCCCCTCACCATAGCCAGCGGCACCCTTGCCCCGCAGGCGAATGGTCTGACCGCTTGTGATCCCTGCGGGTATCTTGACCTCGATCCGGTCCCCATCCGGCAGGGTCAGTTTCTGGCTGGCGCCAAACACCGCATCCAGAAAGCTGATCTGAAGCGTGAAGTTCAGATTGTGGCCGGGCGCGTGAAACTCGCGGCCGCCTTGCCCACCAAATCCGCCGCGACCCCGCATGAATTCGGCAAAGATATCCGACATGTCGTCGGGGTCCGTCGCCTGCCCGCGATAGGGGTTGCCGGCGGCTTCGGCGTAATCGCGATAGTATTGCTGTTGCGGGCGTTCCTGTCCCGAGGCATCAATCTCACCATTGTCATAGCGTTTGCGCGTCTCAGGATCTTTCAACAGATCATAGGCCGCGGCGGCGGCCTTGAACTTGGCTTCGGCCTCGGCGTCCCCGGGTTTCAAGTCCGGGTGGCATTCCTTGGCAATGCGCCGATACGCTTTTTTGATTTCAGCGTCGCTGGCATCTTTGGCCACGCCAAGTGCGGCATAGGGATCGTCGCTCATCTCACCTCTCATGGATGGGGGAAGGGCTGATCATGATGAAGGTATTTTATCACGTGATTTCAACAGGTCAAAAAGAACCGGTGGCTAAATTGGTTCGCAAGTTTCGTAATCTCTGATACTATCAGGCTGTTTCATATTATTCATTGACGGAGATTAGCCGATGACGCGCAGACTTAAATCGGTTCTGGCCTTGCTGGCGGGCAATGCCATTGGGTTAATGTTGGCCGCTTTGCTACTGACCGGTTTTGCAATCAAGCCGATTTCATTCATCGTTGTGGTGATCGTATTCACGCTGGTGCAGGTGGTGGCCGAGCCGCTAATCCTGAAGTTGGGTGAGAAAAGGGCGCCTTCGTTGAAAGGCGGGATCGCGTTGATCGTGACCTTTGTCGGCCTGCTTGTGACCGATCTGGTGACCAATGGGCTGACGGTTGGCGGAATTTCCAACCTGCTGGCTGCGACACTGCTGGTCTGGCTGGGCGCGCTGATCGCCAGCGTAGTGCTGCCGATCTACGTGTTCACCGAGCTGCGCACGCCCAAAAAGTAATTACAGTGCGTTCAGGCTGGCATCGATTGCCTGCCAAAGCTCAACCACCGGCTCGCATCCCACGGACAGACGGACAAAAGCGGGGTCAACGTCGTCGCCCCAACGGGCGCGGCGCTCGGCCGAGCTATGAACGCCGCCAAAAGACGTCGCAGGGCGCAGCATTGGACAGGTGTTGATGAAGGTTTCGGCCTTGGCCTGGGTTTCCAACGTGATCGAAAGAAGGAATCCGAACCGCGTGGTCTGAGCCTGTGCCAAGGTGTAGGACGGGTCGCCCGGCAGGCCGGGATAGCGGATGTATTTTACAGCTGGATGCGCTGCCAACCGTTCCGCCAACACCTGGGCCGAGCTGCACATCCGGTCGAACCGAACATCCAACGTTTCCAACCCGCGATGCAGCAACCAGGCCTCGTGCGGACCGGGGATCGCGCCAGAGACACGCCGCCATTCCTCGACCCGCTCCATGATATCTGCGTTCCGGCTGGCCACATGTCCCATCAGCAGATCGGAATGCCCGCCCATGGCCTTGGTGTCCGAGGATACGACGATGTCTAGGCCCATATCCAACGGGCGTTGGCCCAGTGGCGTCAGGGTTGTGTTGTCGGCAATGGTGATGCCGCCTGCCGCGCGCACGGACGACGCGATGGCTGGCAGGTCCATCATATCCAGGCCAGGGTTCGAGGGGCTTTCGACAAAGACCACATCGAAGCCGTCGAACCCACCTTCGGAAAAGGCGGTTGTCGGGCGTTCTGTCACTATGACACCCAGACCAGACAGAAATCGGTCGGCCAGCACGCGGGTGACGTAATAGCCATCCGACGGGATTAGGATGCGCGACCCGGCTTTGACCGTGGCAAACAACGCGGCCGAAATCGCCGCCATGCCCGACGGGAAAGCCAGGCAGGGGGCGTCTTCAAGATGGGCGAGAACCTGTTCCAGATGTTCCCAGGTTGGGTTGTTGACGCGACCGTAGAAATCATGCCCGTCCGGCGCGCCGGGCAGGTGGAACATACTGCTTTGGGTCAGGGGCAGGGCCACGGGCTCGCCCTTGGTCAGTGCGTTGCCCCGCAGATGCAGCATCTCGCCGGTCTTGCGCCCCATCGTTTAGCGCCCCGGTATTTCGTCACGGGGCGGGGTGGGTTCCCATTTCTCGATTATGTCGACCGCCTCTTGCGCGGTATCGACGAACCGGAACAGGTCCAGATCCTCGTCCGAGATGGTGCCGGCGTCGGCCAGCGCCTCCCAGTTGATGACCTTTTCCCAGAACGCGCGACCGAATAGCAGGAAAGGCACGCGCTCCATACGGCCGGTTTGAATCAGGGTCAGGGACTCGAACAGCTCATCCATGGTGCCAAAGCCGCCGGGGAAGATGGTGATGGCGCGGGCGCGCATCAGGAAATGCATCTTGCGGATGGCGAAATAGTGGAAGTTAAAGCTGAGCTCGGGCGTAACGTACAGGTTCGGTGCCTGTTCATGCGGCAGCACAATGTTGAGACCGATGGAACAGCCGTTCGCATCCTGTGCGCCGCGGTTACCAGCCTCCATCACGCCGGGGCCACCGCCGGTGACGATTACATTCTCGCGCCCGCCGGTTTCGTTCGATTTCTCGGTCATCAACCGGGCAAACTCGCGCGCTTCGTCGTAATATTCCGACAGCCCGGCCAGCGTTTCCGTCCGCGCGGTGTGTTTCTGTGACGGCTCAGGGATACGCGCGCCGCCGAACATGACGATGGTCGAGGTGATCTCACGCTCGGTCATGATCATCTCGGGCTTGAGCAGTTCCAGCTGCAAGCGCACCGGGCGCAGCTCATCCCGGCACAGGAAATCCTCATCGGCAAAGGCAAGGCGATAGGCGGGTGAGCGGGTTTGCGGGGTGTCGGGTACCTCGCTTGCGGTCGAACGGTCGGTCTGCGCGTCGCGAAACGGGCTGAGGCGGTCTTCTCTCATGGGGTAACGATCCCTGCTTGCGTGTTTTCCAAACAGCTATAGGGTTCGGGCGCAGAGTGCCAGTCACGGAAAGATGAGAATGAATTGGAAGAGCGAAATACTGGCGGCACAGCACCGCATAACCGGCTATGCACAAGTGACGCCAGTCATGGAAAGCCGTGCCTTGGGTCTGGGTTATTCGGTGGAAATGAAGCTGGAGCATATGCAGCACACCGGCAGTTTCAAGGCGCGCGGGGCGTTTAACACTCTGATCAGCACGGATGTGCCTGAGGCTGGTGTTGTGGCCGCATCGGGCGGCAATCACGGCGCAGCGGCCGCCTTTGCCGCGCAGGCGCTGGGCTATCCGGCCAAGATTTTCGTGCCCGAACTGGCGGGGCCATCCAAGATCGCGCTGATCGAACAGACCGGCGCGGATTTGAGCGTGATGCCGGGTGAATATGCCAACGCCTTGACAGCCGCGCGGGCGCATGAGGAGGCCACGGGCGCGATGCAGATCCATGCCTATGACGCGCCTGCAACCGTTGCTGGACAGGGCACTTGCTTTGCCGAGTGGGAGGCGCAGGGCCTGCAGGCCGATACCGTATTGATCGCGGTGGGCGGTGGCGGCCTGATCGCCGGGGCGCTGGCCTGGCTGCAAGGCACGCGCAAGGTCGTGGCGGTTGAGCCAGAAACCTCCTGCGCGCTGAATGCAGCCCTGCAGGCGGGAGAACCGGTGGATGTATCCGTCTCGGGCATTGCGGCAAATGCGCTGGGCGCGCGGCGGATCGGCTCGATTTGTTTCGATCTGGCACAGGGCGTGCAATCAGTTCTGGTCAGTGATGAGGCCATCGCGAAGGCGCAGAAGGCCCTGTGGCGGGCGCATCGGATTCTGGTGGAACCGGCAGGCGCAACCGCCTTGGCTGCGCTGCTTTCGGGGGCTTACACGCCAGAGCCGGGCGAGCGGGTGGCGGTGCTGATCTGCGGCGGAAATATCTCACCGGACCCTCTGAACGGCTGAAACCGCAACAAACAGCCGCAAAGCGTGCGCTCAGCGTCGCATTGCAGCCAGTCCGTCGCTTGCGTATAGGCAACACAAGCGTGAACAGAATCTGCAGGGAGCCGCCAAATGTCCAACGCGCAACTGGAAGCCGCCATCGAAGCCGCCTGGGAGGCGCGAGATGCCATCACCCCCGCCACCACCGGCGAGACTCGCGAAGCGATCGAAGATACGCTGAACGCGCTGGACAGCGGGTCGCTGCGGGTGGCGGAAAAGCAGAACAGCGGCGACTGGCATGTGAACCAGTGGGCGAAAAAAGCGGTTCTGCTGGGCTTTCGCATCAAGGATATGGAAATCCAGACCGGCGGCGCTCAGGACGGCGGCTGGTGGGACAAGGTGGACAGCAAGTTCGCGGGTTGGGGTGAAAACCAATGGCGGGCCGCTGGCTTTCGCGCGGTGCCGAATTGCGTCGTTCGCAAATCCGCCTTTATTGCGCCCGGCGTGGTTCTGATGCCGTCATTTGTGAACCTGGGTGCCTATGTGGACGAGGGCACAATGGTTGATACTTGGGCCACCGTCGGTTCATGCGCGCAGATCGGCAAGAACGTCCATCTGTCGGGCGGTGTTGGGATCGGCGGCGTTCTGGAACCGATGCAGGCGGGTCCGACCATCATCGAAGACAACTGCTTTATCGGCGCCCGGTCCGAAGTGGTCGAAGGCTGCATCGTGCGCGAAGGCTCGGTTCTGGGCATGGGCGTGTTCATCGGCAAATCGACCAAGATCGTCGATCGCGAAACCGGCGAGGTCACCTATGGTGAAGTTCCGCCCTATTCGGTGGTTGTTGCGGGCTCGATGCCGTCCAAGAACAACATCAACCTCTACTGCGCCGTGATCGTGAAACGGGTGGATGAAAAGACCCGCTCGAAAACCGGGATCAACGAGCTGCTGCGCGACTAATACTGGGCGCGGATCAAACAAGGGGGCTGCAGCGCGATCCGCTGCCGCCCTTTTTTGTTATCGCTTACCCTTTGACCGGATAGCGGTCCGGTTCTTCGAACACATCAATGACGCGCGACCCGGCTTTGATCTTGCCGCCATGCTCCACTCCTGCGGGGATCGAATAGCTGTCACCGGGGCCATAGCTCCTGGTTTCATCGCCAATGGTCAGCTCAATCTCACCTTCGACCACAGTTCCCCATTGTGCCAGATGGGAATGAAGGGGCAGTTCGAAATCCTGAAGAAAGGTAAAAAACGCCACCAGCCCCGCGTCTGATCTGATCACGGCCGTTTGCACCACATCTTCGGGGAAGGGCACGTCGAGGCTTGGGAATCCTGTGATGAAATCCGGATAAGTCATGGCAACGTCCTTTTGTGATCGGTGTCAGGTTACTGCGGGCACTATGGCGGCACAGGCGATCCACTGCAATTCCCCGGCTGCTTGACCGCAGGCAGGCACGCGGCTATGGCCCCTTGCATGGAAAAGCAAAAGAAACCTTCGCGTCAGCAGGTCTATACCCTTCTTGTGCAGATCGGTCGCAAGGATGGAGATGGCCTGCCCGACGGCGCAACCGGGGCGGCATTGATGTGTTTTGCCAGTGGCGTCGACGAGGCCGAGGCCGTGCGCGAAACGGTGGCGATCCTGAAACAGGCAGATACCGCGCCTTTGGATGTCACAGGCTATGGCACTTTGGCCGAACGTGAGGCGCAAGGTCACGAGATCGACCCGGATGAACGGGCCCTAATGCAGCGCGCACTGGATGAAAATGCAGTGATCGTGGCGCAGATGACCCCGTTTTTCGGGGATGAAGAGACGGCTTAGTTCCGCGCCCCAAACCACTTGCGATAAATCTCGTCATAGGTGCCGTCTTCGCGCAGCGCCAGCAGCGCCTGGTTGACGTCTTCGACCAGCGGGGACCCGGTAGGGAAGGCAATGCCGTAATTCTCGCGCAGGAATATACCGCCTGTCATCGAGGCGATCCGGCGTCCTTCATGGGCGGCGAAATAGGACAGGATCGGCGCATCGAACACGATGGCGTCCAGTTCCTCGTTGCGAAAAGCTTCAAGCATGGGGTCGAGCCCATCATAGTTGGTAAACTCGATCTCGCGGCGGTTCAGGAAGTTCGCAGCGGTTGAATTCGTGATTGTTCCGACCTCTTTGCCGTAAAGGTCATTTATCGAATTCACGCTGCCACTGATTGCATCCACTGTCATGACCGAGGTGATCCGCGCAGTGAAGACCGAGACGATAAACAGCGAAGATACAACCAGCACTACACCCAGAATTCGACCAAATGGCGTGCGCGGCATTCGTTCCTCAAACCCGCCATTGACCACCAGGTTCAAGGCCCACCAGAATGAGGGGAACCAGGCCTCGTCAAGCTTGCGGTCGAAATAGGGCTGCGAGCGGCGCTCGAACACCCACATCAGCATGCCGCCGCCAAGAAGGATGGCAAAGGCGAGCCCGATAGCAATGAACAATTCGCGCGACAGTAACGCATGTAGCAGTGACGGGCGGCGCACCGCGTCCGATGGCACCATGATCTGCAAACCAGCCTCGAAAATCGGCTGGCTGAAGTCCATCTGCGTTTCTCGCGAGGCAGTGATCGAGATATTGGCGATGGCCAGATCTGCGGATCTGTTCTGCACTGCGCCCAGCATGTCGCCAAAGGCGTCGGAACGTTGGATGGAATAGTCCCAATTCAGGGATTCAGCCAACGCCTCAAGCAGGTCCATCGAGAATCCGGTTTGGGCTCCATCTTCGACAAAAGAAAACGGAGGCCGTGTCACGGTCGAAACCGTCAGCGTCTGGGCCTGGCTTTGCTGGCCGAGAACGGCGAAAGTCAGGCAGATCAATGCGAAAAGAGCACGTGTCATCGTAAAATCACCTGTTTCGCGGCCCTCTAGCGCATATTCGAACCGGCAGACAAGGCAATCGCAGCGTAAGGCCCCATGTTTTCCGGGGGTGTCAGTTCGATACAAGGTGGAAAAAGCCCGCGGTTTCTGGCCTGTTGGGGTTGGCAATCGGGCCAATTCGTTGAATCTGTGCGCGAACCTGAAAGAAATTTTATGGAAAGGGCCCACCATGACAGATCCGATTGCGTTGACGGCCGACCTGATCCGTTGCCCATCGGTCACACCTGAAGAAGGCGGTGCCCTTGTCCTGCTGCAGGATGTCCTGTCGCAGGCGGGGTTTGATTGTACCCGTGTTGATCGCGCCGGCATCAGCAATCTGTTTGCGCGATGGGGTGCAAAAGGTCACGCCCGAAGCTTTGGTTTCAACGGTCACACCGATGTTGTTCCGGTGGGCGACGAGGCCGCTTGGACCACACCGCCTTTCGGGGCAGAAATCCGGGAAGGGTTCATGTATGGACGCGGGACCACTGACATGAAATCGGGTGTGGCGGCCTTTGCAGCGGCGGCAGTGGATTTTGTACGCGACACGCCGCCCGACGGGGCGATCATCCTGACGATCACGGGTGACGAAGAGGCTGATGCGCTGCATGGCACCACCGCCCTGCTTGACCATATGGATCAATGCGGCGAGCGGATGAGCGTCTGCCTGGTCGGTGAACCCACCTGCCCGAACAGGATGGGTGAAATGATGAAGATTGGCCGTCGCGGCTCGATGACCGCCTGGTTTACCGTAACAGGTGTGCAGGGCCATTCGGCCTATCCGCACCGGGCAAAGAACCCACTGCCCGCCATGGCCCGGCTGATGGACAGGCTGGCCAGTCACGAGTTGGACCGGGGATCTGATCATTTTGACGCCTCGACGCTGGCGGTTGTGGCGATCGACACGGGTAATTCCGCCACAAATGTCATCCCGGCACAGTGCAGCGGGGCGGTGAACATCCGGTTCAACGACCTGCATTCCGGCGCCAGCCTCAGCGATTGGCTGCAAGCGCAGGCGCGCGATGTAGCCGCCGCGTTTGGCGTTGATGTTGATGTGCGGATCAAGATATCGGGCGAAAGCTTTCTGACCCCTCCTGGCCCTCTGTCGGAATTGGTGGCCAAAGCGGTTGCGGCTGAAACCGGGGTCACGCCCGAGATGTCAACAACCGGGGGTACTTCGGACGCGCGTTTCGTCAAGGATCATTGTCCGGTTGTCGAATTTGGTTTGGTCGGCAAAACCATGCATCAGGTGGATGAATGCGTTGAGGTGGCGCAGATTGAACAGCTCAAGGCGGTCTATACCCGTATCCTGACCGACTATTTTTCCTGATTCATGCAGCGCACCCTGGTGATCATGGCGAAAGAACCGCGCCCGGGCCGTGTCAAAACCCGGTTGGGGCGCGATATCGGTATGGTCGGTGCGGCGTGGTGGTTTCGCCATCAGACCCGCTCTTTGATCCGGCGCCTGCGCGATCCGCGCTGGCAGATCGTGCTGGCGGTCTCGCCGGACCGCGAAGGGCTGACCAGCCGCATCTGGCCCGCTGATCTGCCACGTGCGCCACAGGGGCGTGGGGATCTAGGCGATCGTATGGGGCGGATGCTGCGGGAAATGCCAACAGGGCCAGTCTGTCTGATCGGTGCGGATATCCCAGGGGTTACACGGGGGCATATCGCGCGCGCGTTCCGGGCATTGGGGCGCAACCAGATGGTGTTTGGTCCGGCCCCGGATGGCGGATATTGGCTGGTCGGGGCGCAACGCATTGGTGCCCTGCCACACAGCCTGTTTCAAAACGTGCGCTGGTCGACGGAACATGCGCTGGCCGACACGCTGGCCTCGATCCCCGGATGCCGGGTGGAGATGCTGGATCAGCTGCGCGATGTCGACACGGTTGCTGATCTGCAAGCCTGACCCTTTTTGGTCATGACGCCGCCGCATCTCCGTGATAGGCCGAAATCATGACTCGCATCCCTACCAAGCAAGAGGTCCTCGATTGGATCTCAGCGAACCCCACCCTGACCTCGAAACGCGACATTGCTAAAGCCTTTGGCATCAAGGGCGCGGATCGGATCGACCTGAAACGGATCCTCAAGGAACTTGAGGCCGAAGGGCATCTTGAAAAGCGCAATCGCAGCTATCGTGACCCGGATCGTTTGCCGCCTGTCAGCGTGTTGCAGGTGAAGGCGCCGAATGCCGATGGTGATCTGTTCGCGCGCCCGCTGGAATGGCATGGCGAAGGGGTCGAGCCGGTTGTTCTGATGATCACTCGCGCCAGTGACCCGGCGCTGGGTGAAGGCGACCGCATTCTGGCCCGTCTGACCGTGGTGCATGAGGAAGACCATAATTACGAGGCCCGCCTGATCCGCCGGATCGGAACCAACCCGCGCAAGATCGTCGGTATCTTCCGCAAAGGGACCGAGGGCGGACGGATCGTGCCCATCGACAAGGCCGGGCAGAACGAGTGGTTGGTCAATGAAGGTGCCGTACTGGGTGCAAAAGACGGTGAGCTGGTCGAGGCAGAACAGGCCGGACCCAAGACCCGCATGGGCCTGCCACGTGCCCGCATTGTCGAACGGCTGGGCGACCCGTCGGCCCCCAAGGCCGTGTCGCTGATCGCCATTCATCAGCATGGCATTCCCGATGACTTTCCCGACACAGTGATTGCAGAGGCCGACAAGGCCAAACCCGCTGGCCTGAAAGGGCGCGAAGACCTGCGCGATATGCCGCTGCTGACCATCGACCCCTCAGACGCGCGGGATCATGATGACGCCTGTTTCGCCCATGCTGACGATGATCCTAAGAACCCCGGGGGGCATGTTATTTGGGTCGCCATTGCTGACGTCGCCGCCTATGTGCAGCCCGGTACGGCGCTGGACCGCGAGGCGCGCAAGCGGGGCAACTCCAGCTATTTCCCCGACCGCGTGGTGCCGATGCTGCCGGATCGGCTGTCCGGTGATTTGTGTTCGTTGCACGAAGGCGTCCCGCGCGCGTGTATCGCCGTGCGGATGCAGATCGACGCCGAGGGCAACAAGATCGGCCACCGGTTCGTGCGGGGGCTTATGCGCTCCGCCGCCTCGCTGCATTATGCCGAGGTGCAGGAGGCCATCGATGGTGCCCCCAATGACCGCACCGGGCCTCTGTTAGAGACCGTATTGAAGCCGCTCTATGCTGCTTATGCTGCACTGAAAAAGGCGCGGGGTGTGCGGCAACCGCTGGAACTGGACCTGCCGGAACGCAAGATTATCCTGAGCGATACGGGCGACGTTCAAAGCGTGGCTTTCCGCGACCGTCTGGACGCGCATAAGCTGATCGAAGAGTTCATGATCCTCGCCAATGTCGCTGCGGCTGAAACCCTGATCGCCAAGCGCCGCCCGCTGCTGTTCCGTGTCCACGAAGAACCAGCACCCGAGAAGCTGGAAAGCCTGCGGGAAACGGCTCAGGCGGCGGGGTTGAATTTGGCCAAGGGGCAGGTGTTGCAGACCCGCCACCTGAACGCACTGCTGAATGCGGCTGCGGGCACCGAGGATGCAGAGTTGATCAATCTGACCACCCTGCGGTCGATGGCGCAGGCCTATTACAACGCTGAAAATTTCGGCCATTTCGGGCTGGCGCTGCGGAATTACGCGCATTTCACCTCGCCCATCCGGCGCTATGCCGACCTGATCGTGCACCGCGCGCTGATCTCGGCCCATGGCTGGGGTACCGATGGGCTGACCGAGGATGAGATCGCCCGGCTGGACGAAACTGCCACTCATATCTCGGATACCGAACGCCGCTCGATGATGGCGGAACGAGATACGACCGACCGGTATCTGGCGGCTTATCTGAGCGAGCGCGTTGGGACTGAGTTCTCGGGTCGGATCAGTGGTATCGCCCGGTTTGGGGCTTTCGTGAAAATGGACGAGACCGGCGCGGACGGTCTGGTACCGGTGCGATCCTTGGGGCGCGAGTTCTTCCATTTCGACCGCGAGGCCGGAACCCTGATGGGGTCGGACACCGGGCTGATCATAGCCATCGGCCAACGCGTCACCGTGCGTCTGACCGAGGCGACACCTGTGACGGGCGGGCTGGAGTTGGAGCTGTTGTCGATCGACGATCAGGCCCTGCCGACGGGGCGCGGAGGAGCATCCAAGCGCCCAACGCGACGCAAGGCGGTCAGCACCAAGCGCAAGAAGGACAAGATCAAACGCAAGGTGGAACGCAAACGCCGTCAGAAGTGATTTCGCATCTCGGGAACAAGGCGAATGTAAGTTAGCCTTTTCCGGGAAGGTGATAGGTCAACGCGCGGGCGATCAGCCAGCCATGGCGGGTGGCGTCGATCTGACCCGGGTCATCAAACAGAACAGCGCGGTTGCCGTCTATCCGATCTTCGCCCGGAAAGGCCGAGGTGAAATCGCCCATCAACCGGCTTTGACAATGCACGAACAGGGCAAAGCGGGCTGCTTTGTGCCCGCCCAATCGGATCGTGGATCCCTTGGGCGCCAGATAGGCGGGCTGCCCCCAGCGCAATGCCTCTTGCAACGGCTGCGCGCGGGGCAACGAAGTGGCGGTTTCCAGGATCAACTGACGCAGTGCAAGCGCCCCGACACGTGTGCCTTCGGGCAGGGCTTGATAGGCCGCTGCCACTGCGGGATCGTCAAATTGTGTCATGACAGCGGTATCGCCTGCTCCATCCGGTCTATGTAGTCGCTCAACAGCTTATCCTGTTTGATCCGCTGGGTCAGCGGTGTATTGGCCGGCGTCGCGCGCATCGCGGCAAGCATCGGGGCCACGCTCATATCCACTGAGGTCGGGGTTTCTCCCATCAGATAAGTCGACTGCCACAGATAGGCCGAGATCGCCTCAAGATCGCGTTCCAGCCTATCCTGACGTTCCGCATCTGAGAATCGAGAGACGCCCTGAAACCCCAATCCTTTAACAACGTTCTTGCGGATAGAATTGGCAACTGGTTTGCGGATCAGGGCGGGGATGCCAGTGAAAAAGGTCTTATACAGAATCGGCCAGACTTCGTCATTGGCCCAACGGTCCTGAACGATCTGAAAATACAAATGTTCCTCAGCCAGGCGGATCAGAGCACGAGATTGGGCTTTTTGCAGATCGCCCAGCCCGTGATCAAAATCGGTGCCTTGTGTCTCAAGCCAGTCGCGGATCAGGTCGCTGTCGGGGATCAGACGCTGGGGCGTGCGCAGAACCGGCAGCTTTTGATGCGGCATCTTGCGCGGGTCAAGAAGGTCAGATCGCTGCCAGCGTTGGCCCGATGTTTGCAGCATTAGTGCGGTTTTCACGCAAAACGGGCTGGCGCTGAACAGGCCAAAGGCAGAGGGGTAGGTCAAAAGGGTCAGCATCTTAGGCTCCATCATGGGGATATGTGATGGGTACGCCGGCCTAATGACAGTTTTTGTCATTAGAGATAAAGTAACCTGCATTATGACCCGCACCGCCCGTTTGTTCCAATTAATGCAATCCTTGCGCTCTGGCCCGTCGCCAAGAACGTCGATTGAGCTGGCTCAGGATCTGGGCGTTTCGCCGCGCACGATTCACAGAGACATCGATTCATTGCGTAGCCTCGGCGCCGTGATCGACGGAGAGGCGGGGTTCGGGTTCACCCTGATCGAGGACGCCACCCTGCCACCGCTTGGCTTCACCGATGATGAGCTTGAGGCCCTGGTGCTTGGCCTGCGCGAGGTACAATCCATTGGTGATCCCGGCCTCTCAGAGGCTGCCAGCGAAGTCCTACGCAAGCTGCAGGGTCGTTTGCCACCGCGCCAGTCTCAGCGCCTCAGCCATGCGGTGCTGACCGCCACACGGTTTGACCGGCCGGCGAAACCAACGGTGGATGTCGCTGAACTGCGGCGGGCCACCTGGGACGAACAGACGATCGAATTTTCCTATTGGGATGCCAAAGGCGATGAGACCCATCGCCGCGTAAATCCGTTGAGCATCGTTTACATGGACCGCGCCAGCGTGCTGATCAGCTGGTGTCTGTTGCGGCAGGATTTCCGCGTGTTTCGGTTGGATCGCATGCAAGAGATGCAGATTACCGGGGCCTCGTTCCGGCCCAATCGGGTCCCCCTGCTGCGCGAAGCTCTGAACCGGCTGCGGTCCGAGCGAGAGGCGAGAGACCGCGACTCGGAAAGCTGAGCGCTTTGAGATTTGCCATTTTTGCGCTATCCTGTGGTTGAGCAGTTATCAGGAAATTCGGAATGCGTAGATGCGTAAGCGGCGTTATGACCGCAGCATTATGGGCATCCATCGTACAGGCGGAGTCCATCAAAAGCCCGGAAGGGCCACAGCCGATACAATTGGCGTCGGCTGATCTTACAGTCTCAATCCGACCGGTCGTCCGACCATCGGAGGAAATGTATCGCGTGTCAGAGGAAAGAAGCGCCCGGTTTCAGGCGTGGCTTGGTGATTTTCGGGCGAGGGCACAGGCGCAGGGCATCCTGCCCGGGACTTTGGACCGCGCGCTTGCGGGGCTGGCCTATGACAAGGACATCATCAAGCGCGATCGTAATCAGGCTGAGTTTACCAAGCCCATCTGGGACTATCTGGATGCGGCCGTTTCTGATCGGCGCGTCGCGGACGGTCGCGCGGGGTTGGAACGCCATGCCGCGGTGCTGACCCGGATTGAGGCGCAGTATGGCGTCGAAAAAGAGGTCGTGGCCGCGATTTGGGGGCTTGAGACATCTTTCGGCACATTTCGGGGGTCGGATCAGACGATCCGTTCGCTTGCGACGCTGGCCTTTGATGCCCGACGGGCTGAGTTCTTTGAAACGCAACTGATTGCCGCCTTGCGGATCATTCAGGTAGGCGATGTCAGCCCCGCAACGATGATCGGAAGCTGGGCCGGAGCAATGGGGCATACGCAGTTCATACCGACCTCGTTTTTGGATCACGCCGTGGATTTCGACGGTGATGGGCGGCGGGATATATGGGCGGATGACCCGACCGACGCGCTGGCCTCGACAGCGGCCTATCTGGCGCGTCATGGGTGGACCAAGGGACAGCCATGGGGTGTTGAAGTGCGCCTGCCCGCCGGGTTCGATTTTGCGGCCGCGAGACGCGATTACACGCTGCTGCCGTCAGACTGGGCGGCGCTGGGCGTGGTTGCGTGGGATGGACAGCCGCTTGCGGATCATGGTCAGGCAGCGATCTTGTTGCCAGCGGGTGGTGAAGGCGTTGCATTGATGGTCTTCGAAAATTTCCGCGTGATCGAGCAATACAACGGTGCAGATGCCTATGTGATCGGCATTGGACATTTGTCCGACCGTCTGGCGGGCCGCGCGGCGTTTCAGGCCGAGTGGCCTCGGGGTGATCGGGCGTTGAGCTTTGCTGAGAAGAAGGAATTGCAGCTCCGGCTGACCGAAGCCGGGTTCGATACGCAGGGGATCGACGGGCGCACCGGTCCGAACACCACCGAGGCGGTTCGGGCCTATCAACTGGCACAGGGGCTTTTGCCGGACGGCTATGCGTCCGCGCCGCTGTTAGAGCGGTTGAGGTAGGGGAGGGGGCTCTGCCCCCGTCGCCTGACGGCGCCTCCCCCGAGGTATTTTCAGCCAGATGAAGCTGCGCGGGTCAGGAGGCCGCTTTCATCAGGCCCTGTGCGATGATCTCGGCCTGTGCCTCGTCCAGAGATTTGTGGATGCGTACGAGCATCTCATCAATTTCCGCGGGTGTCAGAACCAGCGGAGGAGAGATGATCATCCGATCGCCCACATGGCGCATGATCAGGTTATTCGCAAAGCAGCGGTCGCGGCAGATATAGCCGACTGTACCCGGATCGGAGGCGAATTTGGCGCGGCTGGCCTTGTCCGGGGTCAACGCAATCGAGGCCATCATGCCGACGATCTTGGCCTCGCCCACAAGCGGGTGATCGGCCAGCGCCTCCCATTTTTCCTTCAGATACGGCGCGGCCACATCGCGGACATGCTCGACGATCTTTTCTTCTTCGAGGATGCGCAGGTTTTCCAGTGCCACGGCGGCGGCGACCGGATGGCCGGAATAGGTGTAGCCGTGATTGAACTCGGTGCCACCAATGACCTCGGCGATTTCATCGCTTACGATGGATCCGCCAATCGGCGCATAGCCCGAGCTGAGGCCTTTGGCGATGGTCATGATATCGGGGCGAATGCCGACGGTTTGTGACCCGAACCAATTGCCGGTGCGGCCAAAGCCGCAGATGACCTCATCCGCGATCAACAGGATATCGTATTTGTCACAGATGCGCTGAATTTCAGGCCAGTAGGTATCCGGTGCAACGATCACGCCACCTGCGCCCTGAACGGGTTCGGCGATAAAGGCCGCGACGCGGTTTTCGCCCAGCTCCTCGATTGCTTCTTCCAGCTCACGCGCGCGGGCCAGGCCGAATTCTTCGGGTGACATGCTGCCACCTTCGGCCCACCAGTTTGGCTGGTTGATATGGTGGATATTCGGGATCGGGATTCCACCCTGCGCGTGCATCCCTGCCATGCCGCCCAACGACGCCGAGCCGACCGAAGAGCCATGATAGGCGTTATGGCGGCTGATGATGATGTTCTTGTCGGGCTGGCCTTTTTCGGCCCAATAGGTCCGAACCAGACGGATGTTTGTGTCATTCGCCTCAGACCCGCCGGCTGCAAAGAACACATGGTTCAGATCGCCCGGCGCAAGTTCCGCGATCTTCGCGGCCAGCGCGATGGCAGGGACGTGGGTCGTTTTGAAAAAGGTATTGTAATACGGCAGTTCGCGCATCTGGCGGGCTGCGACCTCGGCCAGTTCATCGCGACCATAGCCGATATTGACACACCACAGGCCCGCCATTGCATCGAGTATTTCTTCACCCTCGCTGTCCGTAAGGTAGACGCCCTTCGCACGGGTGATCACGCGCGCGCCTTCTTTCCCTAGGGCGCCATTGGCCGAAAAAGGGTGCATGTGGTGGGCGGCGTCCAAGGCCTGCAGCTGGGCCGTGGGCAAATGGTTTGTGATGGTCGACATCGGAAAATCTCCTGCAAGAGCGATTGGCAGCTACAATATGATCAAATTTTTTCCTGTCAATCGAATCGGACAGATCTAAGCGTTGACTAAGGCGTCTGCCATCAGCTCCATGCCCTGTTCGATATCTTGTGCGGTTGCTTTTGCTGCCATATCCGCGTCCTGATTGCGCAACGCCGAAATGATATCCTTGTGGCGGTCCGGCAGGCTCTGAGTGCCGAATCTACCACATACAACGCGCAAAGACGGCCCGAATCTAAGCCACAGGCGCTCGGCCAGATCATTGAGAATCGGGGCGTTTGCATGGCCGTAAAGCGTTTCGTGAAACCGGTGGTTGAGGCGCAGATAGCCGCTGACGTCTCCATCGCTGATAGTGCGATCCAGACGTTGGTCGATCTGCTCAAGATGATCAATGTCCTGAGGTGTCACATTCGCAGTTGCACGCCTCGAAAGCTCTGATTCTATTTTGATTCTTGAATAAATCATCTGTTCGACGTCGCCGTCGGTCAGAAGAGGAACACTCACTCGGCGGTTGCCCTGAAACACCAGAGCACCATCGGATATCAGGCGCCTGATCGCCTCCCGCACAGGGGTCATTCCAACACCCAGCGAATCAGTGAGACCCTGGATCGTGACGGGTTGCCCCGGCACCAATTCACCGTACATGATTTGTGATCTGAGGGTATTATAGACCTGTTCATGCGCAGGTCGTTTTTCACGCGCACCGTCAGTGCTGGATGCCTTATTTTTGATCAAATCCAAGTGGTTTGCCCTGTTTCCCGCTATGTTGACTTGTCAGGTTTCTGACCTCGTGAAACCATACGACGGATCGTGCGAAAACGCAAAACTTGATCAAATCCAAAAAAACGGGAAAATAGCGCGTACACTTGCAGGGAGAATAATATGACAATCAAAACGCTGACCATGACAGCGGTCATCGCATTGGGGACTTCGGCGGCCTTCGCTGAAGAGGTGCGTGTTTACAACTGGTCCGACTATATCGACGAAGAGCTTCTGACAAAGTTCGAGGAAGATACCGGTCTGACTCTGATTTATGATGTTTTTGACAGCAACGAGGTATTGGAGACCAAGATGCTGGCCGGTGGATCAGGCTATGACGTGGTGGTGCCTTCGGGTACTTTCCTTCAGCGTCAGATCCAGGCTGGAGCCTTTCAGGCGCTTGACGCTGCACAGCTGTCGAATTCAGGCAATCTGTGGGATGTGATTCAGGAACGTACTGCCGGGTATGATCCGGACAACGCCTATTCTATCAACTACATGTGGGGCACAACCGGGCTTGGTGTAAATGTTGGAAAAGTGCAAGAAGCGTTGGGCGAGGATGTTGCGCTGAACAGCATGGATCTGGTTCTGAAACCCGAGAATATGGAGAAACTTGCATCCTGCGGCGTACATTTCCTGGATGCTCCGGCAGAAATCATTCCGATGGTTCTGCAATATTTGGGTGAAGACCCGGACAGCCATGACAAAGATGTTATTGGCAAGGCCGAGGCGGTTTTGACCAGCGTTCGACCGCACATTCAGAAGTTCCACAGCTCGGAATATATCAACGCATTGGCCAATGGCGACATCTGTGTCGCCGTGGGGTGGTCGGGTGATATCCTGCAGGCCCGCGATCGTGCGGCCGAAGCCGATAATGGTGTTGAAATTGAGTATCATCCCTTTGCTGAAGGGTCGTTGATGTGGTTCGACCAGATGGCGATTCCGGCTGATGCTCCGAACCCGGAGGGTGCGCATAAATTCCTGAATTTCATTCTGGATGCCAACAATATGGCTGCGGCCTCGAACTATGTTTACTACGCCAATGGCAACAAGGCTTCGCAAGAATTTCTTGAGGAAGACGTGATCGGTGATCCGGCCATCTATCCGGATGATGCGACCATGCAAAACCTCTATATCACGACGCCTTACCCGTCGAAGATACAGCGGGTCGTGACCCGTTTGTGGACCAAGATCAAATCGGGCACCTGATCCGGCTTGTTTCAGCAGGGCGGACCAACCGCCCTGCCATTCTTTTCAGATTGCCGAACGGGGGCCGTTTTGAACTCTACTGTTTTTGTGCCGTGGGAAGACCCACAGGCGAAACCTCTGATCCAGTTCCAGAATGTCACCAAACGGTTTGGTGAGTTCACGGCCATCGACAATCTGTCCTTGGATATATTTGAGAAAGAATTCTTTGCTCTGCTAGGGCCCTCGGGCTGCGGCAAGACCACGATGATGCGAATGTTGGCCGGGTTTGAAAAACCGACCGAAGGGCATATTTTGCTGGGCGGGCAGGATATAGATCCCATTCCGCCGAACAAACGGGCTGTGAACATGATGTTCCAATCCTACGCCCTGTTTCCGCATCTATCTATCTGGGAAAACATCGCCTTTGGTCTGCGTCGGGACAATATGCCAAAGCATGATCTTATGGATCGTGTCGAAGAGATGTTGCGCCTGACCCGGCTTGAACAATTCGCCCGTCGCAAACCGCACCAGATCTCGGGTGGTCAGCGTCAGCGCGTGGCGCTTGCGCGATCCCTGGCCAAAGCGCCAAAGCTGCTGTTGCTGGACGAACCTTTGGGGGCGCTGGATAAGAAACTGCGACAGGATACGCAATTCGAGCTGATGGATATTCAGGAAAAGACCGGCACCACCTTTGTGATCGTGACCCATGATCAGGAAGAGGCGATGACCGTGGCCAGCCGGGTTGCGGTAATGGATCAGGGTAATCTGATACAAGTGGCGACACCCGACCGGATTTATGAGAATCCCAGTTCGGTCTATGTGGCCGATTTCATTGGCGACGTGAACATCATCCAGGGCAGGGCCACGGCAAGCGCCGATGAGACCTATCAGATTGACTGGGCTGAAGGTCAGGCACCTTTGACTGCGTCCTCGACCACAGAGTTTTCGAACGGTCAGCTCTGTCATCTGGCGATCCGCCCCGAGAAGGTGACGATCTCGGTTGATCGTCCAGCGGATGCAATCAACGCAGTGCAGGGCAAGGTGCTTGACATTGCCTATCTGGGCAATCTGTCCACTTATCACGTCGAACTGAATAACGGCACGATTATCAAGGCGCAGACGGCAAATACCCGTCGCATTTCGCGTCGTTCCTTTACATGGGAAGACCCGGTCTGGCTGTCCTGGACAGCCACCGCCGCGGTTCTGTTGGCGGATTGATGCGCCGCGCCCTTCTGATCGCCGTCCCGTATGTCTGGCTTTTGGCGCTGTTTCTGGTGCCATTTTTCATCGTTCTGAAAATCTCGCTTTCGGACACGGAGCTGGCCATCCCGCCTTACACGCCGACACTGGATCTATCTCAGGGCTGGGCCGGGCTCAGGGATTTCTTCAGCCAGCTGGATTTTGAGAATTTCGTCTGGCTAACCGAAGATGACCTGTATTGGAAAGCTTACCTGTCCAGTGTCAAAATAGCGTTGATTTCAACCATACTGACTTTGCTGGTGGGGTATCCTATCGCGTATGGCATGGCCCGCGCACCGGCTGAGTGGCGCCCGACGTTGATGATGTTGGTAATTCTACCGTTCTGGACGTCGTTCCTGATCCGGGTCTATGCTTGGATGGGTATTCTCAGCAACGAAGGTTACCTGAACCAACTGCTGCTGTGGGCGGGCATCATCTCGACCCCGCTGACCATTCTGAACACCAACACAGCTGTCTATATCGGTATCGTCTATACCTATCTGCCCTTCATGATTCTGCCGATCTATTCCGCGCTTGAACGAATGGACGAGTCGCTGATCGAGGCCGCAGAGGATTTGGGCTGTTCGCGTATTCAGGCCTTCTGGCTGATAACGATCCCCTTGTCACGCCCGGGTATCATCGCGGGTTGTTTCCTGGTGATGATTCCGGTGATCGGCGAATTTGTGATCCCATCATTGCTCGGGGGATCCGGGACATTGATGATCGGCAAAGTGTTGTGGGAGGAGTTCTTCTCGAACCGCGACTGGCCGGTGGCCGGTGCCGTGGCAGTTGTGCTGTTGCTGATCCTTGTGATTCCCATCGTGCTGTTCCAGCGCAACCAGCAGAAACAGACGGAGGCTGAGCAATGAACAGGTTAAGCTGGTTCAACGTCGTCTCGTTGACGCTTGGTTTCGCGTTTCTCTATATCCCGATGCTCATTTTGATCATCTTCTCTTTTAACGAAAGCAAACTGGTCACGGTTTGGGCTGGATTTTCGACCAAATGGTATGGTGAGTTGGTCCAGAACGAAGCGTTTCTTGATGCTGCCTGGGTCACCTTGCGGGTTGCAGTATTCTCGTCGACCCTAGCCACCATTCTGGGTACGGCGGCGGCTTATGTGCTGGTACGCGGTGGGCGGTTCTTTGGCCGGACTCTGTTTTCAGGCATGATCTATGCGCCTCTTGTGATGCCCGAAGTGATCACTGGCTTGTCGCTTTTGCTGCTGTTCATCGGAATTGGACTGGACCGGGGTATTTTGACCATCGTGCTGGCACATACGACCTTTTCAATGTGCTTCGTGTCGGTTGTTGTATCCTCACGTCTGGTCACGTTTGATCAGTCTCTGGAAGAGGCAGCGTTGGATCTTGGGTGCTCACCCGCACAAGCCTTCCGTCTTGTCACCCTGCCGATCATCGCCCCGGCGGTGATTTCAGGCTGGCTATTGGCTTTTACGCTGTCGCTGGATGATCTGGTGATCGCATCATTCACATCGGGCCCGTCAGCCACGACTCTGCCGATCAAGATTTTCTCAGCTGTGCGGCTGGGCGTCAGCCCTGAAATCAATGCGCTATCCACGATCATGATTGCGGTCGTGACGGTCGGTGTCATAGCAGCATCTTTGGTCACCAAGCGCGCGATGGTCCGGCAAAAACAGGATGAGATGGCGGCAGTGCGTGCGGAATGAAACGTCTGTTCCCTGAGTATACCTATGGATCTGGACCGCGATCAGGGTGCTGGTGGGATGAAACTATCGCAGCACCAGACTGGCCGGTGTTGCAGGATGATCTGAGCGTGGATGTCGCCATCATCGGCGGCGGGTTCACAGGTGTTACAGCCGCGCTTTTCCTGGGGCAGGCAGGCCTATCCGTCGCAGTTCTCGAGGCGGAGACGCCGGGGTGGGGTGCCTCGGGTCGCAATGGTGGGTTTTGCTGCCGAGGTGGGTCAAAGCTGAGCGATCGTGGCATGGCTCGGCGATATGGGGTCGAGGGGGCCGAAAGCTTTGCCCGGGCCGAAGTGGATGCGGTCAATCTTGTCGCCGACCTGCTTGAGGCGCATCAGATCGAAGCGGACGTTCATTCCAAGGGCGAGACCGCCCTGGCCCACACCGCCCGCGCCATGGAGAAATTGCGACGCTCTGCGGATGACGGGGGCTGCTTGCATGAGGCAGCCGACCTGCCCGGGCTCGGGTTGGGTGGGGATTTTTTCGGGGGCTATAGCGTGCCGGTCGGATTTGGTCTGAACCCCCGGAAATACCTGTTCGGCATTGCAAATGCGGCCGCTTCCGTTGGGGTCCGATTTTTTCAGAAAACCATGGCCAGAGACATCACCAAAACCAGCGCGAGCTTTGATGTTCGAACCGCGTCAGGACGGATCAAAGCGTCGAATGTACTGATATGCACCAACGGATATTCCAGTGAAAACATGCCTGAATGGCTGTCTGGGCGCTATATGCCAGCGCAATCAACCGTTCTGGTGACCCGCCCGTTGACCGAGGCTGAGGTATCGGCGCAGGGCTGGACCTCGGATCAGATGTCTTACGATACACGAAATCTCCTGCACTATTTTCGTCTTATGCCGGATCGACGGTTTCTGTTTGGGATGCGCGGTGGCCTGCGCTCATCACCTAAGGCCGAGGCTGCGATCCGGCAAAAGGTGCAGCGTGATTTCAAGGCCATGTTTCCGGCATGGGCCGATGTGGACGTGACCAATATGTGGTCAGGGATGGTGTGCCTTACCCAGGACCTGACGCCGTTCGCAGGGTCCGTTCCGGGTCAGAATGGGATGTTTGCTGGGCTGGCCTATCATGGAAACGGCGTCGCGATGGGTACCTATTGTGGGCGGGCGCTTAGTCGCATGGTGCTTGGACAGGATGCGGAATTGCCTGAGCCAATGGCCCGACCCCCGCGGCGTTTTCCACTTGGGTCCTGGCGGCGGGCGCTGATGCCGCCAGCCTATGCGTTAATGGCACTGGCCGACCTCTGACACTCACAAAGCGGCCAGTTCCAGCTCGAGCCCTTGTTCATAATCCGGTGCCCCATGTTCTGTGCGCCATAGGCAGTAGGCCGCCATCCTCCACCCGTACCAGCGGCGCAAAGACCGGTAGCGGTTTACGGTTTCCTGCCGGTCATAGGCCGAAAGAAAGGACTGTTGCTCGTCGACGGTCAAAACCGCACCTCTGTAAAGATATTGCATGGCGGGTGACAGGAACAGCGCAAGGTCCTCGCAAGGATCACCAACGGCTGGGCATTGCCAGTCAATCAGCGTCAGCCCCGAGGATGCGACGAGGATGTTTCCCGCCACCGGGTCGCCGTGAATCAGGCAAGTGTGATCCGACCGCAAAATATGATGCTGTGGTTGCATCTTTTCCAGCTGAGCCCGTCGATCCGATGTGCACATCGCCAGAATGCTTTGACCATGTTCGGCCAGATCTGCGCTACCGTTTTTACCGGTGGGTGCGTTCTCTATGTTTAGGTTGAGCGAATGCAGGCGGTGCAGCAACCGGGCCACTGGGGCCGGGTCAGACCGCCAGGGGGTGCCCTGTGCGTGGTCGTAGAACACCCAATATCCGTTGTCATGTTGTCCCGTTGCCCGCAATCGCGGCACAACCCCAGAAGAAGCCAGTGCCCGCAGACAGGCGGCTTCCAATGCGGGATCGTTGCGAAACAATGGGTTTTCCAGGTCCGAGCGGTACAGTTTCAATACCTGATCACTGTCGTCGCCCAGCACCTTCCACACCCGGTTTGTCCTGCCACCATACAGAGTTTCGAACTGTGCCCCAGCGCTGGCAAATCCGAGCCTGACAAGTTGAGCAACAAGGTCGCGCGGTGGGGACGGTATTTGAGGCAGGGAGATCACCAATCAGTCAACGAGTCGGGCATTGCCTTGGTTTCGCTTGTCGTTAACCGTAGATCAAGCTCCTGTTCGCACCGCAGTGACTATTCCTGCTGGCACCACCTCTCCGCCAGCGAGCGTCAGCAACACTGCATCAGTGCCGACCTGCGCCTCCAGAACCTGATTATACGCTGAGGCGATGCGTTCAGACAGCAGTTCATCGCCGTCATAACTTTCCATTGTTGCGGTATAATTTCCTGCCGGTAACGGGGCGGCATCGTCATCGGTTCCGGCCCAGACAAACTCGGATTCCGTCGTAGAAACAGCGATGCGTTCAACGACCTCGTCCGAGTCGTTGCGGATCACCATAAAGGCGCTGTCCGCCCCGGGGTCGGCCTGCGCATACAGCGTTTCTGGTGAACCGTCGAAATGAAAGGCAGAGGCGGTTCGCACATCCATCCCGACCCAGCTGGCAAGCTCTTCAAGGTTTACACTGCCAAGCGAATAGGCAAGCGCTGAGAGCAGATCGTTGGTCTGAACTTGCTGCTCGACCATCGAGAACTGAGCCAGTTGCGAGGCGTATTCTGATGAATCCAGCGGCTCCAGCGGGTCTTGGTTGCGGGCCTGGGCGGTCAGCATCAGAAGGAAGGTTTCAAAATCCGAGGCCAGGCCGGATGTTCCAGATTGCGCCGAAGATTGGGTCTGTGTGGCGGTAGCGCCTGTATTCTGTGTGGGCGTGATCATGCTCAAAGCCTCATATCAACGCGGCCACTATGGCCGATCCGGGTTAAGACCGGCTCGCTGGCCTGATCCATTTCGGTCTGGGTTGTATTCAGACCGGAATCTGCGTGTCTATCCGCGCTTTCGGACTGGCCGTCTGACGAACCACCCAGATTGAAAGACAGATCGCCAAGCCCGAGGTTTTTGAACTCAGCCTCAAGAACCGAAAGATGTCGCCTCATCATTTCCAGAGTTTCCGGCCGCTCGGCTGCGATCGTCATTTGCAACCCGTCATCCCGGCCATTCATGACGATTGAGATCTTGCCCAGCTCTTCCGGATTCAAGGTCAGTTCAATCGTGCCGGATTGTGGTCTTGCATGTATCGCAGCGGCCATTTGCCCCGCGATTGCCCGCGCCGTTTCTGCCCGTGCTGAGGTTAAAAAGTGCTGATGGCTTGCTGACGTATCTCGTGCCGTTGAAAATGGCTGGCTTTCGCGCGCGGGCAGAATCCCCTCGGCATCCGGGTCTGATACCAAATCAACGTCCTGCACCTTGGCAGACGCCATCAGTTGTATTTGAACAAATGTCGGAACGGATTGTGTTGTCGGCGGTGAACCGGTGGCTTTGGGAGCCTGAGCCGCATCGGGTGTATCTCGCGAAACCAGCTTTGGTTCTGGCACTTCGGGTTTTCCGGGCGCAGAATCCGAGGGTATCGACGCCTTGGTCCGATAGCCCTTTGCAATAGTGGTTTGCGGCAGATTGTGTTCCGGTTTTTGCTGTGCGGTTTTCGCCTGCAACAAAGCCGGAACCTCAGATCGGGCGCGCTGCGCCGCGTTTCCAGGCGCATCACCCCTAGGATCGGGGGCCGCATTGTTTGGCGCTGCGAATATTACGGCCTTGTCAGGTTCGGGCAGCGATGTCGGCGTTTCCTCAGGTGCCATCTCTTCGTCCTGCGCCGACGCGCGGGCGGGCGGGTCAGTTTCAGGTTTTCCCGACAGGCTGGTCGCAAGATCAACAGAGTCTTCTTCGACCACATCCTCTTCAACCTGCACCTCGGCATTAATGGTCAGTTCGGGCACGTCCTCATTCAAGCTGTCACCTTCGGAACGCTGCAATTCCTGCTCCATTACCTCAGCAAAGGTGTCAGCCCCTTCCGAGATTGGGTGTCCCTTGGCGGCAGTTTCAGATTTTGCGGCGCTGGCGGTCGAGGATGTGGACAATATAAGAGGGTTGGGCATTTTGCTCCGGCTCCGGTTTGCGTAACCAGGAATTTGCCCGCAGGAAGTTACGTTTATTTTAACCGCTTTCATATTTGATCCAGAAAGTTCGATGCAATTTTCGGAGAAAGCGATGAAGCTATCTGGTATTCCAGCGGCGCCGCAGCCCTTGTCTGTTGAGCAAAAGCTGAAAGATGCTGCGGTAGAGCTTGAGGCGGCGTTCCTGTCTGAAATGCTTAAGTCCGCAGGTCTGGGCGAATCCCGAGATTCGTTCGGCGGCGGTGCGGGTGAAGACCAGTTTTCATCGTTTCTTGTTCAGCAGCAGGCACTGCAGCTTGCCAGGTCCGGCGGTGTTGGCCTGTCCGAAATCCTGTTTCAGTCCATGAAGGAGAATACCAATGCCTAACAAGTCTGAACATGACCTGATCAAATCTCTTGAAGAAGTTCTGGACCTTGAACGCAACGCCTTGGTGACCGGGGATCTGGATCGGTTGAATCACATGGTCCCGGAAAAGGAAAAGCTGATCGGTGCGATCAATGATCTTGAGGTGATTGATAGTGATGAACTGATCGGGGTTCAAAAGAAAGTCGACCGGAATCAGGCTCTGCTGAACAGTGCGGCCGAAGGGATTCGGGCGGTTGCCGGGCGCATGGCTGAACTGCGCCGAGTGCGTCAGGAATTCAGTACTTATGGAGCGGATGGGCAACGCAGCGATTTTACCGTTCGCAGTCACGCAAAGCTGGAAAAGCGGGCCTAGCGCGAGGATTGAATCAAATCCGAGCTTTCTGATTTTCGAGTCTTAGCACTCCGTTAGGAGATCGGCGTCAAAGGTGATCCTGCATCTGGAAACTCAGATGGCGCGAACAGCCCGACGGCGGGTCGCAGTGATCAGAAAGACGTCAAAGCCCGTACATGTTGCGGGGTAAGCAAGGGCGCAAAAGGCCCGAACGGAAAAGGAAGAAAGCTATGTCCAGCATTCTGACAAACAACGGCGCAATGGTTGCGCTGCAAACCCTGAAATCGGTCAACAAGAACCTGGCGCAGACCCAGAACGCGATTTCAACTGGTAAGGACGTCGCCACAGCCAAGGACAATTCAGCCGTCTGGGCGATTTCCAAAGTCATGGAGTCGGACGTTAAGGGGTTCAACGCCATCAAAGACAGTTTGGCACTGGGTGAATCGACCGTTGCGGTGGCCCGGAATGCGTCCGAGACAGTCACTGACCTGCTGTCCCAGATGAAAGAGAAGATCGTTGCGGCACAGGAAGACAACGTTGACCGCGGCAAAATCAATGACGACGTGACTGCTCTTAAAGATCAGATCGCATCGGTGGTTGGAGCGGCGCAGTTTAACGGGCTCAACCTGGTTGACGGTTCGGCGGGTACAGCCTCGATCCTGTCGTCTCTGGATCGTGACTCCAGTGGCAACGTAACCGCATCTTCGATTTCGGTGGCCTCGCAGAACCTGTCCACAGGTGGGTATGCCAGCAAAGGTGTTCTGGCCGGCTCGGACAACGTCACAACCGACAATGACGCCGCGGGCTTCACGATGGACAAAGCTGGTGGAACCGGCGACATCGTGGTGGACAGTTCAACGGACAACTTTGCTGCTGGTGACAAGATCTCGATCACTATTGGTGACAAGGTTGCGTCCTACACGGTGCAAGCTGCTGATCTGGACCCATCTGGAACATATGACGCCGCTTATACGGATGCCATTGTTGCCGTTGGCCTGAAAAATCAGATCGATTCCTTGGGGATCACGGGTGTCGCAATCGACTATGACTCGGCCAACCCGGGCACTTTGACATTTGTAACCGGTGCTGCGACGGCTGGCGCCGACGCTGATCGGGACGTTACTATCTCGGCGCAGTTCACCAATGCCAATGCAGGTGGCCTGGGGGCGTTGGCTTCGATTGATGTTTCGACAGATGCTGGTGCTCAGGCGGCGCTGGGCACTATCGAAACCTTGATCGACACGTCCATTGATGCATCTGCGGCGTTTGGTTCGTCTCAGGGCCGGATCGAAACGCAGAAAGAATTCATCTCGAATCTTTCTGACTCGTTCAAGTCCGGTATCGGAGCGCTGGTTGACGCCGATATGGAAGAAACTTCGGCCCGTCTGCAGGCCCTGCAGGTACAGCAGCAACTGGCAACGCAGTCGTTGTCGATTGCCAACCAGGCGCCGCAGTCGATCCTGTCTCTGTTCCGCTAAGTTCAGGACCCTGGCCGGGGCGTGGAGACGCGCCCCGGCTTTGACCGCCGTAAGACGGCCTTTTGGAAGGATTTCAAGTGACACCGCAAACTCTTGCACAACGCGTCTATGCGCAGACCGCTGCTCCGACGCGCACACCGCGTGATACGGAATATGAGGCGATTTCCAAGATCACGCATCGGTTGAAGGCTGCGGCCGCGCGGCACAAAACCGACTTTGGAGCGTTTGTTCAGGCTTTGCATGAAAACCGGAGGCTTTGGTCTGTGTTGGCAAACGGGGTCGCCGATTCCGATAACGCCTTGCCGAATGACCTTCGCGCCCGGATTTTCTATCTAGCTGAGTTCACCGAACAGCACAGCAGCCAGATACTCAGCAATAAGGCTTCGGTAGAGCCCCTTCTGGAAATAAACATGGCCGTTCTTAAAGGTCTTCGGCAAATGGGTGCGAATTGATGGCGGGTTTGGTATTGAAGCTAGCACCAAAAGAACGCGTGCTGATTAATGGTGTAGTTGTGGAAAACGGCGATCGTAGAAGTCGGTTTTCAATCATGACACCACAGGCAAATGTCCTGCGTTTGCGCGATGCGATACATCCTGATGAGGTGAACACACCCGTTCGCAGAGTGTGCTA
Organism: Ruegeria sp. CDSA241; assembly: GCF_059611265.1. NCBI lineage: Bacteria > Pseudomonadati > Pseudomonadota > Alphaproteobacteria > Rhodobacterales > Roseobacteraceae > Ruegeria > Ruegeria sp. CDSA241. Next base: position 50,074 of record NZ_JBXWPF010000007.1, read on the forward strand.
TGCGACGCAACTGGTTCTGTCTGGAGACATGGAAGCTGAAAGCGCCCGCCAACAACTGCTGCGTCGGGTGGAAGAGTTGAGCCAAGTGTTTACGGATGCGGACAGCCGCAGAGTTTTGGCCGAGGCAACCGAAGCCTTGTTGGCCGAGCAGTATTACAAATGCCTTAAATCCCTGCGTGCTCTGCTACCGCGAGAAGAGCGCCTCATGGCCTACCAGCAATGACCTTTCAGCCGGTCATACCCTCAGGTGGCATTGTAGGCTGGCGGTTCCTTCAACGCACCTACGAAGGCCAGTTGAACAGCTTTTCCTCTTCGTCGGTCAATGAGCGTGAGGCGACGTATTTCCGGGAAAACATCGGCAAGGTTCAGACGGCTGAAGATCTGGTTTCTGACCGCCGGCTGCTACAGGTTGCCTTGGGCGCATTTGGTCTGGAGAGCGACATCGACAACCGCTATTTCATCCAGAAAATCCTGTCAGATGGAACGAGCGCAGATGATGCATTGTCCAATCGCCTATCTGATAAAAGATACCGTGAATTCTCTGAGGCATTTGGACTGGGCCCTGGCGAAATTCGAAGAACCATTCTTTCGACATTTATGGAGGATATTGCCCGGGACAACGTGACCTCACGCTTTGAGGTCGCCGTGGGTGAACAGGACGAGTCAATGCGCATATCCCTGTATGCACAACATGCGCTGGCTGAGTTGGCATCGCAAGACAGCAGTGGTGACACGAAATGGTTCGACTTGATGGGCCTTCCGCCGTTGCGAAAGATGATGGAGACGGCGCTTGGGCTGCCCTCAAGCTTTGGTCAGTTGGACATCGACAAGCAGCTTGAGGTGTTCAAGGATAGGTTGTCGAACCTGACTGGATCTGACGATTTAGCGCAGTTCGCGGATGAAGAGGCGATCGGGGATTTGACCGACAGATACCTTGCGCGCAGTCAGATCACGCAGCTTCAAAGCACAATTTCCCCGGCCCAAACCGCGTTGCTTCTGCTGGGCGGATAATGCTGTCCCTATCGCAAGATGCGTGAGTATCAAACGCAACTTCGCGCGACTATCCGTTCAGAATCGCGTCCGCCGAGGTTTTGAGCGCGTATGAGCACACGGGTTGTGACACGTTGTGCAGCTTGACCTCTCCAAGTGGCAAAGCGTCTGTACAGGCCGGCACGATGTCTTTGGTCACAACAATCCTGTGATTTACGATCTTGCTGTATTCCCCAAGTCGGGCGGCGACGTTCGCAGCTTGTCCGATCACGGTGAAGTCCAACCGTTCGCGCGACCCGATATTGCCGTAGGTTACGCGCCCATAGGCGACGCCAATCGAACAATCGCAATGCATGTCGGACCCAGACTTGCGCAGCTCTCCTAACCTTTCAACGATTCCAACTGCTGATCGCTGCGCGTTTTCGCGGGCTAAAGCAGAATCTTCGCCTGCCGGGAATACAGCAAGAACAGCGTCCCCGATGAATTTCAGAACTTCACCACCGTTTTCGTCGACGATGTCCGAGACCGTTTCAAAGAAGTCATTCAGCAGATTGATATAGGCGGCGCGGCCCAGCTTTTCTTCCAACAGGGTAGAATTGCGCAAGTCGCAGAACATGATGGCTGCATCAATCTCATCCCCGTCGCCACGACGGATTTCTCCGCCCAGGACACGCGCTCCGGTCCGCTTTCCGACATAGGTTTCCAGCAATACCTGGGCGTTTTCGCGCTGCATGAAGACTTCGTAGAACCGGGCAATCACCGAGGAGCATTCGAACACCAGCCCAAGATTGGCCGTTGTGAACCCGTCGGGGTGATCGCAAGTCAGCGTCAAGACATTGGTGCGCCCGTCTGAAAATGGCAGGGGCATCGCGACATAGTCAGTCGCCCCTTTGGCGCGCAGGTCTTCCATGATTGGAAAGCTGTGCTGAGGGTTCTCGTCATTCAGCCTTTGGCGCACGCCGCCCATACCGTTGGACACGTGGCGCAGAGGGCTGTTGATATAGGCGGGGTGGTCGTGGATTTCATAGGTGGGCACATTGGTCGAAATCTCGGCCTCACCTTTTTCCCAAATATAGTGTTTGCCCGCGATCAGCGGATGTAGGGACCAGGCAAGGATACTGAGGCGCTGAATGGCAATTCCATGTTCCAGCATCTTCTCGGCCAGCGCTTTGGTGAATGCTTCGGGCGTGCTTAGATCACTGGCCCCCCGCATCAGCCAATCAATCAGCGGCCCGCTGATATTGCCGTCTTCCGGGTTGCGCAGGTTGTTTTCACCCAGCTCAATCCGCGTATATGCGGTGGGCATAAAGCCGATATGGCCCTGGATCGCGGCGCTTTCGGGCAGGGCGTTCTCGTAGGCCCAGACGGAGTTGGCCAATCGTTGATCCGCCAGAACGACATCGTGGTAAGTGGCGGTGCCTTTGAACGGGCAGAATGTCTGAAGTTCGGTCTCATCGCTGAGATCGACATGTACATCCTGACGGGGGATGTAGATCATCGGCGGCAACCGAGTTTCGTACATTACCTTGGCATCAAAGCTTTCAGCCAGAAGGATCTCATCCCGGTAGATTGCGATACGGCCGACAAGTGGTTCGACCGAGATCCCATAGCCTTTGATATTTGGAGTCACGTGAACGTTCATAATCATCCTCCCCGGCACGGGTCTTTATAGGATGGGCGTTTGATCCGTGTTTTCCAAGGGGCAGAGCAGGATTTTCCCAATATCAAATCATCTGAATGACGTCTTTTTCGATCGACAACATATAGCCTTTTTTAGCAATGTTCTTGACCAGCAACTCGCTGACCATCTGATTGCCCAAAGCATCGCGCAGGCGCTTGATCCGCGTCGCGCCAGCAGCCTCGTCACAATCAGCTGTGCTTTTGCCGGAAATCATCGCCTCGATCTGAATGCCGGATAGAACCTCGTCATCCAACCGGGATTCGGCAAGAACTGACAGGGTTTCCATCGCCGACGCTGTCAGTTTGAAATCCATGTTATTGAGATAGACGGTATTCTCTTCCCGGCTGATCAAAAGTGAAGTGACCTGAATCCCAGTGCGCTCAATCTGTGCCATGCGTCGGTTCAACAGCACCAGCATGACCAGAAACACCAGCGCAGCAATCAGCATTGCAGTGGCGAAAACCAGCAAAACAAAGATAACCATGCGGTAACTGGACAATGTATCGGCAAAGGCAGTGCCGGACTGGGCCAGAATCTCGAGTAGGCGAATCTCGGTCTGCGAGGTCAGATCACTCTCGACGAACAGACGTTCGACGCGGGCATTGAACGCGTTTGCATCTGGCAATGTCCACAACAGAAAGGCGGCAGAGGCCACAAGTATGACAACGATTACTGTGATGCCCGCGCCAACCAACCTGACGCCCGAGCGCCGTGCCTCAGTAACGGAGATAGAATTTTCCGGCATTGGCCTTCCTTTTATCCAACCCTTCCGGTCCAAAAACGGACATGACGTTCAGCAGGGTCCAGCCCGAGCCGCGCAGCCGTTGCGCGACCTCTTTTTTGGCTTTTCCTTTGCCGCAGGACGAAACCTGCATGACGCCATAATGCAGGCGCAACGGATTGTCCTGCTTGGCCTTGTAATCGGCATAGCAGTCCGCTGCTGACGCCATGGAACCAAGCGATATCAGGGCCCCGATGGCCAGAGAAGAGAGGATCTGTTTCATAGGCCGCATCCTGCGCATGGCTTTGGTTGATATTCAATAACGCAAAGGGGTTTCGCGGTCTGATATCAGATAACAAAACGGCGTTATTGCTTGTCTGAAGGGGACATCCCCAATGTCGGGTCATCGAATTTACGGACTGTCATCACGTCCACCGAGTACCCGAAAGGACAGCACCATGCATAAGAAATTCATCGCTCTGATCATTGCCTCTGCAGTCGCAATTACCGGCGTTTCTGCATCCCAGGCCCGTGCCGCTGATGCAGAAGATATTCTTGGCGGGCTGGCGGCGATTGCCTTGATTGGCGCTGCCATCCATCATTTTGACAAGCAAGGTGACAGCAAAAAGGTTACCCGCAACTACAACCACGTGTATCAGGCCCCCAAACAGCACATCCAGAGGACCCCCAGGCATCGGCCGAACCATATCCGTCCCTTGCCCGAGCGCGTTGCGCGCTATAGTCTGCCGCAAAGGTGCCTGGAAACCTTCAAGGGCTATGGCAAAAAGCGCCCGCTTCTGGGGACGCGCTGCCTGGATAAGCACTACAAATACGCCAATAGCCTGCCCAAAAAGTGCAAGGTCGGTTTCTGGAATGGCAATAAGGTCAAGCGGGCCTATGAACCCGCCTGCCTGCGCCAACAGGGATACCGCGTCGTTTACAAGTAACACGGTTCGAGCAGGAGTGGTGCCTTAGAAGCATCACGTCGGAGAGGGCAGCGATTGCTGTCCTCTCTTTTTTCTTGCGCAATGGGGGAAAACAGGATTTTCCCAAAACATGACCACACCGGATTATGAGATTGAAAAAGCCGCGCTTGCGCAGGGATATCTGCGGATTGCCGGCGTCGATGAGGTTGGGCGGGGGCCGCTGGCCGGTCCTGTTGTGGCTGCTGCAGTGATCCTGAATCCTGCGGACATGCCCGAAGGATTGAATGATTCAAAGAAATTGTCGGCCAAGCGCCGGGCCGCATTGGATACTGCCCTGCGTGGCTGCGCCGAATTCGCGGTGGCCGAGGCTTCGGTGGCCGAGATTGATGAGCACAACATCTTGCGTGCCTCGCATCTGGCGATGGAGCGCGCGGTGGCGGCGCTGGATCCCCCCCCGGATTATCTGTTGATCGACGGAAATATGATTCCGCGCGGACTGGCCATTCCGGCGCAGGCAGTGGTCAAAGGCGATGCCCATTCCGTGTCGATCGCCGCAGCTTCGATCCTTGCCAAAAACTGGCGCGATCAACTGATGGTGGATTTGGCGCAACAGCATCCGGGATACGGCTGGGAGACAAATGCCGGTTATCCGTCAAAACAACACAAGGATGCGCTGCGAAATCTTGGTGTGACCCCTCACCATAGAGTTTCGTTCAAGCCCGTCCACAATATGTTGTATCAAGAGTAAATCGTAAGCCGCTGATTCAAAAAAGAAATTGACGGCGAATCGTCTTTGACTCATCCTTGTCTCAACCAAATGAGCGCATAAGCGCCGTGGAACTTGAGGCAGCGATATGACAACGACTACCAAAAAGGGCGCGACAGCGCTCCCTGTAAACACGATCCTATCCGGGGACTGCATCGAAGTGATGAACAGTCTGCCCGAGGCTTCGGTTGACCTGATTTTTGCCGATCCCCCATATAATCTGCAGTTGAAAGGGCAACTGCACCGCCCCGATAACAGCCAAGTGGATGCAGTCGATGATCACTGGGACCAGTTTTCCAGCTTTGGCGTCTACGACCAGTTCACGCGGGAATGGCTGAAGGCGGCCCATCGCCTGCTGAAGCCCAATGGCGCGATCTGGGTGATTGGATCGTATCACAACATTTTCCGTGTTGGGTCTGCGTTGCAGGATGCTGGGTATTGGATCCTCAACGATGTAGTTTGGCGCAAATCGAACCCGATGCCAAATTTCCGTGGCAAGCGGTTCACCAATGCGCATGAGACAATGATCTGGGCCTCCAAGCGTGAAGGGGCGAAATACACCTTCAACTATGAGGCACTGAAAGCGTTGAACGAAGGCGTCCAGATGCGCAGCGACTGGGTGCTGCCGATCTGCACTGGCCATGAACGGCTCAAGGATGAAAACGGCGACAAGGCGCATCCGACACAGAAACCGGAATCATTGCTGCACCGCGTGCTGGTTGGATCAACCAATCCGGGTGACGTTATTCTGGACCCGTTCTTTGGCACCGGGACTACAGGGGCCGTGGCCAAGATGCTGGGTCGCGAATTCATCGGGATTGAGCGCGAAGAAAGTTATCGCAAAGTGGCCGAAAAGCGCATCGCGAAAGTGCGTAAATTCGACCGCGAGGCGCTGGAGGTCAGCGCCAGCAAACGCGCCGAGCCACGCGTGCCCTTTGGCCAGTTGGTCGAACGCGGCATGCTACGCCCGGGCGAGGAACTCTATTCCATGAACCAGCGTCACAAGGCCAAGGTCCGCGCCGATGGGACACTGGTGGGGCAAAATATCAAGGGTTCGATCCATCAGGTTGGTGCCCATCTCGAGAATGCGCCCTCCTGCAACGGCTGGACCTACTGGTGCTTCAAGCGCGACGGCAAAACCGTGCCGATCGACGTCTTGCGTCAGCAGATCCGGTCCGAGATGCACAACTGATAGACCAATACCGCCGGTGCCTGTGGCCTGACACAAGGCACTAAGCCTTGCCCCGCCGATCAACGGCGGGGTCTTTTGTTTCTTTCCCTGATGAGTTCCGATATGAGCCTATTGAAGCAATCGGCGCAGTGTAGGAGCTTTCGCAATGTCGGACACAGCAGCCAGCGAACCTCGGGCTAGGCGGTTCTTTTTCACCCGTCCGAACGAAGTAGAAATCGAGAATAAATACACCGAAGCTGCGCTGGAACGGCACAAGCGCGAGGGGCTGGAGCTTGCTGTCCGGGCCCGCTGGATCGCAATGGGTCTGACTGGCCTTTTGCTGATCTACCTGAACCCGCATTGGGAGGTCCTTTGGTATCATTTCATCCTTTTGCTGATTTGCGCAAATGGTTGGATGATCCGACGGGCAGGCCGTGTGGGGCAATCTCGGACAGAGTTGCTACTAATCTTTGTTGACCTTTTGATTATGACTTTGGGGATGATCATTCCCAACCCGTTCAGCGATGATGTGCGCCCGTTGGCGATGCAATTCCGGTTTGACAACTTTCAGTATTTCTTCGTCATTCTTGCAGCAGGAACCATGGCCTATTCCTGGCGCACGGTGATTGCCATAGGCACATGGACTGCAATAATCTGGACTACCGGATGGGTGATCGCCTGGTGGGTTGCGGTTCCGATCCCCGGCATAAGTGAGAAAGTGGCCGAGGCCTTGCAGGGGTATCCGGATGTAGCCGAGATGTTGGATCCAAATAGTTTCAGATCTTCGATCCGAATCCAGCAAGTGATTGTGTTCCTGATGGTGGCGGTGACGCTGGGCGTGTCGATGCGGCGGCTCAATCATTTGCTGATGACCAATGCTGGGTTGGAACGGGAACGAGCGAACCTGTCGCGATATTTCTCACCAAATGTGGTGGAGGAACTGAGCCAAAATGACGATCCGCTCAAACAGGTGCGAAAAGAGAATGTCGCAGTGCTCTTCATCGATATTGTGGGGTTCACCAAATATGCGGCGGGTCGTGATCCTTATGACGTGATCGAGGTGCTGCGTGGATTTCATGCTAGGATGGAGGCCGAAGTGTTCCGCCATCATGGGACATTGGACAAGTACTTAGGCGATGGTCTTATGGCAACTTTCGGGACCCCGGTGACGACACCGTTGGATGCGACCAACGCGGTATCCTGCGCGCGCGGCATGGTGACTGTGATTGACCGGTGGAACATAGAACGTAGACGTGCCGGAGAGCCCGAGATTCATGTTGGCATCGGTGTCCATTATGGCTCGGTTGTTCTGGGGGATATTGGTGCCAACCGTCTGGAATTTGCTGTGATCGGTGATGCGGTAAATGTCGCTGCGAAACTTGAGGCAATGACCCGCGAGCTGCAGGCCCGGATCGTGCTGAGTGATGCGGTGCGCCTGCAGCTTGAGCAGGAAGGGAGCAGTGCCTCCGAACTGACAGCCGAATTTACCGAAAACAAGGGCCACCCTGTGCGCGGTGTCGAATATCCGATGGATATCTGGGTGATGTAGCTCAGGGCTCTCTGGCCGATGGACCATGCATCAAAAACGCAGGGCCAGTCGTTGGGCCGGGCAGCGCGCCGAGGCGCGCTGCGGTCAGGACCCTGGCATCGGGTTTTGTGACTTGTTGTAGGGTTGCCAGTCTGTGACTTCGGGGTAGTACCGGCGCCGCCAATCCCGCACACGGGGGTTCATGACACGCCGCCAGAGCGGTGGGATCATCGCGGCGATCGTCATCACTGGGTATCCGTAGGGCAGTTGTGGTGCGGTGTTCTGATCGTGATGTTGAAGCAGTGGAAATCGACGGTTGGGTTTGTAGTGATGGTCCGAGTGGCGCTGTAGATTGATCAGCAGCCAGTTCGACGCTTTTTGCGACGCGTTCCACGAATGACAGGGCAGGACGTGTTCGTATTTCCCCTGGCCCAGATATTTTCGGGTCAGCCCGTAATGTTCGACATAGTTCACCAGTTCAAGCTGCCAGATGGCGACGCCGGCCTGAATCAGGAACAGGACAAGGCCGGACCATCCTCCAATCAAACCTGCCAGGGTCAGCATACCACACTGTAACATCCAATACCGCCAGAACGGGTTTGCGCGGTCAGTCCAGGGTTGGTTCTTGCGCGCCAGTTTCTCGCGCTCGGCATGAAAGGCGGAGGCCAGGCATTGCCACAGAACACGCGGATAGAAGCGATGAAAGCCTTCGTTGTATCGTGCTGTTACCGGATCGCGCGGGGTTCCGACATAGCGGTGGTGAACCAGCAAATGTTCGGACCGGAAGTGCGAGTACAAGACCATGGCCAGCAGGATGTCGCCAAGCCCGCGCTCCAGTCGGCCCTTCTGGTGCATCAGTTCGTGGCTGTAGTTGATTCCAATCGTCCCCGAGATCACACCCATGCCAAAGAACAGGCCGATCTTTTCTGGTGAAGACAGGTGAGAGCTGTGCGTCACATACCAAAGCAGCCCGTAAAGGGTCAGGAACTGTACCGGAACCCAGGCTTTGGTCAGCAGGATATACCAGCGCAACATGCTGTCCGGCGTATCTGGGTCCGCATTTTCGAGGTCGAGCCCGGTGAGCTGATCCAGCGCGGCAAATATCCACCATGTTGAAAGCGGCACCAGCAAGACCCACCAGCCACCCACAAAGGCCGTGGCCCAAATCAATGGAATCAGCAAAAACGAGACCCAGAATGGAAGGGTGGATTGCCAGCGAGTCAATGTTTCAGATGCGATCATCAAAAGCTCCGGTCGACGCGGGACAGACTATCCGTAGGTCGTGTTTCAGCATAATGTGTTACTGGTTGCGCCAGAGGTCAAATGCCTTGCGCATGACCGTCGGCAGATCGCTGGGCCGAAAGGCATGTTTATCAAGCAAGATCATGTCCTCCGGTGCCGCACCGGGCGGTAAAGAGGTTGCCCAAACCTGCAGGATCAGGTGGAAATGCGTGAACGTGTGGCGCACTTCGCCCGGTAGAACGCGCCAGTCCGCCGCAAACGGCGCGGTGTCAGACGGCGCATCGGACCATTCGGATCCCGGCCATCCCAGCATACCGCCCAAAAGCCCTTTGTCTGGGCGGCGTTCAAGCAACATCGCCCCGTCCGCTGTCTGGGTGATGTAGACATGGCCATAACGTGTGGGTTTTGGCTTTTTCGGTGTTTTGCGGGGCAGATCGGCCTGGGTACCCGCCGCGTGGGAGCGGCAACGCGTGCGCATTGGACATATCCCGCATGCCGGGGATCTTGGGGTGCAGACAGTCGCACCCAGATCCATCACGGCCTGTGCATAGTCGCCCGGACGCACCGCTGGGGTCAATGCAGCTGCCCGTTGCTTGAGTTGTGGTTTTGACCCCGGCAGCGGATCGTGAATGTCGTATAGGCGGGCCATGACACGTTCGACATTGCCGTCCAACACGGTTTCCGGACGATCAAAGGCAATGGCTGCAATCGCGGCGGCTGTATACGGGCCTATGCCCGGCAGGTTTAGCAGCTCATCGTGTGAGTCGGGAAAACAGCCATCATGACTTTCAGCCACAACGCGCGCGCATTTCAGCAGATTGCGGGCGCGGGCATAATATCCCAGACCGGCCCATTCTCCCATGACCTGCTCGTCAGGCGCTGCGGCCAGTGATTCAACTGTCGGCCACCGGGATGTGAACCGCAGGAAATAGTCGCGCACCGCTGCCACAGTTGTCTGCTGTAGCATGACTTCGGACAGCCAAACCCGATAGGGGTCAGGACGCATTCCGGAAGACCTATCGGCAGGACCGATGCGCCATGGCATTTCACGGGCATTGCGGTCGTACCAGGCCAGCAACTCATTGCTGAAGTCAATTTCGTGGGTGTCACGCAAGTTTTACATATCTCCTTGTCGGGTTTCGCTGGCGCCCGGTGTTCTGCCCTTTACAATAGAGAGACAGGAGTTGGAAACCAGATGCAGCCCAGACGTTCTTCGACACGCGGCTTTAAACGTACTGCGACATTGCTGAACGGCCAGATCAGGCGCGCCGGGGAAAGCCGGGGATTCGCCGTTTCACGCCTGTTGACCCATTGGGCCGAGATCGTCGGACAGGATGTGGCCTCGATCGCGCGGCCGGTTAACGTGGGCTATGGCAAGGGCGGTATGGGGGCCACGCTGACGGTGCTGACCACCGGTCCGCAGGCGCCGATGCTTGAGATGCAAAAGGAACAGCTGCGCGGCAAGGTGAATGCGGTTTATGGCTATAATGCCATCAGCCGGGTGCGCATCACCCAGACAGCTCCGACAGGATTTGCCGAGGGGCAGGCCAGTTTCGACCACAAGCCGAAACAGGCGAAACCCACAATCAAACCAGAAATCATAGCCGAGGCAGACCGGGCCGCGCAGGGTGTCCATGATGGCGATCTGCGCGCAGCCCTTGAACGTCTGGGCCGTAACGTTTTATCCAAGCAAAAATGCTGAGAAAGGGCTGATTCATGAGCCGTATTGCAACCGGAATCTGCGCCGCCATCGCCATAGCCGCAGGCGGCTATTGGCTGACGCAGTCGAATTCTACTCCGTCCAACCCGCTGGTTGGCAGCGCCGAGGCACAACAGACCGATCTGGATACCTCGACCATCATCGAAATGGTTCAGGGCTCGGCGGATGCGCCGGTCGAGATCGTCGAATATGCGTCCTACACCTGCCCCCATTGCGCGACCTTCCATCAGGGGACGTATAAAGAGCTGAAGAAGAACTATATCGACACCGGCAAGGTCAAATTCACCTACCGTGAGGTGTATTTTGACAAATACGGACTTTGGGCCTCGATGGTCGCGCGCTGCGGCGGCCCCGAGAAGTTCTTCGGCATTTCTGATCTGATCTACAAGGATCAGTCCAAATGGACTCGCGCCGGAGGACCTGCGGAAATCGTGGACGAGCTGCGCAAGATCGGACGTTTGGCCGGAATCAGCAACGACCAGCTTGATGCCTGCCTGCAGGACGGAACGCGTGCGCAGACGCTGGTGGCCTGGTATCAGGAAAACGCCGAGCGCGACGACATCAGAGCAACCCCATCCTTTATTGTGAACGGCAAGAAGGTCGACAATCAGTCTTACGAAGAATTCAAAAAGCTGATCGACGCCGAACTGGGCAGCTAAATCCAAACACGACCGGCCTGTCAGGGCCGGCCGCCTTCAGGGCGAAGGCGCGACCTGCAGTAGCAACTGTTTGACCCGGTCGCCCTCGTCCATATTCAGCCGGACGGGCAGGGTGATGACTTTGCTGCGAAAGGCGGCTGGCAGGCGGACCGCATCTTTTTCCGTCGTGACCATCTGAGCGCCGAGCAGGTGTGCTTCATTCTCTAGCCGTGTCATCAGGGCCGGTGTCAGGGGCTGGTGATCGTCCAGCGCTTCGGCCCGCAGCAATTTGGCGCCCTGTTGGCGCAGGGTGGCAAAGAACTTCTCCGGATGGCCGATACCGGCAAAGGCGAGAACCGGCGTGTCCGTCCAATCCATTCCTGTCTGCAGCGGTTCGACCGCACCGGTCGCATGTGGAACCGTCAGATTTCCCCCCCAGCGGGCGGCGAACTGTGTCTGCGCGTCTGTACCGCCCAGCGACAGCACCAGATCGGCCCGTTGCTGCCCCACATCGACCGGTTCCCGCAGTGGACCCGCAGGCAGGCACAATCCGTTGCCGAACCCCCGCTCGGCATCCACCACGATGACCGAGAAATCCTTGGCGACCGAGGGATTCTGAAACCCGTCATCCAACAGGATTACGGTTGCCCCGGCCTGGGCTGCGGCTTTTGCGCCCTCGGCGCGGTCCTTGGCCACCCAGACATCCGCAAATGCGGCCAGCAGCAGCGGTTCATCCCCGACTTCTGCGGCCGTATGTTTGCCAGGATCGACGCGCACAGGTCCTGTCAGTGCGCCGCCGTGGCCTCGGGTGACAACATGGGTCTGATGCCACGCGTCCCGCAGCTGTTCGATCATCCAGATCACGGTTGGTGTTTTGCCGGTCCCGCCTGCATTCAGGTTTCCAATGCAGATAACGGGGACGCCTGCGTTGAAACCTGTTTCCGAGGCCAGCCTGCGGGCTGTCGCCGCCGCATAAACCCGTCCCAATGGGGACAGCAGCCGGGCCCTGAGGTCCAACTGATCCGGAGCGGTGTTCCAAAAGTCAGGTGCCCGCATCGTCGGTGCTCCGTTCGTCCAGATAGTCCTGTACCAGTTCGATCAGCTGATCTGATTGCGGCGCGCCGTCGGTCACGATCTGCCAGCCTGCCAAAGCCATATCCGCCGCGCGGTCAGGCGCAAGTAACTCTACCACGGCATCCCCAAGTTCGGTTGCGGTTCTGACCGTCAAAGCGGCGCCTGCCTGGTCCAGCTGATCGTAGGCTGTCTGATGCTGGTCAACATGTGGGCCATGTATGACAGCCGATCCCAGGGCGGTCGCACCAAACGGATCCTGTCCCCCGTCGCCCCGTTCGAGCGAGTTGCCGATAAAGGACACTGCCGAAACACGGTACCACAAGCCCAAATCCTCTGGGTCCGAGGACAAGACGACCTGTGTGGTATCTTCAATCATGCCGCCATCGTCCCAGTTGATGCAGCGCAAGTCCATGGCTTCGAGCCGCCGATGCAGTGGGGCGGCTTCCTGTATGTCGGCGACATGCAGGATTAAGGTCAACCGGGGCAGCATCCGCATGGCCTGACGGTGGGCGCTGAGGACCGAGATGAACTCTTTATCCTTCACCCAGGCCGCAAGCCATATGGGTCTGCTTGAAAAGGCGTGATTGGTTTCGATCAGTTCGTCTTCGGGCCACGGAGAAGGGTTCGGACTTATCAGCAGAGGAGGCGCCTCGCTGACCTTGGTGAAGGCGATTCCCAGTTTGCGGATCTGCCGGGCCGTTTCGTTGCTGGTAGCCAGAATTCGTTGAAAGCAATCGAGAGTGTACCGGCTGATATCGGGCAGCCACCGGGTCCCACGCGCGGTGTTCAGGTCGATTTCAGCTTCGATCAGGATCAACGGCACTTCGCGCTCGTGGGCACGGGTAATCACATTGGGCATCAGCCCGCCGCCAACCCAAATGCCAATATTCGGGCGCCAATGGTCCAGAAACACCCGCGCGGCGCCGGTTTGTTCCGAAGGTAGGTTCACAAGTATGTATTTCGCGCAGTCCCACTGACTCAGGTCCGCTTCGGGTGGGGCCGACAGGACAACCGACAGGCCCAGGCGCGACTGCAGCAGTCTGTGGCAGAAATCCATCATCGCGTGAAGGCGACCCGGGTTGGCAATGTGAATCCAGATCAGATCTCCTGATGGTCGGGGCACATAGGGTTGGTCCCCGTTGCCGGGTACGCCCCACGAAAGCACGCGATAGGCCGCCAGACTAAGGGATCGCGGTTTGCTCATGGCGCAATGCCCGCACTGTCTGGGTCAATCTGATCCGCCAGTTGCCGGTGCAATGGCGGGTTTGCCGCGATGACACCATTCAGGCGCGGATGTGGGTTGTTAAGGCGCAGTGGGGCGCCAAGCCGGTCCGTACATATGCCACCTGCCTCTTGGACGATCAAATCCCCTGCCGCGATGTCCCATTCCCAGCTGGGGCGCAGTGTCAACATTCCGTCAAAGCGACCCTGCCCGACCAATGCCAACCGATAGGCAAGCGACGGGCGATAGTTTCGACGGAATTGAGGAACCCGGCCCTGACACCAGTGCCGGCTGTCCAGATTGGGTTTCGCGGCCAGGATCTCGGCCGTCGTGATGTCTTGGGTGTCCGATACGACAATCGGCGCGCCGTTTAGTGTGGCCCCTTGGCCCTTGGCCGCCGCATACAACAGGTCACGCAAGGGCAGGTAAATGACCGCCGCCGTCACCTGACCGTGTTCCGCCACAGCCAGAGAATGCGCCCAGGTCGAGGAACCTTCGGTGAAGCTACGGGTGCCGTCGATCGGGTCAATGATAAAAACCCGGTCCCGGGACAGGCGGTGCTGGGTGTCTTCGGTCTCTTCGCTGAGCCATCCGTAACCCGGTCGGGCAGAGGGCAAACGCTGTTCGAGCATCGCGTTCACGGCCAGATCAGCCTCGGTCACCGGGCCTGCGCCATCGGGCTTGTCCCAGCGTTGTGCTTTTGACCCGGAATACCGGGTTGCGATCTTTCCGGACTCGCGCGCGGCTTCAATCAGCAGGGGCAGGTCAGTTGCCGGCAAGTGTCATTCCCTCGATCAGCAGCGATGGAACCACGCGCGACAAATAGGGGCGGGCGTCATTGGCCGGAATGATCCGCAGCAGCATATCGCGCAGGTTCCCGGCGATGGTGCATTCGTTGACCGGGTGGGTAATCTCGCCATTCTCGATCCAAAACCCCGAGGCACCACGGGAATAATCCCCGGTATTGGGGTTGATGGTCGATCCGATCATCGACGTGACCAACAATCCAGTACCCATATCGCGCAGCAGCTCTGCACGGCTGCGCTCGCCCTGAGTCAAGCTGAGGTTCCAGTTGCTTGGGGACGGAGGCCCAGACACGCCCCGCGTAGCATTTCCTGTCGAGGCCATCTTGAGCTTGCGTGCGCTGGACAGGTCCAATGTCCAGCCCGTCAATACACCGTTTTCGATGATCGCCCGGCGTTGTGTGGGCAGGCCTTCGGCATCAAAGGGGCGCGACCCGGACATGCGCCGGCGATGTGGGTCTTCGATCAGCGAAAGATGTTCCGGCAGAACCTGTTGTCCAAGACAATCCGACAACCAGGACGAGCCGCGCGCGATGGAGATACCGTTGCTGGCGCCCAGAAGATGCCCGATCAACGAAGATGAAATCCGTTCATCGAACAGAACCGGATAGACGCCTGTTGCAGGCTTGCGCGCGCCAACCTGCGCAACAGCACGTTCGCCTGCGGTCCGGCCAATCTGGTCCGGGTTGCGCAAATCGCTTTGGAAGGTGCGGCTGTCGCCGTCATAATCGCGCTCCATTCCGGTACCTTGGCCCGAGATCGCTACGCAGGAGGTAGACCGGCTGCTGCGCTCATACCCGCCGGAAAAGCCGTTTGTGGCTGCCAGATGCACCCGATGGGTACCATAGGCGGCCGCGGCGTCCGAAACCTGTGAGACGCCTTCAACCGCCAGCGCCGCAGATTCCGCCGCCAGCGCATCATTCAGAAGATCTTCAGCAGTGGGCTCCGGCGCGGGATCGCACAGTTCCAATGCCTGAATGTCCCAATCCCGGATCAACTGAGCCTCATTCGCCAGGCCGGTAAACGGGTCTTCGGGGGCTTCGCGGGCCATAGCGACGGCGCGTTCGGCCATGGCTGTCAGAGTTTCGGACCGGCTGTCTGAACTAGAGACGATGGCCTGTCTTTGGCCCAGAAACACCCGCAGCCCCAGATCGGTACCCTCGGACCGTTCGGCGGCCTCAAGCGCACCGGATCGTACCTCGACCGAGACCGAAGACTCCTCCAGCACAATGGCATCCGCGGCCTCGGCCCCGGCCTTACGAGCCGCATCCAGCAGGTGTTGGCTGATCTCTTCGGGTGTGCGCATCATGTGGCCTCCGGTCTTGTTTCTTTGGACCTATCGTCCGCCCGTCCGTCCCGCAAGACCTGCGGTCATTTTCGGGGTTTTGCAGAAAGGCCAGAAAGGCGAATTTCGCATGTGGCTGCAATAATTCCGCTGTTTTGTCCGTAGCCGTAGGTTAGTAGTTGATCCAAGTGGATGAGAATGAGACGACTGGGCAGGAAGAACGGGCAGGCCAGAACATGCAGAACAATCTATCGCTGCGCGGGGTTACGATCCCCGATGATCCGCAGATCATTACGCCTAAGGTCAAGCGTTCAATCCTGGCCGAGCGTTACGAAAAAGACGAAGTGACCGGTCTGCCGAAATTCATCGACGCGAAGGATCGAGTGGTAGAGCTGGGCGCTGGGATCGGCTTCATCTCGTCCTATCTGGTGACACAACTTGGTGTACGCCACGCAAAGTGCATCGAGGCGAACCCGACGCTGTGTGAATTCATCGGCCGTGTCCACAAGGCAAATGACATTGCGAATGTCGAGGTGGTGAACGCGGTTGCTCTCGGCGATACACGGGTTCCCGGAACCGCCCGATTTTACATACGTGAACCGTTCTGGTCCTCATCTCTGGACCCTGATCCGGACTATGTCAGTGAGGTCAGCGTGCCGGAACGTCCTCTGTCAGAAATTCTGCGGGACTTTGAAGCCAACGTGCTGATCGTCGATATCGAAGGGGGCGAGAAGTTTCTGTTCGACGGGGTCGATCTTGTGAATGTCCAGAAAGTCTATCTTGAGGTCCACACCCGTAAGATCGGATTGCATGGGATCAAGGCTTGTTTCGATCATCTTTCGGCACTTGGGTTTGCCTACGATCAACGTGTCAGCAGCGGTGGGTCGGTGCTGTTCCGGCGTGTTCGCCGGCGCTCGTCGTAAAAGGGAAGGCAGCCGGGCCGCCTTCCCTGTTTCTTTTATTTGATGCGCTGTCCATTGGCCAGAATTTGACCATCTTCCTTGAACTCGATTGTCGAATTCAGCGTGTCGGGCTCTTCCCCTGGCACTGCCATGAGACCCATCATCATTCGCGCGCCCATTGCGTCTTGCTCGGCAATCAGACCCATACCGATCAGAGTGTCGATCAGGGCATTCGCTCCAACCAGTTGCAGGTTCGCAACGCCAGCGGGCGTCGGCAGACCGCCCAGTTCCTCAGTGTTGGAATTGTCGAAGGTGAAGTCGCCATCGCCGGACAGTTCCGCACCGACCATAGAGACCAGCAACTCGTTGATTGTCAGAGAGTGCAATTCACCCGGCGCTTCGTCCGCAAACTCAAGCGCCTCTACGGCCTCGGGGTCAAAGAAGTTGGTCAGCACTTTGGCCGTACCGGAAAGGTCCAGCGCAATCGTGGCCGGATCGCGTGGCAGGGCGGCTGCGGGGTCAAAAATGCTCCACAGTACGTCTGACATAGTGAAGTCCGTCAAGTTTATCGCCAGCCCAAAGGGTTGAATCTCTTCGGATTCCTGTACCGGGAATTCGAACTTGAAACCGCCACTTTCCATGGCAATTTCGATTGGAAAGGGCAGTTCCGCCGTAGTTACAGCAATCTTGGCGCTGTTTTGTTCGACGTCATAAGCAATTCGGTTCGCGTCGATGCTGCCGGAAAGCCGTCCACCTTCGGATTCGCTGGCCATCGAAAAGTCTTCGCCTTCGCTGCTGCCCGCCATCGAAGACTGGCCCGATCCGTAAGTAAAGAGACCCGAGAAGGCAAAGCCAGCGTCATAGAATGCCTGCGGGTCAGAGAAATTGAAATCTGAAGGGATAATGCTGGTGCCGTCGAAGGCCAGATCGCCAAGCGTGCCGTCGAATTTCCCGGCGTCTTCGCTTTCGGGATCCTGAAATGCCAAGCTGTAGGTCATCTCTGATGCGGTAAAGCTTTGGTCGATATCGCGGTTTTCGCCGATCTTCATTTGCGAGCTGCCGCTCACATCTGCCATTTCAAGGTAGCCACCAACCACTTCGGGCGGCAACGTTTCACCGTCGACTTCGATGTTACCCAGTTTGATTCCAAGGCTGTCTGCAGAGTAATCGTAAGTCACATCATCCGGATCGCCAGAGACGGTCATAACAAGCCCGCTGTGGACGTATTCGATATCGACTGTAAATGACTCGTCCTGACCATCGACATTGCCGGTGACGGTCATGGGGAAACTTTCCGGGACACCAATATTGACGCTACCGTCGCCATTGTCGGTGAGGGTCATTTCAGGCATGGCCATGCTGAACGATCCCTCTTCTTCCGGGAGGTCCATCGACATCGTCAGGTTTTCGATGGTGATACCATTGCCGGTATCTGTCTGGTCACCTGAAACAGTATAGCCCATCTGCGCCAGATAGGACTGCCAGTCATCCCAGACTTCCTGTGGAGTAACGTCGGCAAGCGCCCCCTGCGAAATGACAGTGTAGGCCAGAACTGCGCCGCAGGTGCGGCGGAGAAAAACGGACATCATAGAACCCTTCTTGATCAAATTTGCGCGCATGGTGATGCCGGTGGCGGCGGGCGTCAAGGGGGAAGGGCTGGACCCATTCCCCGTTCGCAGGATAGAGGTTCATTAATTCTCAGGACAATGGAGGTACTGGAACCTTATGCAGGGGAAAACCGTACTGATCACTGGGGCCAGTCGCGGCATCGGGGCCGAGGCAGGGCGCGTATTTGCCGCAGCAGGGGCTAATGTCGTGCTAGTGGCGCGTAATCGGGATCAAATTCAGGTACTGGCGTCGTCGCTTGGTGAAAACGCTATTGCACTGGCCTGCGACGTCAGTGACTTCGCCCAGGTCGAGCTGGCCGTGGCAGAGTGCGTAAACAAGTTTGGCGGGCTGGATGTTCTGATAGGCAATGCTGGTGTCATTGACCCGATTTTCCATTTATCCAGCGCCGATGTCGCGTCCTGGGGTAAAGCGATCGACATCAACCTCAAGGGCGTATTTCATGGAATGCGCGCCGCGCTGCCGGTCATGCGTGCCGCGGGTGGCGGCACTGTCCTGACGGTCTCTTCCGGTGCGGCGTCGAACCCAGTCGAGGCCTGGAGCCATTATTGCGCCTCGAAGGCAGGGGCCAAGATGCTGACGGAATGTCTGCATCTTGAAGAATCCTCCCATGGGATCCGCGCCATGGGCCTGTCGCCCGGCACGGTTGCAACCGATATGCAGCGGGTCATCAAGGCCAGCGGGATCAACGCCGTCAGCCAGTTGGATTGGACCGATCATATCCCCGCCGATTGGCCGGCGCGGGCGCTGTTGTGGATGTGTTCGTCAGACGCGGATGAGTTTCTAGGCACCGAAATTTCGCTGCGACGTGAGGATATTCGGCAAAGGGTTGGATTGACGTGATTGAATTGAACAAGGCGGACGGGCTGTGGACAGTCACGCTCAACAACCCCGACAAGGCAAATGCGCTGACCGGTGCGATGCTGACCGAGCTGTGCGAGATTGCCGAGGCCGCGACCGGCGCAAGTGCGCTGATCCTGACCGGGGCTGGCAAAGTGTTCAGCGCCGGCGCCGATCTGGAAGAGGCGCGCGCCGGCCTGGCGACCTCGGATCTGTGGGAGCGGTTGTCGGCTGCTATCGCCGCGTTACCCTGCCTGACGGTTGCCGCACTGAATGGAACGCTGGCTGGTGGGGCCAATGGCATGGTTCTGGCCTGCGATATCCGCATTGCCGTACCGGAAGCCAAATTCTTTTATCCGGTGATGAAGCTGGGTTTTCTGCCACAACCCTCTGATCCCGCACGCATGGCGGCCCTGATCGGTCCGGCTCGGACAAAGATGATCTTGATGGCCGGGCAAAAGATCACTGCGGATGAGGCTTATGCCTTTGGGCTGGTCGATCGCGTGGTTGCACCTGAAGACCTGATGCAGACCTCCCTTGATCTGGTGGCTGACAGCGTCGCCGCCAATCCTGAAATTGCGACCGGTATCGCGCGGTTATGTTCATGAGGTTGTCTGCCCTGCGTCTGCGCGTGGCTGACACGGATCGTCTTGCCGAGTTTTACGGGGATGCAATGGGTATGACTGCACGCCGGCATGGCGCAAGCCTGCGATTGGGATATGTCGGGCAGGATGCCGATCTGCTTTTGATGCCGGGCGGCGGCGGGTACACACATGATCGGGGCCAGAGATATTGGAAGATCGGCATCACCCTGCCGGATGTTGATCTGGCTGCCGCTTTTTTGCGCGAAAAAGGCATCGAGGTTTCAGAGCCGGACCAGTTTCTGGATATCGGCTATATGTGCCACCTGACTGATCCCGAGGGTTTCGTGATCGAACTGCTGCAACACGATTTCCGTGGCAATCGCCCGGACGGTATCGCCGATCCCAAGACCCCTTTCGCGGATGCGCGTATTGGACAGATCACCTTGCGCACCGGGAATATCGCGGCCGAGGATGCCTTTTGTCGTGCACAGGGGATGCAGCTGCTATCTGTGCAGGATGTGGCACAATATGGGTTCGATCTGCACTTTTATGCTTTCACTGACGAGGTTCCCCCTAATGCCGACCTTTGGTCTGTTGAGAACCGCGAATGGCTCTGGAAACGCCCCTATACCACGCTTGAGTTTCAGCACACCGCCGGGGCCGCGTTTGTTCGGACTCCCGATTTCCGCGGGCTCGAGATGCAGGGCCTGGCCCAGCCCGGCCATGATGCCTTTGGCGACCCGGTCCTGCCAGGTTGATCACTGGCCACGCCGTTTTCCTGGCACTTTCGATCGAAACCCGGCGGGGCGTTTGCGGACCCAGTTTAGGAATCTCTCAAGACGAGGGTGGGTGCGCAAAGCTTCAACCGTGTTGAAATCCCGCGCCAGTTCCGCTTCGGTCAGGGTGGCGTGGATCTCTTTGTGGCAGATCACATGCAGAAAAACCGTGGGACCGCCCTTGCCCCCTTTCAGTTTTGGGATCAGATGGTGCTGGCTGCCGTTCCCATCGGGGATCGGCCGGTCGCAGAGGGGGCAGATCGGGTCGCGGTCGGTCATATCAGCGTAACGTCGCGCCGCAGGGCGCAAAAGGCAAGAGGACAGCAATGGCACAAGCCGTCGTGATCGGAGGCGGGCCAGCGGGCCTGATGGCGGCGGGTGAACTGGCCGCCGCAGGTCATGATGTGCTGGTGGCCGAGGCCAAACCCTCGGTCGCCCGAAAGCTTTTGATGGCGGGCAAGTCCGGCCTGAACCTGACCAAGGATGAATCGCTGGAAACATTCCTGTTGTCTTATGGCCCCGGTGCTGAGTGGCTGCGCCCCATGCTGGCGGAGTTTGATGCCACCGCCGTTCAGGACTGGGCGCGCGATCTGGGGCAAGAGGTGTTTACAGGCTCAACCGGGCGGGTGTTTCCAAAGGCGATGAAGGCCTCACCTCTGTTGCGGGCTTGGCTGGGGCGTCTTGATGCGGCTGGTGTGCAAATCAAAACCCGATGGCGGTGGACCGGATGGAACGGCGATGCTCTGGAATTCGATACTCCGGAAGGTCACCGGCAGATTGAGGCTGACACGACGATTCTGGCCATGGGCGGCGCAAGCTGGGCGCGATTGGGATCGGATGGAGCTTGGGCCCCACTGTTGCAAGGGGCGGGTGTCGACCTGTCGCCATTTGCCCCGGCGAACTCGGCCCTGTCAGTGGATTGGAGCGCACATATGCAGCCGCATTTCGGCGCTGCGATCAAATCCGTTGGGTGGACTGCCGGGGATGTGATCAGTCGCGGCGAGGCGACGATTTCATCCAAAGGCCTTGAAGGCGGAGGGCTCTATTCCCTGACGCCCGCTTTGCGAGAAGGTGCGCCGTTGAGTGTTGATCTGGTTCCCGATCTGGATGCAGCTACCTTGCAGCAGAAAATTGCAGCCAAGAAATCCAAGACGACGCAGTCGCAATGGATGAAGAAATCTCTGCATCTGTCTCCGCAAAAGATCGCTCTGTATCACGAGATGAACAGGGGAAGCGGTCTGAGTGTCGAAACGTTGAAATCTCTGCCCCTCAGCCACGCGGGGTTGCGGCCAATGGATGAGGCAATCTCAACCGTTGGAGGTGTTCGGCAAGGCGCTTTGGACGAAGGGTTGATGCTGAAATCCAGGCCCGGAATGTTCTGCGCCGGCGAGATGCTGGATTGGGAAGCTCCGACCGGTGGCTATCTGCTAACTGCCTGTCTGGCGACAGGGCGATGGGCTGGGCGATCAGCTGCAAACTGGCTGGCGCGGACCGCTTAACGCGACTTTGCCAGCATCGCCAGACGGATCATGGCACGTTCGACCAAAGCCATGGCTGGGGCCGTTTGCCCAGCTGACCGCAATGACAGATCCGTATCAGTCAGAACGGTCAAAGCGGTCTGCAGTTTGGGTGCTCCCCATCCCTGTGCTTGTCGCAGAATACGATCACGCCGCTTTCCATAGACGGGTGGGCGCAACTTGCCGACGCCCTGTGCCGCACCACCGGGATCGGCGGCACAGGCGTAAAGCGTTCGAAAGTGCCGGGTTGCTCCGATACACAGGCTGACCGCATTTGTACCTTGCGATTGCAGCCGTCGTATCAGCGGGCTAATCTCTCCGGCTCTGCCTTCGGCGACCACGTTCAGGACATCGTCCAGAGCGGCCTCGGTCGAGCTGGGTGCACAGGCCTCGATATCTTCGAGAGCCAATTCAGTATCGTCTCCGCGCTTGTAAAGAGACAATTTTTCAATGGTTTGCGTAAAGTCCCCGGGGCTGATGGCCGTGGCAAGTTCGGTGATGGCCGACATTGCATCCGGTGGAATGTTATTGACTCCGGCCTGTGCCAGAACCCGTTCAACCTCGGCCCTAGAGGGCGGATCGTCATAGATCCCAACGGCATAGGCTGCGGGATGCAACTCGAATGCCTTACGGATCTTTGAGCTGGGTTTGAGCTGCCCGGCAGTCACGATGATCTGAGCGTCGCCCGTTGCCCAATCCTCGAATGCGGTAATGATGGCTGGGGCGGCGACATCAGTTGCATCTTCGACGAAAACTGCACGTGGGCCGGGGAAGAACCCGACAGCCTTGACCGCGTCCAGCAACAGTGCCGGTTCCCCGCGCAGATCACCACCTGGCATTCGGGTCAGGCGCATTTCCTCTTCGGCGCCTTCTCCCAGCAGGGCTGACAAGACCTGTTGCCGTTTCAAGGCCACACGCATCGCATCGGATCCGTAAATCAACAACCCTGCCTTGCCCGCGTCCGGTTTGGCGAAATACCCCTCAGCCTCGCGCGGGCTGAGCTTCATTGGGTCAGGCCCGGTGCTGCATAAAGGCGGTTCACGATTTGATCGGACAGGATGATCATCAGCCGCTCGGTCGCGTCACGTTCGTCCGCAAGCGTTGAGACGGTTGAGCCTGCAGCGGAATAGCCCACGAAATCATGGACATTTCCTGATACCAGAATCCGCCCGGTTTCAGCGGACCTGAGGGAAAATTCCGCGCGCCCTTCGATTGTATACCGGTTCGTCTCGTTGGTAGTCGTGATCGCTGCAGATTGCGTGGCCGTAGCAACCTTAACATCCAGATCATACAGCTTTTGTGCGCTCGCATCCCGGCCCAGCCGCTGTTCCAAATTCTGGACAAGCAAATAGCTTTCCACGGAATTTGGCTCAGTTACAGCAACTTTACCATGCAATGCTTCACCTGTTCCGCCCGGCGCGTAAACGGGTTGGAACCCGCATGCGGCCGCCAGCAAGCAAGCAGCCAGCGGCATCAACAAAAGGCTTCTGCGATTAAACAACGACATTCACGATCCGACCTGGAACAACGATCACTTTCTTCGGCGCGGCACCGTCCAGTGCCTTTTGCACAGCTTCGGTGCTGAGCGCGATTTTTTCAACCTCTGCCTTGTCCATATCTTTTGGAACGCTGATTTCCGCGCGGCGTTTGCCGTTGATCTGGATCGGCAGGGTTACAGTGTCATCGACCAGCATAGCTTCGTCCGCGACAGGCCAGGGGGCTGTTGCGATCAAACCTTCGCCGCCCTGATGCGCCCAGATATCTTCGGCCAGATGTGGTGTCATCGGCGACATCAACTGTGCCAGCGTCTTTATCGCCTGCTTTTGGGCCGCTGCACCCGCTTTGGATTTTGCCAACGTATTGGTAAACGCATAGAGCTTTGCAATGGCGGCATTAAAGCCGAAGCTTTCAACACCAAGCGTCACATCATGGATGGCTTTGTGCATCTCGCGCAGCAGGTCTTGATCCCCGTCGCCTTTTGCCTCGGGGTCCATCGCGCCGATCTTGTCGCAGAGGTTCCAGACACGGTTCAGGTGCTTGAATGCAGCCTCTGCGCCTGATGCTGTCCACTCCACATCCCGCTCGGGCGGTGAATCGGATAACACGAACCAGCGCGCGGTATCCGCGCCGAAGGCCGAGATAATGCTGACCGGGTCGACCACGTTTTTCTTGGATTTCGACATCTTGGCCGAGGGGATTATTTCGACAAGGCGGCTTGGATCTTTCATTTTTGCGATAATCGCGTTTTCGCCAAAGCTAACGCTTTCGTCGTAGTCTTCCTTCAGAACGCCACAGTATAGATTATCCCAATTGCCTACGATTACTTCCTCCGGAAGATGAAACTTTGTATATTTCTTTCCACGCAGGATTTCGTTCGGATCATTTTCAGGAACGACCCTTGTCGTCTGATAAATCTCATGCGTGACCATGCCTTGGGTAAACAAGGCATCAAAGGGCTCGATGGCCTTTTTCGGCAAATGGCCAGTGATCTGCATCGCCCGCGCAAAGAAGCGGGAATAGAGCAAGTGCAGGATAGCGTGTTCGATGCCGCCGATATATTGATCGACATTCATCCAGTATTCAGCCTCGGCCAGATCGGTCGGGGTTTCCGCGTGCGGAGCCGTAAAGCGGGCGAAATACCACGACGAATCGACGAACGTATCCATCGTGTCGGTTTCTCGCTTGGATGGCGCACCGCAAGACGGGCAGGCGCAGTCGCGCCAGGTCGGGTGGCGGTCCAGAGGATTGCCCGGTTTGTCAAAAGTGACATCGTCGGGCAGGCGGATCGGCAAGTTTTTTTTCTTTTCGGGCACCACGCCGCAGGATTCGCAATGCACCACGGGAATCGGGCACCCCCAATAGCGCTGACGCGACAGACCCCAATCGCGCAGACGGTATTTGGTAACGCCTTCGCCCCAGCCCGCTTTTTCGGCGAAATCGACGGTGGTGTTGATTGCGTCATCACCCGTGGCGTCGGTCAGCCCGGCAAAATGGTTTACCCAGCGGACTTTTTCGGTTTTCGGCGGAACGAATGCGGTTTTGTCGACCGGCGTGTCATTATCAAGCGCAAAGAACGTGTCGACGACGGGCAAACCGTACTTACGGCAGAAATCCAGGTCGCGCTGGTCGTGGGCCGGGCAGGCAAAGATGGCGCCGGTGCCGTAATCCATCAGGATGAAATTGGCGATCCAGACCGGCAGCTCCCAATTCGGATCCAGCGGGTGTTTGACCTTGATACCAGTGTCATAGCCCAGCTTTTCGGCGGTCTCTATGGCCTCTTCCGTGGTGCCGCCCTTGCGGCATTCGGCAACGAACTCAGCAACTTCGGGGTTTTCGGCCTCAAGTTGCTTGGCAATCGGATGGTCCGGCGAGATGCCGACGAAAGACGCCCCCATCAGCGTATCGGGGCGCGTTGTATAGACGGTGATTGGCTCACCACTATCGACGCGTTCAAAGCCAAACTGCAATCCACGCGACTTGCCGATCCAGTTTTCCTGCATCAGGCGCACTTTTGCCGGCCAGTTCTCCAGCGTGTCCAGCGCATCCAGCAATTCCTCAGAGTAATCGCTGATCTTGAAGAACCATTGCGTCAGCTCGCGCCGTTCAACCAATGCGCCCGAGCGCCAGCCGCGCCCGCCTTCGACTTGTTCATTGGCCAGTACGGTCATATCGACCGGGTCCCAGTTCACCACTGCGTTCTTGCGGTAAACCAGACCGGCCTGCAGCATATCCAGGAACAGCGCCTGTTGCTGGCCGTAATATTCTGGGTCACAGGTGGCGAATTCGCGGGACCAGTCGATGGACAGGCCCAGAGGCTTCATCTGGCTGCGCATGTCGGCGATGTTGCCATAGGTCCAGTCTTTCGGGTGACCACCAATAGCCATCGCAGCGTTTTCTGCAGGCATCCCGAACGCGTCCCATCCCATCGGGTGCAGCACGTTATGGCCGGTCGCAAGCTTGTGGCGCGCGATTACGTCGCCCATCGTATAGTTGCGCACATGTCCCATATGGATCCGGCCAGACGGGTAGGGGAACATTTCAAGCACATAGTATTTCGGCTTGTCCGCCTTGTGGTTGGCGGTGAAGATTCCGGCCTTGTCCCAGGCCTCTTGCCATTTTGCTTCGATTTCTGTGGCCGAATAGCGCGACATCGTGCGGTCCTTCGTAATGAAAACGCCGGGCATGAACCCGGCGTGGTAATATTGCGATTTGAAGCGGGTTGCTAGAGCTTGTTGTCCGCAATGCGCAGCTGACGGGCGCGGGACAGGATTGCATCTTCGATTGCGCGTGTGGTTGCCGCGCTGACCGGTGCACCCCCGCTGGTCTGCAGCGCAACCGACAAGGATCGTGCCGCCAGGGCGGGATCGCTGATGTGAACCGTGGCCCTGTATTGCCGTCCACCACCCGGAGGCGTGCCGTAACCTGTTACGATTACACCGGTAAAGGGATCGACTTCCTGCACAGGCAGAAAGTTAAGGACATCCAGCGAGGCAGCCCACAGATAGCGGTTCACATTGGTAACCTGCTCGGCGTCTGCGGTGTTGAATACATCCCAGATCGTTGAGCGATTCGGATCGTTCAGCTCACGCTCGTCCGAGCGACCGCCATCCACATTGAGTGGCGTTGCACTGGGTTCTGCGTTGCGATTCTGTCCGCAAGCCGACACCGCGGCTGTCACTATGATCAAACCGAAAATTGTCTGCAGGCGCATGTTGGACAGGTTCCGTTTCGTTGGTTTTAGGTTATTCACGTTACTCCTAGACAAGGTCTGGTTCGTCAACAAGCTTAATCTTGTCACATCCAGAGCAGGCTTCGGGGTTGATTCAGTGGGCAAATCAGACTGTGGCATCCTTGCACCAATTCTAGGCCAATGCGCGTCAGTTTTTATGCCAAGCTTGCGTGACAGGGGCAAAAAGGGCGAAACGGTTCCCGTGCTGAGACATGTGCCTAAGCACGTGTCGAGTTAAAAAACTTTTGAAACCGAGGGAAACAAGATGAAAAAAGTTCTCTTCGCATCGACCGCACTGATTGCAACCGCAAGTGTTGCAGCGGCCGAAGTTAAGTTCAGCGGCTACGGCCGTTTTGGTATTGGTTATCAGGAGGACCGCACAGCGGCCACCACCACCACTACCACCACCACTACTGCAAGTAGTGCAACTGTTCAGAACGTTAACGTGTTCGCGAACGACACTGACGACGCAATCCTGGTCTCGCGCTTCCGCTTGAACATCGACGGCACAGCCGAAACCGATGGCGGCGTTGAGTTCTCGGCTCGTGTACGTCTGCAGGCTGACGAAGACTCGTCCACCGGCGAAGCCAACTCGGCTGGCCTGAACGGCGCGCGCTTCTCGGTCATCTACGGTGGTCTGCGTGTTGACGCCGGCAACGTTGCTGGTTCTTTCGACAACTTGGCAAACTACTACGGTAACGAGCCTGGCCTGGAAAACTTCATCGGTCAGTATTCTGCCGTTGACTATAGCTTCCTGGGTTACTCGTCGACCGGTTCGGGTTCGAACGCTGTGTTCTTCCAGTACGCAGTTGGTGACTTCGCCTTTGGTGCGTCGTACGACCAATCAACTCTCTTTAACGGTGGTGGCAGCACAACCGACGCGGATCGTTGGGACGTAAGCGCGACTTACACATTCAACAACATCACTGCAGCGCTGGCCTATGGTCAAACTGACGCGGGCACTGGTGGCGACGATCCAAGCCTGCTGGTCTTCACCCTGGGTGCAGAATTCGGCGACTTCTCGGGTACGCTGTTTGTTGCTGACGATAAAACCGAAGTTGACGCCACCGACGGCACTGCTTGGGGTGTATCGGGTGCCTACAATGTTGGCGCAGCGACCACTCTGACCTTCGCCTACGGTGACGGTAACGCTGATGCGGACACGCAGCAGTACGGCATCGGCGCCATCTACGACCTGGGTGGCGGTGTATCGCTGCGCGGTGGTGTAGGTGTCAGCGACTGTGACGTCTGCGACGACTCGACCACACGTGCCGACTTTGGTGCACAGTTCAACTTCTAAGTTGATCTGAGCCGCAAGGTTTAAGGGCAGGTCTTCGGACCTGCCCTTTTCTTTTTGTCCGACATAGTGTTTTTCTTCGCCCATAACTGATCGAGGACCCAAATGTCGCTGCAAGAAATATCTGCCCGGATAACCAAAGCCGAAACTGCCTCGGGGCGGGACGTCGGGGCCGTGAAGCTGATCGCCGTGTCAAAGGTTCAGCCGAATGAGCGTGTAGCGGAAGTGCTTGCTTTAGGGCATCGCTGTTTCGGTGAAAACAGGGTTCAAGAAGCCGTCGGAAAATGGCCGGAATTCAAGCAGCAATATCCAGATGTCGATTTGCATCTGATTGGCCCCCTGCAATCGAACAAAGCCCGCCAGGCGCTCGAGCTGTTCAGCACGATCCATTCCGTTGATCGTCCGAAACTGGCCAGCACTCTGGCCCGGCTTGCGCAAGAGGTCGGCACTTGCCCGGACCTGTTCATTCAGGTCAATACCGGTGAAGAGGATCAAAAGGCAGGAATTCTGCCCACCGAGGCGGATGCATTTATTGCCGATTGCCGCGGGCTCGACCTTCCGATTCAGGGCCTGATGTGCATTCCGCCTGTCGAGGAAGAGCCATCTCTGCATTTCGCCTTGCTTGCCAAGATAGCTGAACGCAATGGTCTGAAAGGGCTATCCATGGGGATGAGCAGCGATTTCGAGCAGGCCATTGCACTTGGCGCTACCCATGTGCGCGTCGGCTCGGCCATTTTCGGTGAACGAGTTAAGCCTGAGGGATAATCAACCGCGTGCCTGGCTCGATTCGACGTGCGATCCACCGCAGATGGTCGCGCCGAAAGGCAACGCAGCCTTCTGTAGGAAAACCGGGCCGTCGCCATTGATGCAGGAAAATTGCTGAACCGCGCCCAGCCACCGCATTGGGCCAGTTCCAGTCAGTGATCAGAACCAGATCGTAAAGCGGGTCCGCGCGGCGGAGTTTTTCGTGGCTGAAAGGATAAGGTGCGCTGACCATATGATTGTACTGCGTGTCTTGCACATCATCTGACCAGAGGTCCTGAGGACCGATTGGGATGGCCCAAGGCGACGGTCTTGCGAGCCGGTCGGGCCGGTACAGCATACCAACGATGTTGAGACAGCCGGTCGGCGTGGCGCCGTCCCCCTCACGCTTGCTGTTGCTTAACCCACCTTTCCCGATCGAACAGGGGAAATACCCGCCGCGAAAACGAACGCCGTGTCGGGTTAGAACCAGATCTGCGGGTGTCACAGCAAATGTCCCGACTTGGCTGCTTTGGTGGCCAGATAGTCGCGGTTATGGGCAGTTTCGCCGACTTTCAGCGGGACGCGCTCGGTGACGGCGATGCCGGTCTTCTCCATCATCGCGATCTTGGCGGGGTTGTTGGTCAACAGCCTTACGGAACTGAAGCCGAGCAATTTCAGGATGTCCGAGCCCAGACGGAAATCGCGCTCGTCATCCTCGAACCCGAGACGGTGATTGGCCTCGACTGTATCGAACCCTTGATCCTGCAGGAAATAGGCGCGCATCTTGTTGGCCAAGCCAATCCCGCGGCCTTCCTGATTCAGATACAGAAGTACTCCTGCCCCTTCAGACCCCATCTGGGCCAGGGCCCCACGCAGTTGTGGCCCGCAATCACATTTCAAGCTGCCCATCAGATCACCGGTGAAGCAGGCCGAATGCAGCCGAGCCAATACCGGTTTGCTGCGGTCGGGGCGGCCGATCTCTATTGCGTAATGTTCCTCGCCGCCATCTTCAGGGCGAAAAACGTGCAGGCGCCCGGCTTCGGATACCTCCATCGGCAGTCGGGCGGCCACGACCTCATTCAAAAGGCTTCGATCCGACAGATGTGGCGCGGCGCGGGTATGGTCAATACATGTCAGGCCATGTGCAGTAGCGAAGGTTCGACCATCTTGAACAGGAACAACGATTGCCGCCGGCAGAAGGTGGGCTGACTTGGTCAAAGCAATGGCAATGCGATGCAGATTGGCGTTGCCCTGACGCTCTGTCATCAGTGGGCCTTTCATAGGCGCGTTCAGATCGTCCGAGGGATCGGCCACCGCCTGCACCCAGGCAACATCGGCATCTGCCGGAACGATCACACGCGCCAGGTCACCGTCATAGGCCCGTGCCTTTAATGTCTCGGCCCGTCGGACAGTCACTGCGACTACAGGATCGCCACCCAGACCTTGCAAGTCGGCAAGCCGCTGTGCGCTCAGCGTTTCCGACGCAATGGCCAGTACGCTAAAGCCGGTGTCATCCGTCAGGGCGACCGGCAAGCCCATGCGCAGGTCAGCCCGTGCCCGAGCAAGCAGTTCCGAGATATCCGGGATAAGACTCATCTATTGTTACCCTGTAACGATCAGCCCTTCATGTAGCCTGATCAAAAGGAAATGTGAAACAATTCCTCATCCTGGGACACGAGGGCGTGAAACGGTTGCAGCAAACCTTGTTGATTGCATCTTTCGCGCGCAAGTGGTGGAAAAGGGCTTAGGAGGACCGGATATGGCACAGCTAAAGAAAATCCTGCTAGTGGATGATGATGAGGATCTGCGCGAAGCGTTGAGCGAACAGCTCGTGATGACCGAGGATTTTGATGTATTCGAAGCGTCGGACGGGGCATCAGCCATGGAGCGGGCTCGCGAGGCGATTTACGATCTGGTCATTCTGGATGTTGGCTTGCCCGACACGGATGGGCGCGAGCTGTGCCGCCTGATGCGCAAGCAAGGTGTGAAAAGCCCGATTCTGATGTTGACCGGTCATGACAGTGACGCGGACACCATCCTGGGTCTGGATGCCGGTGCCAATGACTATGTTCCCAAGCCGTTCAAGTTTCCGGTTCTTCTGGCACGTATCCGTGCACAGCTTCGCCAGCATGAACAATCAGAAGACGCGGTATTTGTGCTCGGGCCTTATACTTTCAAGCCGGCGATGAAGATGCTGATCACCGACGAAGACCGCAAGATTCGACTGACCGAGAAGGAAACCAATATCCTCAAGTTCCTGTACCGGTCCGCCGACGGTGTCGTCGCCCGTGACATTCTGCTGCATGAGGTCTGGGGCTATAATGCCGGTGTCACCACACATACGCTGGAAACTCATATCTATCGCCTGCGTCAGAAGATCGAGCCCGATCCATCCAACGCGCGCCTTTTGGTCACAGAATCGGGTGGATATCGCTTGGTATCGTAACTTGATGTGGATTGACTTGGATCAAAGTGATACCCTGTAGACATCTTTAAGTTACTCCCAACCCGTACATGTCCGGGTAATGACATGTACCTCCCTGTTGGACTGCCGGGCCTGATGGCCCGGCCTTTTTTGTTTGTGCTGCAAAATGTTTTGCGGCTCCTAGCGGATTGCGACAAAGTATATGTTCATGTAATGTTCTATTTCTGGAGTGCAAAATTGGAGGCGAAAGTGATTCATGGAAGTTGCCTGTGTGGCGCCGTAAAATTCCAACTTACCAGTGAACCTTCGGTTATGGGAACATGCCATTGTTCGCGTTGTCGGAAGGCAGGTGCAAGCACTGTTGTCTTCGTCAAGAAAGATGATGTTGTTTGGCTGGACGGTAAGGACCGAGTTGTCACTTACCAACCTGAACCGCCCTATAAATATGGCAGGTGTTTCTGCGATACCTGTGGGACGTCGTTTGGTGAAATTCTGGCTGATGCGGACAGTTTTCCGATTGCGGCCAATGCGCTGGACACTCCGTTTGATCTGAAAGTCCAGTTTCACGAATCCGTATCTGAGAAACCGCATTGGTACGAGATTTGCGATGATGCGCCCCAATCCTCAGGGCATCCGTCCTGATAATTTCTTTTACGATGGTACCTGTGAAAGCACCGCGTTAGGGTGCGCCAACCGCGACAGAGGAATTCCCTATGCCTTTTACTCTTGCCACATGGAACATCAACTCGGTCCGCCTGCGCGAGCCTATCGTGCTGAAATTGTTGCGCGAAGAGGCGCCGGATGTTCTGTGCCTGCAGGAATGCAAGTCTCCGGTGGACAAGATCCCCACCGAAGGGTTTGCCGAACTGGGTTACACTCACATGGTTGCGCGCGGGCAAAAGGGCTACAACGGCGTTGCGATCCTGTCTCGCCTACCGATGGTCGAGGCGGGCGACATGGATTTCGCAGATCTCGGCCATGCGCGCCATATCGCGGGGCGGCTGGAAAACGGCGTGACGATTCACAATTTCTATGTCCCTGCGGGCGGTGATGTGCCGGATCGTGAGGTGAATGAGAAATTTGGCCAGAAGCTGGATTACCTGACCGATATGCGTGACTGGTTCCACGCGGAAAAGCCGGAAAAATCCATTCTGGTTGGTGATCTGAATATCGCTCCGCGTGAGGATGATGTCTGGTCGCACAAACAGTTGCTCAAGGTCGTTTCGCATACACCGGTCGAGGTCGAGGCTTTGGCCGAAACGCAGGACGCAGGCGGTTGGGTCGATGTCACCCGGCAGGACATCCCCGAAGGGCAGCTTTATAGCTGGTGGTCCTATCGCGCGCGGGATTGGGACGTGGCCGACAAGGGGCGGCGGCTGGATCACGTCTGGGCGACCCCGGATATCTCGAATGCAGGCCATTCCAGCCGCGTTCTGCGCAACGCGCGCGGGTGGGAAAAGCCCAGTGATCACGCCCCGGTCTTTGCGACCTTTGACGTCTGACGTAAAACTCTGCCCTTGGTTTCCGGGTCAAGCGACTGCATATAGAGCGCAAGTTTAATCGAAAGAGTGACAGCCATGGACCTTCTGAACGGCGCAGACACCCCCGCCACCGATCTGATCAAGGACGGGACCGAAGCCACTTTTATGGCGGATGTGGTCGAAGCCTCGCAGGACGTGCCGGTCATCGTAGATTTCTGGGCGCCGTGGTGCGGCCCATGCAAAACGTTGGGCCCGCTGTTGGAAGAGGCTGTGACCGCCGCCAAGGGTGCGGTCAAGATGGTCAAAGTCAATGTGGACGAAGCACAGATGATCGCTTCACAGATGCGCGTTCAGTCTATCCCGACCGTGTATGCCTTTCACAAAGGCCAACCGATCGACGGATTTCAGGGCGCAGTGCCCGGATCCGAGATCAAAGCATTTGTAGATCGCGTGATCGAGGCGACAGGTGGCGAAAGCCCGGGTGGTCAACTGGACGATGCTGTCGAGGCTGCCGAGGAAATGCTGACCGAAGGTGCCGCAGCGGATGCCGCTCAGACCTTTGCTGCCATTTTGGGTGAGGATCCGAACCACGCCACCGCTTATGGTGGGCTGGTACGCGCGCATATCGCCACTGGCGATTTGGAGCAGGCCGAGGCAATTCTGAACGGGGCCCCGGCGGAGATTTCCACATCGCCAGAGCTTGAAGCCGCAAACGCACAATTGGAACTGGCCAAGCAAGCTGCAGATGCCGGCCCGGTGGCCGAATTGACCGCAGCGGTTGAGGCCGATCCTGACAATCATCAGGCACGGTTCGATCTGGCGCAGGCCCTGCATGCCAATGGCGAGGTTGAAGAGGCGGTGGCGCAGCTGCTGGAAATGTTCCGCCGTGACCGTGAATGGAACGAAGGCGCGGCCAAGTCTCAGCTGTTCACGATATTTGATGCGCTCAAACCCAATGATCCGATTGTTCTGAACGGGCGGCGCAAGCTCAGCTCGATGATATTTGCCTAATTCTGGATCAGGGCTACACTCGGGTACATGATGCATCCCGCTGATCTGCCGGAAACGGTATCCGTTTTCCCTTTGCCCGGGGCGCTGTTGCTGCCCCGATCGCGCTTGCCGCTGCATATATTTGAGCCGCGCTATCTGCAGATGCTGGACGACGCTTTGAAGACCCAGGAACGGTTGATCGGGTTGGTTCAACCGAATCCCTGTCAAAGCAACGAAAACAAGCTGCACCAAATTGGCTGCGCGGGGCGGGTGACGCAGTTTTCCGAAACTGAAGACGGCCGCTATCTGATCACTCTGACTGGCATCTCCCGGTTCCGTATTCAGGCCGAGTTGGATGCATTTACCCCATACCGCCGTTGTAACGTGACCTGGCGCGGGTTTGACCGTGATCTTGGCAAGGTCGAGCACGACGAGGGGTTTGATCGGGTGGGGCTTTTGAAGCTGTTGGAAAAGTTCTTTTCGTCGCGAAAGTTGTCGGCTGATTGGGATATGTTGAAAGACGCGAATGATGAACTGCTTGTGAATTCGCTGTCGATGTTGCTGGATTTTGATCCGGAAGAAAAACAAGCCTTGCTAGAGGCTCCCTGTTTGCGCACCCGGCGCGAGACTTTGGTGACACTGATTGAATTCGCCATGCGCGGCGGAGCGAATGAGGAAACACTACAATGACCACCGTTGAACACGCTTTTGACCGCCACATGCTTGAGGCGCTAATTTGTCCGAAGACGCATACAACGCTGCATTATGACGCTGAAAAGCAGGAACTGGTGTCAAAAGCGGCGGGTTTGGCCTTTCCGATCCGCAATGGCATTCCTGTCATGTTGGTGGATGAGGCGCGCGAGCTGGACTAGATCGCCCGACCCTGCAGTAGTTTTGGCAGGTCCCCAGTCAGGCCGGCGGCCTCGCGCACGAAACCGCGACGCAGGCCGGGTAGTGACCCGACGACGCCCATCCCGATATCCCGTCCGATCCGTAGTAGAGGATTGTCGTTGGAAAACAGTTTGTTGAACATATCCGTCGCCATCGCCAAAGACGCGGTATCAAACCGTCGCCATTCCTGAAAACGCTCCAAAACCAGTGGCGAACTAATATCTTCCCCGCGCCGTCCGGCCAGGGTCAGCACCTCGGCCAGGGCGCCCACGTCGCGCAGGCCCGCATTCAGGCCCTGGCCTGCAATCGGGTGCATTCCATGGGCTGCGTCTCCGACCAGTGCCATCCGTTCTCCGATGAAAGAGTTGGCGATGGTCAGGTTCAACGGATAGGTAAACCGATCTCCGGCCAGACGGATTTCGCCCAGGAAATCGCCGAATCTGGGGCGCAGGACCTGCAGATAGTCCTCCTCGGGCAGCGCGTTGATGCGCTTGGCCATTTCTGTTCGCTCGCTCCAGACGATAGAGCTGCGATTGCCGGTCAGAGGCAGAATGGCCAAAGGGCCGGGTGGCATGAAGAACTGTTGCGCGATGCCGTGATGCGGCAAGTCATGTTCGATGGCGCAGACCAGCGCGGTCTGCCCGTAATCCCATCCTGTGCGTTTGATCCCGGCACGTTCCGCTGTGCCGCTGCGACGCCCATCGCATCCGATCAGCAGCGCACCCTTGACGACCGCGCCATCATCCAATGTCAGGCTGACGCCTGTTCCCGAGGTCTGCTGTGACACTACCGTCTTGCCGCTGATCTGGGTAATGGCTTTTTCCGCGACCATCGCGTCCAGAAAGGCACGGCGCAGGTGGCGGTCTTCGACCATAAAGCCCATCGGACCTTCTTCGATCTCGGCATGGTCGAAATGCATGAAAAACGGCGACGGGCCAGCGCCTGCATGGCCATCGGTGACCTTGATTTCGAGCATTGGCTGGGCGTGTTTGGCAACCCGTGTCCAAACCCCAATCGCCTCTAGCAGGCGCTGCGAGGCCAGGGCCAACGCATAGGCTCTGCCGTCAAAAGCCGCATTTTTGCGAACCTTTTCGGCCAGCGCGTCAATGACGGTAACTCTGTGCCCTGTTTGTGCCAGTGCCAAAGCCAAAGCGGGGCCATTCAGGCCGCCGCCGACGATCAGGATATCCGAGCTCTGTTCCATGCTGCGCACTATGCGCGCCCATTCGGGATTGTCCATGTGCGGTCCTGTCGCTACCGTCGCTGGGAATGCAGAAATCGAAGGGGGCAGTGATGCAGGATTGGTTGTCGATGACGGCTTGTGATCTGGGTCGGGGCATTGGCATGGGCCAGATTGACCCGGTTGAACTGACAGAGACCTTTCTGACTGCGATAGCAGCCCACCCGCATCGCGACCGTATCTATGCCCGCGTGACCGAAACGCGCGCCCAAGCCGAGGCTGAGGCGGCGCAGGAACGGGCCAAGCTGGGATTGCGCCGATCATTGTTGGATGGGGTGCCGATCAGTTGGAAAGACCTGTTCGATACTGCCGGGACTGCCACCGAGGCAGGAACGGCACTGCTGAAAGACCGGGTTCCCAAAACTGATGCAATCGTGCTGCGAAATGCCAGTGCCATGGGCGCTGTATGCCTTGGCAAAACCCATATGAGCGAGCTGGCTTTCTCGGGTCTGGGCCTGAACCCGATCACCGGAACACCGCCCTGCATCGATGATGAGGACGCGGTTCCCGGAGGATCATCTTCGGGGGCTGCGGCATCCGTGGCTTGGGGGTTGGCAGCTTGCGCGATCGGCTCGGATACCGGTGGGTCAGTGCGGATACCGTCAGCCTGGAACAATCTGGTCGGGCTGAAAACCACTGCCGGGCGGGTCAGCCTGGAGGGTACAGTCCCGTTGTGCCTGCGGTTTGATACCGTTGGACCGCTGGCCCGCTCGGTCGAAGATGCGGCCCATATGCTGGCCATGCTGGAGGGCGGGACGCCAGCTGATTTGCGCGGAGCCAATCTAAAGGGGCGTCGTTTCGCGGATTTGCAGACTGTCGCCAAGGATGATTTGCGCGCAGAGCCGCGTGTCGCTTACGAGGATGCCCTGGATCGGTTGCGTGAGGCCGGTGCAGATATCCTGCCTCTTGAGGTCCCTGAACTGACCGACGCGATGGGGCTGTCGGGGGTTCTTTACACCACCGAAGCCTATGGCCTGTGGCGCGATGTGATCGAGGCCAACCCAGATGTGATGTATCCCGAAATACTCGAACGGTTCCGTGCTGGACGAAATGCTTCGGGCCCCGATTATGTTGCAGCCTGGTCAAGGCTGAAGGCGTGTCGCGGTGCATGGGACGTGGCCACTGCCGGGTTTGACGCCGTTTTGGCCCCAACTGCACCGATCCTGCCGCCCAATCTTGAACGGCTGATGAGCGATCATGACTATTACGTCACCGAAAACCTGCTGGCTTTGCGGAACACCCGGATCGGCAACCTCATGGGGCTGGCAGCGCTGACCTTGCCGACCGGAAAACCGGGCTGCGGGCTGATGATGATGGGTTATCCGGGGTCCGAAGAGGCGCTTTTGCGGCTTGGTTCCGCGGCCGAGGCCGCATTGGCCTGAATGCCACAATCCCCTGATTCGACACCTCTTTGTCTGGACGAAGCCCCGCCCGGCCTGTAACCTGCTTGAAAACGGGGCGAAATGATCCCGATATTGAGGCAGTAGTTATGAATTTCCCCGAGCGGTTTTCGAACCTTCCGGAATACGCATTCCCGCGCCTACGCACCCTGTTGGATCATCACCAACCGGGCGGTGAAGTGATTCACATGACCATTGGTGAGCCGATGCACGCATTTCCTGCCTGGGTCAGCGATGTTATCGCGGAAAACGCTGCCGGGTTTCAGGGATACCCGCCGAATGAGGGCTCGGCCGAGCTGCGCGGCGCGATTACCGACTGGATTGCACGCCGCTATGGCGTCACGATGGACCCGGACACGCAGGTTATGGCCCTGAACGGGACGCGCGAAGGGCTGTATAACGCCGCCATGGCGCTGTGCCCCGAACAGAAATACGGACAAAAACCGGTCGTTCTGTGCCCGAACCCGTTCTATCAGGTCTATATGGTTGCCTCGATCTCGGTCGGGGCTGATCCGGTTTTTGTCCCGGCCATGGCGGCCACAGATCATCTGCCGGACTATGCGGAATTGCCCGCGGATGTGCTGAACCGCACCGTTGCCGCTTATATCTGCTCACCAGCCAACCCGCAGGGCGCAGTTGCCACGCGCGAATATTGGGCCGAGTTGATCCGGCTGGCTGAGACATATGATTTCCGTATCTTCGCCGATGAATGCTATTCCGAGATCTACCGCGACACAGCGCCTACAGGTGTCCTGTCTGTCGCGCAGGAGCTGGGCGCAGACCCCGAACGGGTCACCTTGTTCAATTCACTGTCAAAGCGGTCGAACGTGGCCGGGTTGCGGTCAGGTTTGATTGCAGGCGGGCCGGAAACGATCAAGCGGGTCAAGCAGTTGCGCAATTATGCAGGCGCGCCATTGCCGCTGCCGTTGCAGGCCGCCGCCGCAAGGCTCTGGGCCGATGAGGCGCATGTGGACGAGAATCGCGCGCTCTATCAGGAAAAATACGCCATCGCAGACCAGGTGTTTGCAGGCATCCAGGGCTATATGCCGCCCGAGGCAGGGTTCTTTCTGTGGCTGCCGGTCGAGAATGGCGAGGAAACCGCATTGAAACTGTGGCAGCAGACCGGAGTTCGGGTGCTGCCGGGGGCATATCTTTCTCAAGGTGATCCGGGGCAAAACCCGGGCGAGCAATTTATCCGGGTCGCTATGGTGGCCCCAAAAACAGAGATGCGGCAGGGGCTGATCACGCTCCGCGACTGCATTTATTCGTGAGGTACGAGGGCAAAATGGCATCATATAACGCGCGCAACCGCGATCCATTGCTGGACAGCACGACTCAGGCCGCCATCGAGAGGCGCAGCAAAGAGTTGATCGGCATCGCCCTGATCCTACTTGGGGTGGCTTCGGCGGCAATGATCTGGTCCTACACACCGGATGACCCGAACTGGATGGTGTCGACGGATGCACCAGTGCAGAACTGGATGGGTCGTGTTGGTGCCTCGATCGCGGCGCCATTGTTCATGATTGTCGGTTGGGGCAGTTGGAGCATCGCGTTGGTGTTGATCGGCTGGGGTGTGCGTTTTGCCGGGCATTTCGGTGAAGATCGTGCCGTCGCCCGCCTGATATTTGCACCGATCTGGATCGCCATTGTCTCGGTCTATGCGGCGACATTAGTGCCGGGTGAGGCTTGGCGCGTAACGCATAGTTTTGGTCTGGGTGGATTGTTTGGGGATACGGTCATGGGTGCCTTCCTGACCTTGTTGCCCATATCCTCGCATTTTATTGTCAAGCTGATGTCTCTGGCGATGGCTATTGGGATGCTGACGCTGGGCGTGTTTGTTCTTGGTTTCACCAAGGACGACGTGCGCAAGGGGTTCCGCGCCTTCCTGCTGGGGCTGGTCATGTCCTATGACATACTGATGAATCTGCTGGGCCGTGGGGCTGCCGCAACAGCGGAGGCTGCGCGCGAACGTCGTGCCCAATGGGACGAACGCAAGACGGCCCGCGCCGAAGGGGCCGTGTTCGACGACGAGATTGCGTTTGCGGCCCCTGTTTTCGACGAACCACTTCTGGAAGCGCCCGAACCGGTAAAGACCGGCCTTCTGTCGCGCATTCCTGATCTGATCCGCCGCCCGGACCCCATGCCCGAACCCGAGCTGATCGACCGTGAACCTGTCGCGGGTTACGAGGATATGCCGGGCGAGGACCGTATCCGTTCAAAGATTTCTGCCGCCGTGCGCAACCGTAAGGTTGCAGTCGGAGAGATGGCTCCTGAGCCCGATCCCGACCTGCCGCTGACCAAAGGGCGGGGCCGTGGACCTGATCCGTTGATCCTGAATGCAGGGCCTGCGGACGATCTGCCGCCAGAGCCGCCAGTGACATCAACCGGGCTGCCGCCCGAGCCGATGCTGTCAGCGCAGCCTGAAACAGAATGGCAGGAACCGCTGCATCAGGATTTTGCGCCCGAGCCGGATTTCGATGACGAGGCCGTTTTCGAGGATGACGCCGATGAGATGCCGCAAGCCCGCCCGGCGATGAAAATCCCCGTGGCCGAGCCGCGCAAGCCGGTGGTTGCTCAACCCGTGCGCCGCACCCCGCCACCCTCGCGCCGGGCCCAGGCCGAGGCCCAGCCCGCGTTGTCGTTCGAAGAAAAGCACTCCGATTTCGAACTGCCTCCGCTGGGCCTGCTGTCTAACCCCTCCAGCATTCAGCGCCATCACCTGAGCGATGAGGCCCTGGAAGAGAATGCGCGGATGTTGGAAAATGTGCTGGATGACTATGGCGTCAAAGGTGAGATCGTCAGCGTCCGCCCCGGTCCGGTTGTCACCATGTACGAACTTGAGCCGGCTCCGGGTTTGAAAGCCAGCCGTGTTATTGGTCTGTCGGATGACATTGCCCGCTCGATGTCGGCCCTCTCGGCGCGGGTTTCGACCCTGCCGGGCCGCTCGGTCATCGGGATCGAACTGCCCAATGAAAACCGTGAAATGGTGGTACTGCGCGAAATCCTTTCGAGCCGTGACTTCGGAGACGGCAATCAGGCGCTGCCTTTGGCGCTGGGCAAGGATATTGGCGGTGAATCCGTTGTGGCCAATCTGGCCAAGATGCCCCACCTGCTGATCGCGGGGACCACCGGTTCCGGTAAATCGGTGGCGATCAACACGATGATCCTGTCGTTGCTGTATAAGCTGACGCCGGATGAATGCCGCCTGATCATGATCGACCCCAAGATGCTGGAATTGTCGGTCTATGACGGCATCCCGCATCTGCTCTCACCCGTGGTGACCGACCCGAAGAAGGCGGTTGTCGCCTTGAAATGGGTCGTGGGAGAGATGGAGGATCGCTATCGCAAGATGTCCAAGATGGGCGTGCGTAACATCGCCGGCTATAACGGCCGCGTGAAAGACGCGCTGTCCAAGGGCGAAATGTTCAGCCGCACGGTCCAGACCGGTTTTGACGACGAAACGGGTGAACCGATGTTCGAGACCGAGGAATTCGCACCCGAGTCGATGCCCTATATCGTTGTTATTGTCGACGAGATGGCCGACCTGATGATGGTCGCTGGCAAAGAGATCGAGGCCTGCATCCAACGTCTGGCGCAGATGGCGCGGGCCTCGGGTATCCACCTGATCATGGCCACGCAGCGCCCCTCGGTCGATGTGATTACCGGCACGATCAAGGCGAACTTTCCGACCCGGATTTCCTTCCAGGTGACGTCAAAGATCGATAGCCGCACCATTCTTGGTGAAATGGGCGCCGAACAACTGCTGGGTCAGGGTGACATGCTGTATATGGCGGGTGGCGCGAAGATCACACGTTGCCACGGTCCGTTTGTCTCGGATGAAGAGGTCGAGGAAATCGTCAACCATCTGAAGCAATTCGGCCCGCCGGATTATATGAGCGGTGTGGTCGATGGACCGACCGAGGAAAAGGCTGATAATATCGACGCTGTTCTGGGTTTGAACACCGGGGGCAACACCAATGGCGAAGACGCCCTTTACGATCAGGCCGTGGCGATTGTGATCAAGGATCGCAAATGCTCGACCTCGTATATCCAGCGGAAACTTGCCATTGGCTATAACAAAGCTGCGCGTCTGGTTGAGCAGATGGAGGACGAAGGCATTGTTTCATCGGCGAATCACGTCGGAAAACGCGAAATCCTGGTGCCAGAGCAATAGGATATTTAATAACAAGGGCAGAGCGCTTATCTGGGTCTTATGAAACAGATTGCTTTTGCCCTTGCACTGACACTGGCCACACCCGCCGCCTGGGCTGCGGACAAGTTGCCGCTGTCGCAGATATCGAATTACCTGAATGGTCTGAAAACTGTCGAGACGACATTTACACAGGTCAATGATGATGGCTCACTGAGCACAGGAAAGCTGTGGATCGCACGGCCTGGAAAGATGCGGTTCGAATATGACCCGCCAGACAGCGCCGTTGTGTTGGCACGCGCTGGCACCGTTCAGATTTTCGATCCGAAATCCAATCAAC
This sequence comes from Ruegeria sp. CDSA241, assembly GCF_059611265.1. Classification (NCBI taxonomy): domain Bacteria; kingdom Pseudomonadati; phylum Pseudomonadota; class Alphaproteobacteria; order Rhodobacterales; family Roseobacteraceae; genus Ruegeria; species Ruegeria sp. CDSA241. The sequence continues at coordinate 91,773 of NZ_JBXWPF010000007.1, forward strand.
CGCCCGAGCAGTATCCGTTAAAGCGAACACCTCTGTCTCTGGTTCTGGCACGGAATGTCGATCTGGGTCAGGCTAATATGGTGGTTGGGCATGACTTTGACGGAACGGCCACTGTCGTGACAGCACAGGACCCGAAAAACCCTGACTCCGGTCGAATTGAGCTGATGTTCACTGGCGATCCGGTTGAGCTGCGAAAATGGGTGATCCACGATAATGCAGGCGGACAGACAACGGTTCTGCTGGGACAGCTTGATACCGAAAAAAATCTAAGCAGCAGCCTGTTTTCGAACAAGAACAGAAGCGGGTCAGGCAATCGCTGACCCGCTGTTTGTTCAGTAACGACAGCCTGACAGTTGCGCCTGGTACATCCGGGCGCGCGCATCCACATCATTGGCCACGTTCAGCAACCACGTCTTGCTGTAATGGCTGCCGCGGGCATAACCGGTATGGCCTTCATGATAGGCCAGATACTGATTGCGCGTGTCGCTTGGCTGGATGCCATTCCGCTCATAGCTTTTGTTCATGTACCAGCCGATGAAATCCGAAGCGTCGCGGATACGGTCCCGCTTGGCCCGGCGTTTGCCGGTTTCGCGCTGATACTCATCCCATGTCCCGTCCAGCGCCTGGCTGAAGCCATAGGCGCTGCTCTGGCGGCCCATCGGGATCACACCCAGAACATATTGATGCGGTGTGCGCGCATCGTGTTTATAGCGGCTTTCCTGATAGATCGTCGCCATCTGAACGTGAACGGGGATGCCCCATTTCCGTTCGGTGCTTTTGAACGCCTTGATGTATTCCGGCCGTTCACGTGCAATGCTGCATGCATCATTCAGCTTGCTGGGCGGTTGTTTGGAACCACCCCCGCAGGATGCCAAAAGCAGCACCCCGAAGAGTACGATAAGAATTCTGCTCATGTGCCTCGTGCCTTTTTTCTTCATTCTAGCGCAGATTGAGCGATTAGGAAATCACAATCGCTACAGAACAATAGCTAGAATTATAGGCAAAGCGCCGACGGACATCAGGGTTGAGACCATAACCAGCCCGGCAACAGCGTCGGAATCCGCCTCGAACCGTTCGGCCAGCAGGTATGAGGTTACGGCAACCGGCGTACACATCTGCACCACTAGAACGCCGAACGCGACGTTATCCAGATCAAACCCTTTTGCGATTGCCCATGCCAGGGCAAAACACACGATCAGTTTCAACGCCGATAGCCAGACCGCTTGCCCTAGCTTTCTGGTGGTCAGCCGCGCAATCGCAACACCAAGCGTGATCAGCATCATCGGAATCGCCATCTGTCCCAGCAGGTCCAGCGTATTGGTCACGAAGACAGGTGTTTGCCAGCCCTGCCACAGAAACAGCGCCCCCAGCAGAGTAGCCCAAACCATGGGTTCACGTGCTACCTTGCCGAAAGCGCCTTTTCCCGCCACCAGGTAGATCCCGTAAGTAAAGGAAAACAGGGCGGTAACGGCCAGAAATATCACCGCGAAACCCAAGCCTGCCTGCCCAAATGCAAAAATGGCCAGAGGCAGGCCCAGATTCCCCGTGTTGCCGAATATCAGCGGCGCCAGATAGGTGCGCCTTTCCAGCTTGCTGGCCCGGACAAATACGCCAAATGCGACCGCCAGCCCGACATGGCCTGTGATGGCGGCCAAAGTGAACCGGGTCAGCTCTCCGGGCGGGATCTGGGTTTGCATCAGGGCCACGAAAATCAGGCTGGGCACGGCGAGCGTCACCGCAAGGCGGGTCACAAATTGCAGCCTGTATTCAAAGCCAAGTTTGACCCAGGCAAACCCGATCCCCGCCAAGAGGAAGACCGGGGCCACGATTTCGAGTACTGTCAGTAAGAGGTTCACAGACTGTTTCCCATTATTTTAGATCAATGATTGGCATTCCTATGAGGAAACGGGTAGTAAGACCTTTGGGGGCAAACGTGATGCTAAAGACACAAGCAAAGTACCGGCTGGGCCAAGTCGTCCGCCACAAAAAACATCCCTTCCGAGGGGTGATTTTTGACGTGGACCCAGAGTTTTCAAATACCGAAGAATGGTATCAGGCCATTCCCGAAGACAGCAGGCCGATCAAGGATCAGCCGTTTTATCATCTGTTGGCGGAAAATGACCAATCCTTCTATGTTGCTTATGTTTCTGAACAAAATCTGATTGCCGACCAGTCCGGAGAACCGGTCGAGCATCCGGATATCCCCGATATGTTTGGTCCGTTTGAAAACGGCGCATATCCGTTGCATTTCCATTTGAACTAAAAATGGAAGCGCGGGTGAAACCGGGCCCATACTGTCAATAACCAAGCGCGCACCCATCTTTTCGCGGATCGCTTGCGCCTTGCAAAACGCCGCTCTTCTGGATTCGGATCGCTTGAGCCCCGCCAAGAGGTGTTTCTGAAATCAGAACTTTGTGGCCGATTTCAGATAATTGTTGCGCGACCTTCCGCGAAATTCCGCGTTCCAGTTTCAAGACAGGTCCGTCTGCAAAGGCCCGCGGTGCGTCTATGGCCTGCTGCAGCGCAAACTCATCGTCAGTTAGCAGCGAGACCAGCTTTGCATGTCCTGTGGGCTGAAAGGCACCACCCATCACGCCGAAGGGCATCAGGATTTTGCCTTTCTGTTTCAACATGCCGGGAATGATCGTGTGCATCGGGCGTTTGCCGCCGCCAAACTCGTTCGGATGGCCTGATTGCAACGTAAATCCAGACCCGCGGTTTTGCAGCAGAATGCCGAATTTCTCAGAGGCGATACCCGATCCAAAGCTATGAAAGATCGAATAGATCAGCGATACCGCCATCCTGTCCCTGTCGACCACCGTGATATAAACCGTGTCCTTGTGAATGGCTTCGGTCAGTGGGGCAGCAGCGGGCATGGCATGGTTTGGATTGATAAGCTCTGCCAGCCGATCGGCTGTTGTCTGGTCCCAAAACCTGTCTGCGTGTGTCGTATGATCCGGATCGGCGATGAACCTGTTGCGGGCATCGTAGGCGAGTTTTGAGGCTTCGGCCTCGATATGCAGACGCTCTGCGGATAGCGGATCCATGGATCCGAGGTCAAAGTTCTTGAGGATATTCAGCAGCAAAAGGGCGGTTGCACCTTGGCCATTGGGCGGATGTTCCAGCAGGTCCAAGCCACGATAGTGCCCTGCGACCGGAACTGTGGGTGTGGCAGCGGTCGCGTCCAGATCTTCTGCTGTGTGTACCCCGCCCATGGCCGTCAGGGTCGAGATAATATCTTCGGCGACCTCGCCCGCGTAAAACGCCTTTCGTCCGTATTTGGCGATTCTGCGCAGCACTTCTGCCTGCCCGGCGGACCGGAACATGTCTCCGGTCTTTGGAACGTCTCCTTTCAGCAGATAGTGGTTCCTGGCTGCCCCCTGCAACGTGTTAGCACCCGGGCCCCAATCAAAAGCCACACGTGGGGCGACCGGCACGCCCTGGTCTGCATAGCGGATGGCGGGTTGCAGGATGGCGTCCAGCCCTAGTTTGCCCTCGGTTTCGGCCAGCTGGCAGAACGCCTCGACCGCGCCGGGAATGGTGACCGCATCCGGTGTATTGAGCGGAACTGCAGTCAGTCCCTTATCGCGCAAGCTGCCAGCGTTGGCTGCTGCCGGTGCCCGGCCAGAGCCGTTGAGGGCCCGAACCTCATCTTCTCCGGCGCGGTTGTACAGAACAAAGCAATCTCCGCCCAGGCCGGTCATTTGTGGTTCGCAAAATCCCAAAAGCACTGCCCCGGCGATGGCTGCGTCCATCGCGTTGCCACCTTGCTGTAGAATGCCAAGGGCCGCTTGGGCTGCCAGCGGGTGAGATGTGGCGCACATCCCTTCGGTCGAAAAAACTTCGGATCTGCCTGGTGCCTGAAAATCCCGCATTGCGCTGCCTTCCCGTGTGATCGCGCAGAAGGTATCGCGCGTCCGGGTATTGTCCAGTCAAATCAAAGGGGAAGTTCCTCGGCATCGTTCACTGGGTGGGGGCTGTGACATACGATGCCGAGGGAAGCTATCTGAGCTACAGTTAAGACTTTGATCTTTGTTTGCGGCGCTACAATGGTTCGAAAAGGGCCTTATTGTGACGTTTTATAGCCCTAATCCGGGTCGAGAAAACTGAATCGCAGTGACAACCGGTTGCAGCCTTCGCTACGGTCATAGCGGATTTCACTGGTCAGTTGGTGGATCAGAAACCATCCAAATCCCCCCTCGGGCAGGTCTTCACGTCTTTCCCCCAGAGGTGCAGGTGCACCTTCTGGTACGCGAAAGCCAGGAAGGGGATTGCCGGTATCCGAGATGAGGATTTCCAACCAGTTCTGATGCAGGCGGCAGTGTACCTTTACGCTGGCGGGCGTGGTTCCGGCATAGGCGTGTTCAACGACATTGTTAATGGCTTCGGCCAGGGCAATTCTGACATCAGCCGCTTTGTGTGCAGGCAGCCCTTTGGACGACAGTGCCTGGCTCAACTTGGCAATGCCAGAGCTTGCTTCGACCTCGGTCGCAGCGAAGCTCAAATCGAAACTGATGCCGTTACACATTAGCCTTGCGCCTGTTCAGTTTCTCCTTGTGTTCAATCCGGCGCACCGGACAGTGCGTCATCCATCGTTGGGTAAAGCTTGAACACTGTGTCCATGCGCGTAAGACGAAACACCTTTTCCACAAAAGGCTGAAGACCTGCCAGATCCAGGCGCCGTTCAGCCCCGAGTTGTTTCATGGCTGCGACAATGGCGCCCAAACCACTGGAGTCAATGAATTCGACACCGCTGAGATCCAGAACCACGCGCACAGCCCCACCTTCGGTTTCCGTGCGCATGTTTTCTTTGAACTGAATGGCCATTGCGGCATCAATCCGGTTGGATTGTACAGTAATTATTTGAATATTGTTGGTCGTAGTACTGGACAGGCCCATACGTGACGGTCCTTTAACTGAAATCGCTCGTAGAAATACGCTAGACGGGAATTCTTACCATTCGGTATCCATTGAATGACAAGAATTTAGGAGCGCCCAGATGAAGCAAGTTGTAATCGCCGGAGCAGCACGTACCCCGATGGGTGGATTTCAAGGAATGTTCGATGGTGTTTCTGCCGCCGATCTGGGTGGAGCCGCGATCCGGGCCGCGCTGCAGGGTGCCGGTGCTGAAACGGTTGACGAAGTACTGATGGGCTGCGTTCTGCCAGCCGGTCAGGGTCAGGCCCCTGCACGTCAGGCTGGGTTTGCAGCCGGTTTGGGCCAAGAGGTCCCGGCAACGACGCTCAACAAGATGTGCGGATCAGGGATGAAGGCTGCGATGATGGCCTTCGATCAGATCGCATTGGGCCATGCCAACACAATGATCGCAGGCGGGATGGAGAGTATGACGAACGCGCCCTACCTGTTGCCCAAAATGCGTGAGGGTGCGCGCTTGGGGCACGCTCAGGTCGTCGACCACATGTTTCTGGACGGGCTGGAGGACGCCTACGACAAAGGTCGTCTGATGGGCACTTTCGCCGAAGACTGTGCCGAGGCGTTCCAGTTCACCCGCGAAGCGCAGGACGAATACGCCCTGCAGTCCCTATCCAACGCGCTGGCCGCGCAGGACAGCGGCGCGTTCGACGGTGAAATCACTCCGGTAACCGTCCGTACAAGGAAAGGCGAGGTCACGCAGTCCGCGGACGAGCAGCCGAAAACCGCCCGCCCGGAAAAGATACCTTCGCTGAAACCGGCTTTTCGCAAGGGTGGAACGGTGACGGCGGCCAACGCGTCGTCGATCTCTGATGGGGCGGCAGCTCTGGTTCTGGCGTCAGCTGAAGCCGCCGAAGCGCAATGCCTCTCGGTTCGGGCGCGCATTCTGGGTCATTCCAGCCATGCGCAGGCTCCGGGATTGTTCACGACTGCGCCAGTTCCCGCTGCGCAAAAGCTTTTGGCCAAAATCGGCTGGTCCAATGATGATGTGGATCTGTGGGAAGTAAACGAAGCCTTTGCCGTGGTGCCGATGGCATTCATGCATGAGATGGGTCTGACGCGTGACAAGGTAAATGTGAATGGTGGTGCATGCGCTCTGGGTCATCCTATCGGCGCTTCGGGAGCGCGTATCATGGTCACCCTGCTGAACGCGTTGGAAAAGCGGGATCTGAAACGCGGCGTGGCGGCGATCTGCATCGGTGGTGGAGAGGGGACTGCAATCGCGATTGAGCGCGTTTGACGCGGGGCCGATTCCACCATAGGTCCGGTGCTGTAGAACCTGTTTACAAGATCACTGACCGGACCCGCTCCCCATGACCGTTGATTACGATACGCTGACCAAGACAATCGTCGCCCTAACCGCAGGCGAGACAGATCAAGTTGCTCTGATGGCGACAATCGCCTGTGAGGTTCATCACGCCGATGATCGGTTTGACTGGACGGGGTTCTATCGCGTAACAGATCCGGGCATTTTGAAAATCGGCCCCTATCAGGGTGGTCACGGGTGTCTGGTTATTCCCTTCGGGCGCGGTGTCTGTGGTGCCGCGGCGCGGACCGGAAAGGTACAGTTGGTGGCGGATGTGCATGCGTTTCCAGGTCACATCGCCTGCGCCTCGTCTACGCAGTCCGAACTGGTGCTTCCGGTGCGCAATGCCTCGGGCGAGGTCATCGCGGTTTTTGACATCGACAGTGACCAGCCTGATGCGTTCACGGATGAGGACGCAGAAAAGCTGTCTGCCATATTGTCAAAGGCGTTTTCGGGCGAGTTAAGAGGGGCCTGACGCAAAATCAGCCCGTCTGTTAGACTGGAATGGATACTAATTGCGACTGGCCAAGGCATGATCCCGGACCAATTCACCACAGAGCGGCTTGCCGTCTGCCACTGGCAAGTGGAAGTCTCTGAAGCTGGTCGCCTTTCAGCGTTGACGGCCGAGTTGGCAACCGTCCTGACACCAGCGGTTCTTGAGCCCCTGCCGCCTTCGATGCAGGTCGAAGAAACGCCCAGCGGGATGACCGACTGGATCGCGGCACGCAAGACCGAAAGCGATGTTCTTCTTGTTCGGCTAAGGCAAAATAATCAGCTGATCGGACTGCTGATACTGGCCTCAGAACCCGAAGATCAGGCCGCACCAGCCATTCACCTTGGATATCTGTTTGCCGAACGAGCCTGGGGCTGTGGCTATGCAACCGAACTTGTGTCCGGCTTTATCGCGGCCTGCGGCACGAGCCGCGCCATTCGGTTTTTGGCCGGGGTCGAGCACAGCAATCCCGCCTCTGCCCGTGTGCTACAGAAATCGGGGTTCACGCGATCCTCAGCTCACTCCACCGACGATACCGATATGTATGTCTGCGACATTTCCTAGATCCCATCGGGATCTTACGTGGCTTGCGGATCAAGCCAACTACAGAATGTCTGTGATTAGGAAATATGCCAGCCCGACCTGAGTCGCAAAGATCGCAAACAGCGACAGGGAAAACCGGCCTTTTCGGGACTTGTGATTGAAAATCCAACGCCCGACCAGCGCACCGGGACTGCCGCCCAGTGCCGCCAGCCACAATAGCCTGCGTTCCGGAACCCGGCTTTTTCTGCGTCTGGCGCGCAGCTTGTCCCAGCCAAAGGCCAGCAAAGTCAGGCCGTTGATGACCCACAGGTATATAACCGCAATCCACATAGCTGACGGATAGCTAAATGCGTCGATTTTCCCAAGTGAAAAAATGCTTGGAATTTTCACCGATTCGCGGCATCGTGAAAAACACGAGGAAAATTTCACCAGATATCGGAGAGTTCGGTGAACAGCCAAGCCCCCCACAGTGCAACGCTCGGAGCCGACATTCGCGCATTGCGTAAGGCGCGTGGGTTGACGCTGACCGAGATCGCAGAGCGGTTGAACCGGTCGGTCGGATGGCTCAGCCAGGTTGAACGCGACAAGTCCGAACCGTCAATTTCAGACCTGCGTCAGATCGCGGAATGTCTGGGTGTGCCGATGTCCATGCTGTTCGCCCATTCTGCCGCCCCCGCCAATGAACAAGGCTATGTCGTGCGCGCCGGGTCGCGCCGCCCTATGGGGTCGGGCGAAGAAGGTCTGATCGAGGAACTGCTGTCACCCGATCTGACTGACGATTTTGAGATGGTGCATTCCACCTTTGAGCCGCATTCCAAGATGCAGAATCCGGCGGACCGCCCCACGCAAGAGGTTGGCTATGTGATTTCCGGTCAGTTGAATCTGACCATCGGCGCGCAAAGCTTTTCGGTTGGGCCCGGTGACAGTTTTCGGATCAAGAACGAACCCTATATTTGGGCGAACCCTCATGATGAGCCTGCTGTGGTCATCTGGGTCATCGCACCTCCGGTGTACTGATGAGTTTCGAGGCCTGGACCATATTCGCGCTGTTCTGGGTGGTGTTTGTAACCACACCGGGGCCTAACGCGGTGAACTGTATCTCGAACGGGATGAGCCTGCCCTTCGCAAAAGCGATGCTGGGTGTCTTGGCGATCCTGACCCAAGCCAGCGCCTTTTTGGTTTTGTCGGCGCTTGGGGTGACGGCCTTGATCGCGGCCTCACCCACCGGATTCTTCATCGCCAAGCTGGTGGGCGCAGGGTTTCTGATCTGGCTGGGTGTCCGAGGCTGGAAGGCTGCAGCAAATCCCGCCCCTATTTCCGAACGCCCTGCACGGCATGTCTATCTGCACGCGCTGGCCGTCGCGACAATCAACCCCAAAAGCGTCGCGGGTTATCTTGCTGCATTCTCGCAATTCGTGCAGCCGGATGTGCCGATCTGGGAGCAAATGTTGGTCATCATGCCAACGGCGCTGATCATCACAACGCTCAGCTACATCGGGTTCACTCTTCTAGGTGCGCTTATGGGGCGGGCCGCGCTGGGGGCCGTGTTCAACATCTGGGTGCGCCGGGTCATGGCCACCTGTTTCATCATTTATGGCGTGTTGCTGGGCACCACCAGCGCGCCAGCAGCAAGGGGATAAGCGAAATGCATACAGGTTCCTGTCTGTGCGGCTCGGTTGCGTTCAAGATCGAAGGCGATCTTCCTGCCGCCTCGGCCTGCCATTGCGGTCAATGCCGCAAACAGTCGGGTCATGTCTGGGCCTCGACCTCGGCCCATCAAGACGACATCACCTTCACCGCCAGCGATACGCTGAGCTGGTTTCGTGCTTCCGACATCGCCCGTCGGGGATTTTGCAACGCCTGCGGCTCTTACCTGTTCTGGCAGCATAAGGACGAAGATCGGATTGCCATTGCTATGGGGGCGCTGGATGCACCCACCGGACTGACCCTCGCCCGCCATATATTTGTGGCTGACAAAGGCGATTACTACGACATCACGGACGATCTGCCTCAAGAGGCACAGTAACAGGGACTGAAAGACATGAGTGATTTTCCGACAAAAGCCCGCGTGGTTATTATCGGTGGCGGAGTGGTGGGGACATCGTCCCTGTATCATCTGGCCAAAAAGGGCTGGACCGACTGTGTTCTGCTGGAGAAAAACGAGCTGACCGCCGGGTCGACCTGGCATGCAGCTGGCAACGTGCCGACCTTTTCGACCTCTTGGGCGATCATGAACATGCAGCGCTATTCGACCGAGCTTTATGCGCGGCTGGGTGAAGAGGTCGACTATCCGATGAACTATCACCAGTCCGGCTCAATCCGGTTGGCCCATTCGAAAGAGCGGGTGCAGGAGTTCGAGCGGGCAATGGCGATGGGCCGTTATCAGGGCATCGAGATGGAGATGTGGACACCCGAACAGGCCAAAGAGCATTACCCGTTCCTGGAAACTCATGACCTTGAGGGTGTTCTGTTCGACCCGACCGATGGCGACATCGACCCGGCGCAGTTGACCCAGGCACTGGCCAAGGGTGCGCGCGACATGGGGGCGAAGATCCTGCGTTTCTGCCCGGCCACGGGTGTGACCCAGAAGGAAGACAAGACCTGGATCGTGCATACTGACAAGGGCGATATCGAAGCGGACCACGTGGTCAATGCCGCCGGGTATTACGCCCAGCGTGTGGGTGAATGGTTCAAGCCCTTCGGCGGTCGCACCGTTCCGGCCATGGTGATGAGCCACCAGTACCTGCTGACCGACGAAGTGCCCGAGATCGAGGAATGGTCCAAGGCCAATGGCGGTAAAAAGCTGCCGCTTCTGCGCGACGTGGATATCTCCTATTACCTTCGGCAGGAGAAGAACGGATTCAACCTCGGCCCCTATGAGCCCAACTGCAAGGGCCACTGGATGACCGAGGATGATCCGATGCCCGAGGATTTCAGTTTCCAGCTATGGAATGATGATCTGGACCGGATCGAAGACATCGTCACCGACGCGATGGAGCGGGTGCCGCTGATGGGGACCTCGGGCGTGGGCCGGGTGATCAACGGACCCATCCCCTACGCGCCGGACGGGCTGCCGCTGGTTGGCCCGATGCCGGGCGTGACCAACGCGTTTGAGGCGCATACCTTTACCTTCGGCATCGCGCAGGGCGGTGGTGCCGGCAAGGTGCTGGCCGAATGGATCGTCGATGGCGCAACTGAGTGGGATATGTGGGCCGTCGATCCGCGCCGTTACACCGATTACACCGATCAGGATTACTGCAACCAGAAGGGGCTTGAGGTCTATGGCAACGAATACGCCATGCATTTCCCGCACCATGAATGGCCCGCCGCGCGCGACAAAAAGCTGTCGCCTGTCCACACCAAGGTCAAGGAATTGGGCGGCGTGATGGGGCCCTATAACGGCTGGGAACGCGCCAACTGGTTTGCGCAACCGGGCGACGATACCTCTGAAGAAGCGACCCATACCTGGGGCCGTTCGGGGCCATGGGAGAAGCGGATCAAGGAAGAGTGTGAGGCTGTCCGTGATCATTGCGGCGTATTGGACTTGCCCGGATTTTCGCGTTTCATCGTAAAAGGTGAGGGTGCCGCCGAGGCGCTGCGGTCGCTGGTTACCGGCGGTTTGCCGAAGGTGGGTCGCATCAACCTGGTCTATATCTCAGATGGTCGCGGCCGGATCCTGACCGAAATGTCCTGTATCCGTCTGGGCGATGACGAGTTCGTCATGATCACGGCCGCTACAGCGCAATGGCATGACCGCGATATCCTGTCCGAGGCAATGCCCACTGGCGTCACCGTCGAGGATGTCACCACCACTCGTGACACGCTGATCGTGACAGGTCCAAAATCGCGCGACATTCTGGCGGGGCTGAGCGATGCGGACCTGTCCAGTGGCTGGCTGACCCATCAATCGGCCACGGTTGCAGGTCAGCCCGCATTCCTGATCCGCGTCTCGTTTGCAGGAGAACTTGGCTGGGAGGTTCACGCGCTGAACGACCATATGCCCGCGATCTATGGCGCGATCCTTGACGCTGGTGCCAAACCGTTCGGGATGTACGCCCTGAACTCTCTGCGCATCGAAAAGGGTTATCGGGCTTGGAAAGGCGATCTGTCCACTGATTACTCTCTGTTGGAAGGCGGGTTGGAACGGTTCGTCAAACTTGACAAACCGCAGGACTTCCCCGGCAAGGCCGCGATCCTGAACGAAAAGCAGCAGGGCGTGAAAAAGGCGTTTGCCACTATGTTGGTTGAGGCAGGTGACGCGGATGCGCCCTACATGTCCTGTATCTGGCACAACGGCGAGATCGTTGGCGAAACCACCTCGGGCGCTTGGGGGTATCGCGTTGGCCAATCCATTGCGCTGGGCATGATCCGTCCCGAATTGGCGGTGGCAGGTACCGAGCTTGAAATCGAAATCTTCGGTGAGAAGCGACGCGCCGTGGTACAGGACGATAAACCGCTCTGGGATCCAGAAAACGAGCGGCTGCGCGCCTGATCGCCCGAAGGAGACCTGCATGAGCATGCGTTATTCAAAACGGGGGCCCGGAGAGGGCCTCAATTATGACTGGGAAAATGACCACACATTTGTGAAGGTTTCGACCCGGGATACTGATGGCGCCTATACGCTCATGGAAGACAATCTGAAGGCCAGCTTTGCGCTTGGCCTTCATCGCCATGAAACCCATGCTGAAAGCTTCTATTTTCTGGAAGGCGAAGTGGATTTCTATGTTGATGGCGACTGGCATCGCTGTGGGCCGGGCAGCACGATGCATGTGCCGCCCGGTGTGCCGCATGCCTGCCGCGTTGCTGGAAATGCACCTGCTAAGATGCTGATGATTTTCCAGCCTGCCGGTTTTGACGGATTCCTTGCTGAGCTGGCCAAGATGACCGAGGCGGACTTCGCCGATGAGGCGAAAATGGCCGAATTGAACGCGCGGTATGACATTGTCCCGATGGGCTCTGTGCCGCCTCATCCCGATGACGAGGTTTGATCATGACACTGCCTAAAACGATGTCCGGTGTATTCCTGACCTGTCACGGCGGGCCCGAGGCGCTGGAATGGCGTGACGATATACCCGTCCCAACCCCTGCGCCGGGGCAGGTTCTGGTCCGTGTGGCCGCAGCCGGGGTGAACAACACCGATATCAACACTCGTATCGGCTGGTACTCCTCGGATGTGACCGGCGCTACGGATGCGGTGGATCAAGAGGTCGAAGCCGGAGGCTGGGGTGGCGCGCTGAATTTCCCGCGCATTCAGGGCGGTGACCTGTGCGGCATCGTCGAAATCGCGGGGCCCGAGACCGGGTTCACCCCGGGCCAGCGCGTGACCTGTCCGATCAACCTGCCACGTCCGCGACCGGGCAACCCGACAGGCTTCATCGTGCTTGGGTCCGAGATTGACGGCGCCTTTGCGCAATATTGTCTGGTGCAGGCCGATGACCTTTACGATGTCAGCGCCTCACCCCTGTCCGATATTGAAATTGCCGCTATCCCCTGCGCCTTCGGAACTGCCGAGGCTTTGCTGACCCGATCCGCTGTGACTGCCGGGCAAAAGGTGTTGATCACCGGGGCGTCGGGCGGTGTGGGCCTTGCCGCCGTGCAACTGGCGGCGCTGCGCGGTGCCTCGGTTTGGGGCGTGACCGGTGCGGCCAAGGCCGAAGCGGTGAAAAGCCAGGGCGCGACCGCCACGTTCAACCGGGATGCGTCGCTGCCCACCGACATGTTCGACGTGGTCATTGACGTGGTGGGCGGACCTGCATGGGCTGACCTGATCCTGGCGCTGAAACCGGGCGGTCACTATGCCGTTGCGGGTGCGATTGCTGGCCCGATTGTTCAAGCCGATCTGCGGGATATCTATCTGCGCGACATTACCATTCACGGCAGCACCCATCAGCCGTTCGAAGTCTTCGGTCGCCTGGTCGAACTGATGAATGCGGGGCGGATCAAGCCCCTGATTTCAAAAACCTATCCGCTGAAAGACATTGCGACGGCGCAAGAGGACTTTCAGTCAAAAACGTTTCCGGGAAAACTGGTTCTGGTTCCCTGAGGAGGTTCATTGATGGCAGATATAACCCTTCTGGATGGGTCTATCGGACAGGAACTGGTCAAACGCAGCGGTGATGCGCCGACGCCTTTGTGGTCGACCCGGGTGATGATGGACCATCCCGAGTTGGTCGGGGATGTGCATGCGGATTATTTCTCACGCGGTGCGACTGTGGCCACGACAAATACCTATGCTGTTCACCGGTCGCGTCTGGACCGTGTCGGCTTGGGTGATCAGCTGCCAGATCTGATCGAGGCGGCCCTGTCGCAGGCCGAGCGTGCGCGCCCGGCGGGTAGGCGCATCGCTGGGGCTTTGGGTCCGCTTCTCGCCTCTTACCGGCCGGACCTGAATCCAGAGGTCGAAGAGGCGGCAGAGAAATTCACCGAACTGGTGGCGATGATGGCAGATCGCGTTGACCTGTTCCTGATCGAAACCGTGTCGTCGGTGCAAGAGGCCGAAGGCGCGTTGCGTGGAACGGAACAGGCAGACAAGCCGGTCTGGCTGGCGCTGTCCGTGATGGATGATGATGGGACGCGGCTTCGGTCGGGTGAGCCATTGTCGGGAATAGCATCTTTGGTTGATCGCTTTACGCCTGAGGCCGTGCTGATCAACTGCTCGCGCCCCGAGGCGGTGCCCGCTGCGCTGAATATTATCGCCACCTTCGGGCGTCCGTTTGGGGCATATGCCAATGGCTTCACCGGGATTACCCAGGAATTTCTACAAGACGCCCCAACCGTCGATGCGCTGCAACAGCGCCACGACCTTGGGCCGGATGAATATGCTGATCAGGCGATGGGGTGGGTGGCGCAGGGTGCAACTATCATCGGCGGATGCTGCGAAGTCGGTCCCGATCACATTCAGCGACTGGCAGATCGGCTGTGCGCTGCTGGCCACAGCATCGTCTGAAGGGGGTAAAGATGCGGCAACGACCAGATAGCTTGACCGACAAGGCGCAGATACATTTCGATGTTCTGGTCGCGCCGGGCTATGTGCTGTTGGAGCTTGCCGCATTGATTGAGGTTCTGAGGCTGGCCAACCGCGTCTGCCCCAACCCGCCCTTCAGCTTTACCTATCGGTCTCTGAAAGGTGGGCCCATTGCCAGCAGCAGCGATGCGACGGTCCAAACTGAACCCGTATCAACCCATCCCAAGGCGGATTATCTGTTTGTGATCGGAAATTCCGACCCTGACCACCCCGATCTGTCTATCGGACGGGTTGTATCGGACTATACGTTCCGAGGCGCTCAGGTCTTTTTGCTGGCCGAAGCTGCCAGCCGCTATATTGACGAATGTGGCACCGCAGACATGGCGACCCATTGGGAAAACGCCTCTTTCTTGAGTGAACGCGGGGCCCGGTTCGAGGCGAAGCTGTCGATAGCCACAGAACAGGGCCAAGTCGTGACCTGCGCAGGGATGGAGGCGACAACCGATGTTGCTTTGTCCGTGATCGGACGCCACATCTCGGGGCCTGCCAAGATGACGGTGGCCAATATCATGCTGCACGAAAATATCCGCGACTTTTCATCGATGCAGCCTTTCTCGGGGGCGCAACTGACAGCTACTGGGGACGCCAAGCTGGATCAATGTATCAAGCTGATGCAGGCCAATATCGAAGACCCCTTACCCATCCAGCAGATTGTCGAGGCATTAAATCTTTCGAACCGATCGCTTGAGCGAAAATTCAAAGCTTTCTTTGGCACCAGTCCAAACGGTTTCTATCGCGAGATGCGGCTGGCGAAGGCTAACAACCTGCTGCTGAACACCACGATGAGCGTTCGGGAAATCGGTCTGGCCTGCGGCTTTCCGAACGGTTTCTCCTCGGTTTACAAAAGCTTTTTCGGGGTCACGCCCTTTGTTCTGAGGCGCGAAAGACGGGCTGCGTCACATAGGTGAAAATCGCCTATAACATGACGCTTTTGGTGCATTTATTGCCGATCTTCCATGGCAACGTGCCCAAAACCTGATTCAGCGGAGACCTCAGGATGGTTGATCTTCCAAACAAAGCCCGAGTTGTCATCATCGGCGGCGGCGTCATCGGATGCTCGGTTGCCTATCATCTGACCAAGAAAGGTTGGAGCGATGTTGTGCTGCTTGAACGCAAGCAGTTGACCAGCGGCACCACATGGCATGCGGCGGGTCTGATCGCTCAGCTGCGGGCCTCGTCCAACATGACCAAACTGGCAAAATACACGCAGGAGCTTTACGGCGCGCTGGAAGAGGAAACCGGCGTGTCCACCGGGCTTAGACGCTGTGGATCGATTACCGTGGCACTGACTGAGGAACGCCGTGAAGAGATCTATCGCCTGGCTGCCATGGCACGTGCCTTTGGCGTTGAGGTCGAAGAGATTTCCAATGAGCGCGTCAAGGAAATGTATCCGCATCTGAATGTCGAAGACGTCAAGGGCGCGGTCTATCTTCCGCTGGACGGGCAGGGTGACCCGGCCAATATCGCGCTGGCCCTGGCCAAGGGCGCACGGCAACGCGGTGCCATTACCAAGGAACGGGTGAAGGTCACCGACATCACCAAACAGGGCCGTACCGTGACGGGCGTGGACTGGGTTGCCGATGACGGCAGCGGCTCGGGCCATATCGAATGTGATATGGTGGTGAACTGCGCCGGCATGTGGGGGCATGAGGTCGGCCGGATGGCCGGTGTGAACGTCCCGCTGCACGCCTGCGAACATTTCTACATCGTCACCGAAGGCATTGACGGACTGTCGCAACTGCCGGTTCTGCGGGTGCCGGATGAATGCGCCTATTACAAGGAAGATGCGGGCAAAATCCTGCTGGGTGCTTTTGAGCCCAATGCCAAGCCCTGGGGGATGAACGGCATCCCAGAGAGCTTTGAGTTTGACCAGCTGCCCGAGGATTTCGACCACTTTGAGCCCATTCTAGAAGCTGCGTGTAACCGGATGCCGATGTTGGCCGAGGCTGGGATTCATACATTCTTCAATGGACCAGAGAGCTTTACCCCCGACGATGCCTATCACCTCGGTCTCGCGCCCGAGATGGACAATGTCTGGGTCGCGGCGGGCTTCAACTCGATCGGCATTCAATCTGCGGGCGGTGCGGGCATGGCGCTGGCGGAATGGATGGATAGCGGCGAGAAACCGTTTGATCTGGGCGATGTGGATATCAGCCGGATGCAGCCGTTTCAGGGCAATAAGCAATATCTGTTTGAGCGTTCGAAAGAGACGCTGGGCCTGCTGTACGCCGACCACTACCCCTATCGCCAGAAAGCCACTGCGCGCGGTGTTCGGCGCACCCCGTTCCATCACCATCTGAAAGAGCAGGGCGCGGTGTTTGGTGAACTGGCGGGCTGGGAGCGTGCAAACTGGTACGCAAATCCGGGGCAGGAGCGCGAATACCAGTACAGTTGGAAACGTCAGAATTGGTTCGAGAACTCAGCTGCTGAACACCGCGCGGTGCGCGAGAATGTGGGCATGTACGACATGTCTTCTTTTGGCAAGATTCGCGTTGAAGGACCGGATGCCGAGGCGTTCATGAACTATATTGGGGGCGGCGATTATTCGGTGCCGAACGGCAAGATCGTCTATACCCAGTTCCTAAACCGCACCGGCGGGATCGAGGCGGATGTGACGGTGACCCGTCTGACCGAGACCGCCTATCTGGTCGTGACCCCGGCGGCGACGCGGCTGGCGGATCAGACCTGGATGATGCGCCATGTGGGTAGCTTCAACGTGGTCATAACCGATGTCACCGCTGGCGAAGGCGTTTTGGCCGTGATGGGCCCCAATGCGCGCGCTTTGCTGGAAAAGGTCTCGCCGGCGGATTTCTCGAACGCGACCAACCCCTTTGGCACCGCACAAGAGATCGAGATCGGCATGGGCCTGGCCCGCGCTCATCGGGTGACCTATGTGGGCGAGCTGGGATGGGAGATCTACATGTCCGCCGATATGGCGGGCCATGTGTTCGAAACGCTGCATGAGGCCGGTCAGGACATGGACCTGAAACTCTGTGGCATGCACATGATGGACAGTTGCCGGATCGAAAAGGGCTTTCGCCATTTTGGTCATGACATCACGTGCGAGGACAACGTCGTGGATGCCGGGCTTGGTTTTGCGATCAAGGTCGACAAAGGCTGTGACTTTATCGGGCGCGAAGCAGTGATTGCCCGCAAGGAAAGCGGGCCCAAAAACCGTCTGGTTCAGTTCCGCCTGACCGACCCGGAACCGCTGTTGTTCCATAATGAACCGATCGTGCGGGACGGGGAATATGTCGGTTATCTCAGCTCGGGCAATTATGGTCATACTTTGGGTGGCGCTATCGGTATGGGCTATGTGCCCTGCGAGGGTGAGAAGGCGGCGGATGTTCTGGGGTCAACCTATGAAATCGACGTGTGCGGCGTGAAGGTAATGGCCAAGGCATCGTTGAAACCGATGTACGATCCGAAATCCGAACGCGTCAAAGTGTAATCAAATTGTCGGAGCGCTGCGGCGCTCCGGCTTTGTTCTGGTCTCACATATCAAATATCCTGATGGGTTGCTTCACAGTTTTCGCGGTTCCCAAGTATGTCCGGGTTGCCGTAAAGACGACCGGTATTCCCGGAGATCCGCAATGGCTGACGCAACACCCACACAAAATGCCGATACGCCAAAAGGACTTGTTCTGGCGGTAACGGCCTATGTTTTGTGGGGTTTTTTGCCGTTATACATGAAGGCGATGGCCCATATCGCGCCGGTTGAGGTTGTGGCGCATCGTATCATCTGGTCGGTGCCTTTGGCCGGGCTATTGCTGATCGCACTGGGCCGGACGCGGGATTTGAAGTCAGCTCTGCGCGATCCCAAGATGCTGGGTATGGCCTGCCTGACAGCTGCTTTGATATCGGTGAACTGGGCGATCTATGTCTGGGCGATTGCCAGTGGGCATGCGCTGGACGCAGCGCTGGGCTATTACATAAATCCGCTGTTCAGTATCGCGCTGGGCGCGGTGCTGCTGCGCGAACCTTTGAACCGGACGCAGCTGATTGCTGTTGGGTTGGCCGCAGCCGGGGTGGTGGTTCTTGTTGTAGAGGCCGGAAGCCTGCCTTGGGCGGCGCTGGGGCTTATGTTCAGCTGGGGGTTTTACGCCTTCTTCAAACGCTCACTCCCCATCGGGCCAAATCAGGGGTTCTTGCTGGAAGTGCTGATCCTGCTGATCCCCGCATTGGTTTATGTGACTTGGCTGGGGATCAACGGGACGGGGCATTTCGGGCTGGTCGCAACCGACACCATGCTGCTGGCCGGGGCAGGGGTGGTGACCGCGGTGCCGTTGCTGATCTATGCCAATGGTGCCAAGCTGGTGCGCCTGTCGACGATGGGCATCCTGCAATATATCGCGCCGACCATGATTTTTGTGACTGCCATCGCGGTTTTTGGAGAGCAGATTGACCGCGGCCGCATGATTGCGTTTCCGCTGATCTGGGCCGCACTTGTGGTCTACTCGATCCCGATGATCCGGCAGATACGGGCTCAGGCCTGACGCAACAATTCGGCGGCCTTTTGCGCCCAGATCGCATAGGCTTTGGGGCTGGGATGATAGCCGTCCGGTGCGGCCAACGCCGGGTCATCGGGTAAATCAATGGACAGATGGCGGATTTGCGGGAAGCCGGTCGCAATCTGTTGCAGGCCTTGGTCCAGGCGGGCTGCCTGACGCCCCAGCACCCAGGCAAGCGGTTGCGGCAAGGCGGGAAACCGACCCATCTGGGGAACGGCCGTTACAATGACACGCCGGGCTCCAAGCTGGTCGGTGATCAGGTGCATCAGACGGGATTGGTGTTCGACAAACCGCTTTTTAGTGACGCCACGGGTGACGTCATTGACGCCAAGCGCCGTAATGGCGGCATCAAATTGATCTGTCAGACCGTCAAGGCGTTTCAGTGTATCCAGCGTTGTATGCCCTGTCATAGCCTCGAGCCGCCATTCGACACTGTGGCTTTTTGCTAGCTGTGCGACCAACTGCCCGGACAAAGCCTGCGCCTGGGTGCCAGCGCCAACACCTGCTGCCGAGCTGTCGCCTGCGATTAGCAACCGCAAACGCGGGCCGCGCCCTTCACGGCCTTCGCGCGGCCCGGTCGGTTCGGGCAGGAACCGCGCCTTTCGTCGAACTGAAATCCCCTGTGCCGCCAATAGTGGCAACAGCGGTAATCTCAGAAACTGATCAGCTCCGATCCGGGCAGGCTTGGTCAACCCAAAGCGTCCCTGAAATTGATAAAGCGAGGGTCTTTTGCCACGCGTGCCATCATCTCGGTGCGCAGGGCTGCAATGGTTTTAAGTGGGCGCATGACCACTTCGAACTTTTCGATCAAGCCTTCATCATTCAGCCGGATCAAGTCCACACCAACCGCATCCAGATCACCAACCTTGCACTGAAATTCCAGCGCCCAGTCTTTGCCTTCACCCATGATCCGACGATAGCTGAAGTCCGAGAATACCTGCCCCACATGCCCCAGCAGAGCCGCCACGGGTTCGCGCCCGGCCCAGGTGCTGTAGTAGGTCGGCGGCAGAAAACGCACGTCTTCTGCCAGAAACTCGTGAATCAGACTTTCATCGCCTTTTGTGATGACATCTTTCAGTTGTTCGATTGTCGGGTGCATGGTTTCTCCTCCGAGTTGTCGCATGATTTGCTGAACTATTCAGTTCAGGCAAGCGCGACGTTGCGGGAGGTTGTCGCTTGCGATAGGCAGACCCGCATGAGCGAGACCTACGATCCCCCGAAAACACCGCTGGATGTGCTGCACGAAGATGCGCATCTGATTGTGGTGAACAAGCCCTCGGGGCTTTTGTCCGTACCGGGTCGCGGAGAGCATCTGGCCGATTGTCTGCTGACCCGTGTGCAGGCGGCGTTTCCGCAGGCGCTGCTTGTGCATCGGTTGGACCGCGATACCTCGGGCGTGATGGTTTTTGCCCAGACGCCCCATGCGCAGCGCAATCTGAGCATGCAATTTGAACAGCGTCAGACTCGCAAGACCTATATCGCCCGCGTCTGGGGTCTGGTCGAGGAAAAGACCGGAACCGTTGATCTGCCGTTGATTGTCGACTGGCCCAATCGGCCGCTGCAAATGGTGTGCCATGAGACCGGCAAACCTGCGGTGACGGATTGGCGTGTGGTCAAATACGAAGGCAACACCACCCGCATACGCCTGTTCCCGAAAACCGGACGCTCGCACCAGCTGAGGGTTCACATGCTGGCGCTGGGCCATCCGATTTTGGGTGATCCGTTCTATGCAAAAGGTGAGGCACGGGCCTTTCCGCGCCTCATGCTGCATTCCGAGGAATTGCGCCTGAAAAGCCCCGATAGCGGGACGTCGATGAAGTTTCGCGCCAAGGCCGGGTTCTAGGCTCAGGCGGGATTGGTCCAAAGCAGCTTGAGATTGCCCAACGAAAACCGTCTGGTGCGTTTCTTTGGGGCGCAGGGCTGGCGGCTGGCCATGATCTCGCGTTCGATTTCAAAGGCGCGCAGGGTATGGTCCTGGGACCAGCGTCCCAGTTGCAGTGTCATCATTACGTGATTGTCGAGGCTGGGCATCAGTAATCTCCTGTGAATTGTTGAACCAGCATCCCGCATCACTCCTGACAGCGCGTTGTCAGGGGGGTGTGCTAAGGTGTCAGCAGAGAAACCGGAGTTTGCCATGCGCCGTTCGTCCCGCCTGTTTGAAATCATCCAGATTCTGCGTGCCGCCGACGCTCCGGTTACCGCTGAGATGCTGGCGCAAAAGCTCGAAGTCTCGGTGCGCACGGTGTATCGCGACATCGCGGCACTGCAGGCCCAACGCACACCGATCGAGGGCGAAGCCGGCGTCGGGTATCTGATGCGGCGGGGCTATGACTTGCCACCACTGAACTTCGACGCTGAAGAGGTCGAGGCGCTTTGGGTCGGTCTGTCAATGCTGGCACGGACCGGCGACAGTACCCTGCAGGAGGCCGCCAAACGCATTTGCCGGAAAATAGAAGGCCTGCGCGCAAGTCCCGACTGGTTGCAGGTCGCGCCTTGGGGGGCTCCGGTTGATGATCCGGCCAAGGGCTGTATCCCGGTCGTGAATTACCGCGAAGCCATCCGGGACGAGCGCAAGCTTCGCCTCACATATGTCAGCTCGCAAGACGTTCGCTCCGAACGGGTCGTCCGTCCGGTTGCCCTGATCTATCATATCGAGTGCACGATGCTGGTTGCGTGGTGCGAATTGCGCAACGGTTTTCGCCATTTTCGGACCGATCGCGTCTGGGCCTGCGAAATGGTTGACGATCATTTCTGCGGCCAAGGGCAGCCGCTGCGGGAGATCTGGCAGGAGCAGAACCAATGGGGTTCCCCTGCCGAGGCCCATTGAACGGCGGGTATTCGCCGATATCACCTGATTGTTGCTTGAGCCTGCGGGGGGGCAGGGCGATATACTGTGCCAAATAATGGGACCCGGCAAACGGGCCTCTGAGCAGAAGGTGATATCATGACGATTTCCAAGCTTGTTGTTTCTGCTGGGCTTTGCTCGGCCTTGTTCTTGGCGGGCTGCACCGACCCCGGAACGCTGAACTTGCCCTCGGACCCCAATCAAAATACCAAACAGGGTGCGCTTTTGGGTGGGTTGGTTGGTGCCGGTGTCGGGGCCATTGCGAACGACTCGGATCCGCTTTTGGGTGCGCTGGCTGGTGGCGCAATCGGTGCGGCAGGTGGCGGCCTTATCGGCAATCAACTGGACCGTCAGGCGGCTGAGTTGCGCCAGCAGCTGGCAAATGACGGCATCACAATCGTCAACGCGGGCGACCGCCTGATTGTTACCGTCCCCAACGACATCACCTTTGACACCGACAGCTCGACCGTACGGCCTGCATTGCGTTCTGATTTGGTCCGGGTGGGTCAGAATTTGGTGAGATATCCCAACTCGGCCGTTCAGGTCATTGGCCATACGGATAGTGATGGCGAAGCCTCTTATAATCAGGCCCTATCTGAGCGTCGGGCTAGGTCCGTGGCGGATGTTCTGCAAGCCAATGGTGTGAACGGGGCCCGTATCAGCACCATCGGTTTGGGTGAGAACCGACCTGCGGCCTCGAATCTCACACCCGAAGGGAAGGCGCGGAATCGTCGGGTTGATATCGAAATCATCCCCAACGGCAACACCTGATGTGACCGGGCACCGTCAAGGTGCCCGTTTTTGCACATTGACTGCGCGTCAAGTGGGCTTTGGCTGGCGGTGATCAGGAGCTACCTTCTGGAAAACGCCTGAACGGAGACCTTTATGTCCGAACCGATCCTTCTGAGCCTGTCAGGTTCGCTGCGCCAAAATGCCACCAACCGAAAACTGCTTCGCGAGGCGGCGCGGCTGTTTGAGCCGGGCACCCATATCGAGGCTGACCTGAACTTGCCGCTCTATGACGGCGATCTTGAAGAAGGCGAGGGCATCCCCAAGGGCGTTCAGGTTTTGGCCGGTCAGATCGCCCGTGCGGATGCGGTGATCATTTCGACGCCGGAATATAACAAAGCGCCGTCCGGCGTGTTGAAGAATGCGCTGGATTGGGTAAGTCGCACCAAGGATAAGCCCTGGGCGAACAAGCCGGTTGCGGTGATGTCTGCCGCTGCGGGTCGTGCCGGCGGGGAACGTGCACAGATGATACTGCGCAGCTATATGGTTCCGTTCCAGACGCGCATCTTGCAAGGGCCGGAAATTCATCTGGCCGACAGTTCGAACGAATTCGACGCGCAGGGCAAGCTGGTTAACGAACGCTATGAAAACGCCCTTCGGACCTTGATGAGGAACTTGCGGTCAGAGGCCGGTTTCTGAAACTGCCGGTTTGCTTGCCCGTATGGGGCAGGCCGCCTAATCTTGCGCTATGTCGATGGAAATTCAGACAGATGTGATGGACGCAGCCCGTGCTGGCGCGTTGCAGATGGCGCTTGGGAAACAGGCAACTGTGAGGGGCGGCACTGCGTTGCCGCCGTTCTTTCATCACCTGTACTTCTGGACTCCGCAGCCACCCGGCCAACTTGGGCGCGACGGACATCCCAAAGTCGGGGGCCTGATCCCCGATATGGGCTTACCCCGCAGAATGTGGGCAGGCGGACGCTTGGAGTTTTTCGCGCCTCTGATAGCAGGTCAGTTAGCCGAACGGCGATCGCTATGTGAAAGTTCGAGTTCGAAATCGGGACGCACCGGCCCCTTGGGCTTTGTCACGTTGCGCCACGAGGTTTGGCAGAGCGGTGCGCTGCGCCTGACCGAATGGCAGGATCTGGTTTACCGCCAAGACCCCTCGGCAGATACGGCCACCCCTCCGGCACCACTGGCCAGGCAGGATGAAACCGAACATCGCGAGCTGTCCTTCGACAGCACAATGCTGTTTCGCTACTCGGCCCTGACATTTAACGGACACCGCATTCACTATGACATCGACTATGCCCGTGATGTCGAAGGATATGCCGGGCTGGTCGTGCATGGCCCGCTTTTGGCGCAGCACCTGATGTTGTTTGCGGAAGATGTGATGGGCCCATTGGCGCAGTTTTCTTTCCGCGCAACCTCGGCATTGATGCATTTCGAAACTGCGAGCCTGTGCCGGAGGGGCAATACCCTGTGGGTGCGTGCGGCAGACGGGCGCCAATGTATGATTGCCGAAGCCTCAGCCTAAATGTTTCTGCATGGTAATCGAGGTCGCCCGGGTGAACCCGGGATGCGCCGTTTCCGCCGTTTTGACAAAGCCTATCCGGGCAAAGGAGGCATGGTTTTCGACCAATTCGACCCGTGCCTTCAGTTCCAGCGTCGCAAAACCTATTTCAACCGCCCGCGCGGATGCCAGATCGACCAGACGCTGTGCCAGCCCCTGACCACGTCGGGTTTCGTCCACAGCCAGTTTGCTCAGATACAGACAGTCCTGTTTGGGTGTCAAAAAGACGACCGCATCCGGGCGATTGCCTATGATCCAAACCTCGTGGTCGCGGGCCTGTTGCCTAAGCGTTTCCTCGGTCAGGCGATGCATTGACGAGGGCGGGTCTATACGCCCCTCCATGAATGCAAAGCTGTGGCGGATCAGGCGAAACACCTGTGGCAATATCGGATCGTCCGGTTGCAGGCGAACTGGGGTGTCGTCGAGGGAGGTCACAAAGAAGCCTCGGGTTGAAAATCTGCGGGGATTTCATCGCGTCCTTCAAGCACCAGTTCGGCCATGACTTCTGCCACTTTGGGCGCCATACCAAAGCCGATCTTGAACCCTCCATTCGCGATGAATTCTCCGGCGTGCAGCGGATGCGCACCCAACATCGGCGCACGGCTTTTGCTGCGGGGTCGAATCCCGGCCCAGCGTTCGATCACTTCGGCACCGTGTAGGACCGGAACCGCCCGCGTGGCCCGGTCCAGGACATCATCCAGCGCAGCATCGGTGCTGGTTGGGTCGTCATAGTCCCGTTCCGAGGTCGATCCGATGGCCAAAGTACCATCTGCATGCGGGACAATGTGAACGGCATCTGCAAACAGCTGGGAGACGTCCCCGGCATCGAACCGCAGCAAAGCCGCCTGTCCCTTGACGCCATTGCCGACCGTTTTGCCAAAGGCGTCGTTCAGTTCTAGCAGGC
Organism: Ruegeria sp. CDSA241; assembly: GCF_059611265.1. Taxonomy (NCBI): domain Bacteria; kingdom Pseudomonadati; phylum Pseudomonadota; class Alphaproteobacteria; order Rhodobacterales; family Roseobacteraceae; genus Ruegeria; species Ruegeria sp. CDSA241. The sequence goes on from NZ_JBXWPF010000007.1 coordinate 116,633, forward strand.
CAGAAAGCCCAGTGGCGTGAATGATCTGCCCTAGATTGGCCGCATCGGTTTTGACCTCAACCCCCATCACTGCCAGCGCCGAAACCAGTGCAGAACATGCCCGCCTTGGGTGCATCCGGGCGCTAAGCGTGTCGTGGATCACAAAGCCGGTAGGGCTGGGAGGACACCACGACCCGACCTCATCCATTGCAACAACGCGCCATTCGGCCCGCCCCTGCCAAAGCTCCGCGGCGGTGACCGTACGTGCATGGGCCAGATCCAGCGTGCGGCTATCTGCTATGGGCTGCAGCCTACCCAACCGGGCATATCCGGCTGAGACGCCTCCGGTCGCCTCAACCTGTTTCCAGAAGGGTTCGGCCATGATCAGGCTTTCGAATTGAAAAGCTTTCTTGGCATTCCAGTTCTCGGGCACATGCGGGGCCAAAGCCCCGACCAGACCGCCGCTGGACCCGGCACCGGGGCCAAAAGGATCTATGACCTGAACTTTTGCGCCGCGTCTAGCGCAGGCCCAGGCGATCGAAAGGCCAAAAATGCCCGCGCCTCGCACCGTCACATCGACCATTGCCATTCCCCTTTTCCTTGTTCAGTGTCGCGCCGCTTAGCTACAGGATTCCCCGATGGCAGACCAGCGCGCCGAACTGACCTGGAAAGACGGGCAGATACCTGTCTCAGACCGTTTCGACGACCCCTATTTCTCGTTGCAGAACGGGCTGGAGGAGACGCGGCATGTGTTTTTGGCGGGCAATGACCTGCCCGCGCGGTTTGCGCCGGGGTTTCATATTGCCGAGCTTGGTTTTGGCACCGGCCTGAACTTGCTGACTGTCTGGTCCGAATGGGAAAAGGCTGGCCAAACGACCCCGCTGACATTCACCAGTTTCGAAGCCTATCCAATGGCGCCAGACGACATGACGCGCGCTCTGGCCGCCTTTCCTGAGTTGTCCCCTTGGGCCGACCGGTTCCTGTCCCAATGGCAGGGCGGTACCTGCGATCTGGGCACCCTGCAGCTTGAGGTTATCGAGGGCGACGCGCGGTCCACCCTGTCCGCATGGTCGGGGCAGGCCGATGCCTGGTTTCTGGACGGGTTCTCTCCGGCCAAGAACCCCGAACTTTGGGGCGCAGAGCTGATGCAGCAGGTATCCGATCACACGGCGCCCAATGGCTCTGCGGCCACCTATACCGCCGCCGGGTTCGTCCGGCGCGGGCTCGAGGACGCAGGGTTCACCGTCACCCGCGCACCGGGCTATGGGCGCAAGCGCCACATGACTCGGGCGGTCAAGCCATGACCCAACAGAACGACACCCGCGCCGGTATCGCGCTGATGATCGCGGCTACCGTGGTGTTTGCGCTGCAGGACGGTATCTCGCGCCATCTGGCCGGGACTTATAACACCTATATGGTCGTGATGATCCGCTATTGGTTCTTCGCTGCGTTTGTCGTCGCTCAGGCGCTGCGCGCACCCGGCGGTATCGCGGCCACGGCCCGCACCAACCAGCTTGGGCTGCAGATCCTGCGCGGGGTGCTTCTGGCCGGAGAGATCTGCGTCGCGGTTTATGCCTTTACCATCCTGGGGCTGATCGAAAGCCAAGCCGTATTTATCTGTTACCCCCTGCTGGTGGCGGCGCTCAGCGGACCCGTTCTGGGCGAGAAGGTCGGTTGGCGCCGTTGGTCCGCCATCGGCGTGGGCTGCATCGGCGTGCTGATCATCCTGCAGCCCGGGGTGGGAGTGTTCAATCCGTGGGCGGTGATCCCGTTGATCTCGGCCCTGATGTTTGCCGTCTATGGCCTGCTGACCCGCTATGCGGCGCGGCGCGACACTACCGCCACCAGTTTTTTCTGGACCGGCATCGCCGGGGCGGTTGCCATGACGGCCGTGGGCGTGTGGTTTTGGGAGCCTATGCAGGGCGGTGACTGGCTTTGGATGGGCCTGCTCTGCCTGACCGGAGTTCTGGGACATTGGTTGTTGATTAAGTGCTACGAAATGGCCGAGGCCAGCGCCGTGCAGCCCTTTGCCTATTTTCACCTGATGTGGAGCGCCATTCTGGGAATCTCGGTCTTTGGTGAAAGCTTGCGACCCGCGGTTGTTGCAGGGGCCACATTGGTTATTGCCGCCGGACTGTTCACCTTATGGCGCGAACGACGCCAGAGTTGACCCGATCAGTTCTTCGGAAAATGGCACCGGCAACGCCTGCTGCCCCAACCGTGCGCGATACACAGGCAGGCTTTCGGCGACGCGCATGACATAGTTGCGGGTCTCGCTAAAGGGTATGAATTCGATCCAGTCGACGATATCGGCCTCACCCCGGCGCGGGTCGCCATTGCGTTTCATCCACGAGATCGGCCTGCCCGGTCCGGCATTATACCCCGCCGCCATCATCACCACATTGCCGTTGAATTCTGCTGCCAGCTCGGACAGGTAATTCGCCCCCAATTTGGCGTTATATCGCCAGTCCGAAGTCAGTTTTCCGGTTTGGTGGCTGCTTAGAATGCCCATGTTCCGGGCCACAACTTTCGCCGTCGCGGGCATTACCTGCATAAGCCCGCGCGCGCCCGCGCCGCTGATGACAACCGGGTCAAACTCGCTTTCGCGCCGGGCGATTGCTAGCGTCATTTCCTTTGCCATAGGTAGGCCTAGATCTGCCACCGGATGAACCGGGTAATACGCGGCGGGCAGAACAACGCCGGTGGTCGCGGCGCGCTTGGCGATCATCACCGCCAGATGTGGTTCGTTCAGTTCGATGACCAGATCGCCCAGTTGGCTTGCCTGAACGGGGTCGAGCCCCTCAACCAGATGGGTCAGGAACCGCTCGGATAGGTTTGCCTCACCTGCGCGCAACAGCAATAGCCCCGCTTCCAGAACGCTGGAATCGGCAAACTCCGCTTGTTTCCAGTGCGGTGCCCTTCGCGGGTTTGCCAGATCGCTGTCGAAGGGGCGCCCTATCCGTTCGGCGGCAAGAAGCCCGTAGAACGAGGTCTGGTGATCAGCACCCATGGCATAGGCCTCATAAGCCTTTTCCGCATCCCCCTGCGCGGCATAGGCCCGACCCAGCCAATACCCGCCGCGTCCCTTGGAAATCGGTGACTGCACCGCGCCCGAGAAGTTTTGGAAATGCCGTACAGCCGTTGCGGGATCATTCAACCGACGCAGGGCAAGGAACCCGGAAAGCCATTCGAGATCGGCATAGGCATAGCCCATGTCCGGCGTCATATGGTGACTAGAGGCAATCTTGTATGCGCGGCTCATATCACCGTTGCGCATCTCAAGCCGGGCCAACCGGCGACGGCCCTCGGCCCATTTGTCTGGCTCGCCCAGAGCATCCGGGCTGGATGACCGCGCCAGCATCAGATCAATCGCACTGTCATCCAGTTCCTTTTTGTCTCGCCAGACAAAGCGGTCAAAGGCAAGCCCCGCCGATCCGGCCACGGAATCGGGAACCGCCCCTACTTTGGCATCAACACCCGGCGCACGTTTTTGCAATGCAATCCGCGCCTCGGCCAGCTTGCGCTGATCGTCATTCACCAATGGCAGCATTTGTCCTGCGCTGATCAGATGACCGTCCCACAGCATCCGGTCTAGCCGCGCCGCGTGGTGGGGTTTCAGCAATGTTTCAAAGTTCTCGATATAGTCTTTCTGCAGGCCCGATCCCATCGGCATCGTACGCCAGGCGGTGACGATATCCGCCTGCGCATCACCCTGCCGTCCCTTAGCCTTCAGCGCTACGGCGAAATTCAGCGCCCCTTCCGCCGTTTGCGGGGCAGTGTCGGCGTAGAATTTCAACACCCGGTCCGGGTCCGCCCCGGTAAAGGCGGGTTCGCTTTCGCGCCGTAACCATGCCAGCCCCGGCCAATCCGGCCTGCGGTTCAGAAATACCAGCACATCGCCCGAGCTTCCGAACCCCTCGCGCAGCCAATGCCATACGATGATGTCACGTGACACAGATCCGCGCGGGCCTGCCTCTTGCAGCGCTGCGTTCCAATCGCCCTTTCGCATTTCATACATGCCAGCGCGCAGATCGCCCACCGAGTCGGCTTGGGCCGGCCCGAAGGATGCCAGAATCACCGCTGTCAAAAGCGCCAGAACGCGTGTCATGCCTTGCATTTCCCAACCAACCAAGGATAGAGCCATTTAGGATAAACCTTGCGCCGGCGGGATCAACACACATTGCTAGGAATGTGATTGCCCAAGGCGCAAAAATTGCTAACCGCACAGCAAGGAGCGTGTCATGTTCAAAGGCTCGATGCCAGCCCTCGTTACCCCGTTTTCGAATGGCGAGTTGGATCTGGGCACGCTCAAACGTTTGGTGGAATGGCAAATTCAGGAAGGCTCGACCGGTTTGGTGCCGGTGGGGACCACCGGTGAAAGCCCAACCCTAAGCCATGAAGAACACGAAACGGTGGTGGCAGAAGTTGTCAATGCCGCAGCCGGTCGTGTCCCGGTGATCGCTGGTGCGGGCTCGAACAACACTGTCGAGGCGATCCGATTCGTTCAATTTGCGCAGCAAGTCGGCGCGAATGCCGCTCTGGTGGTGACCCCGTATTACAACAAGCCGACCCAGAAGGGCCTAATTCAGCATTTCCGCACACTACATGATTGTGCCGATATTCCGATCATCATCTACAACATTCCAGGCCGTTCCGTCATCGACATGACGCCCCAGACGATGGGTGAGCTGGCCGAGTTGCCGAGGATCGTTGGGGTTAAAGACGCAACCGGAGATTTGGGGCGTGTCAGCCAACAGCGCGCCTCTTGCGGGCCTGAGTTTTGCCAACTGTCGGGCGAAGACGCCACGGCGCTGGGTTTCAATGCGCATGGTGGTGTGGGCTGTATCTCGGTCACGGCGAATGTTGCGCCCAAGCTATGTGCCGAATTCCAGCAGGCCACCCTGCAGGGGGATTATGCCAAAGCGCTGACTTATCAGGACCGCCTGATGCCTCTGCATGAGGCGATCTTTATCGAACCCGGTCTGGTCGGGGCCAAATACGCCCTCAGCAAGCTGGGCCTGTGCAGCGAAGAAGTTCGCTCGCCGCTGACCACGTTGGACGACAGCACCAAATCAGCCATTGACGCAGCCATGAACCACGCAGGTCTGCTGTAACCCTTCTTTACCGTTTGCCGTAATACAGACCCACGACATGCTCGGCCTGCGCAAAGAACAGCCAACGCGAAACTGCAACGCCGGCCACATGCGACAGCGCAGCCAGAAGAGCGAAGAAGTGGTTGAACGGCAGGATCAGCAGGATGACCGGCAATAGGAAGGCCAGCACAAACGAGATGACCCGCAATTTGTCCGCATGTTTCCTGCCAACCACGTGGACAAATTCGCGCAGAAGATAGTTTGTACCTGTATGTGGAGGCTCAAACGCACGCACTGCCCCGCGCTGCCCCAAACCCGTAGCGGTGCCAAGGTTTGTTCCTGAGTTCGCAAATGCCTTATCCCCTTGCCACCAGTAAAATGTCTGCGCAACGGCAGCGACCACCAACAGAGGGACGGCAAGGCTGACCTGACCGGCCAGAAGCGAGCCACCGGCAAGGCTGAAGCTCAGAAACATGATTGGTGTCAGTTTCATGTTCCAACGTGGGATTGTCTTGAGCTGGGTGTAGATCATTGAGGTGGTGAAAACTGTTGCCAGCGAAAACAACGCGCCAAGGACGCCCAGAACACCCCAACGCTGTCCAAAGAAGACGGCGCCCAGCGCGTAGAAGCCCAGAAGAATCAAGGCGATCACTGCGCACCAACCCTCACGGCTGAGCCAGCTTGACCGCCATTGGGTGAATGCTTTCCACGCACGTTCAGGATGGCCCAGGTGAAAGGTCGAGGCCATCAGCCCGCCCACCGACAGGCCAAAGGCCATGGCATAGAATACGAAGGCCACCCACCCGGTGACATCCGGCATCCCAAGGCCCAGAAAAAACAGCAGCCCAAAGCCCAGACCGGACAAGGTAGTGAAGATAATGACAGATGGGGCCGGATGCATCAGAGCTTCTCCAGTGTCTTGTCGAGCCAACCCAGAAAGCCCTTGGGCTCTTCGGCTACCGGGGCCAGAAGGGGCGCGAGAATGTCGACCTGGTCCTCGATCTGATCTTTAGGGCGAGGTGGCAGGTATTTGTTAACGGGCTTGGTGCCCATTTCAGGCATCAGATCCATGCCACCACGTTCGGCGACCAATTTGCTGACATCGCTATCTGCGTCGCCCAGATCACCGAAATGGCGGGCTCCGGCGGGGCAGGTCCGCACACAGGATGGCACGCGGTCCACTTCGGGTATGTTCTCGTTATAGATGCGATCCACGCAGAGGGTGCATTTCTTCATCACGCCCTCGGCCATATCCATCTCACGCGCGCCGTAAGGGCAGGACCAGGCGCAAAGCCCGCAGCCGATACAGTCGCTTTCATTGACCAATACGATACCGTCCTCGACCCGCTTATAGCTGGCCCCGGTGGGGCAGACGGTGACGCAGGGCGCGTCCTCGCAATGGAGGCAGGATTTGGGGAAGTGGATCAGCTGGGCGTGACCCTGTTCGGGTTGGACCTCGTAGGAATGTACCCGGTTTAGGAAGGTGCCGGACGGGTTGCCGCCATAAGCGTCCTGATCCGACAGGGGCGCCCCGTAGTTTTCGGTGTTCCAGCCTTTGCAGGATATCACACAGGCATGGCAGCCGACACAGGTGTCCAGGTCGATGACCAGACCCATTTTCTTGTCTGTGGATTGGGGGAGCTGGGTCATTTTCCTACCTTCCACGCCAGATCTTTTGGTCCGGTGCCGACCGGTGATTTGATCGGTTTGAATTCGGGCTGGCTTTCTGCATCCGAAGGTGGCGCCGCCTTTTCGATCCTGACCTTCAGGTCGAACCAAGCCGCCTGACCTGTAATCGGATCAGAATTGGCCCAGCGCATTCCATCGCCTTTTGACGGCAACAGTTCGTGGATCAGGTGGTTCAGCAAAAAGCCTTTGGTGGCCTCTGGTGCGTCTTCCTGCAGGGCCCAAGCACCTTTGCGTTTGCCGATGGCATTCCAAGTCCAGACAGTATTTTCATTCAGCGCGGCCATCTCCATGACCGGAACAGTAATTTCCCCGTGCGGAGACGTCACTTTGGCCCAGTCGCCGTCCTGCATCCCGTGTTCGCGCATCAGTTTGGTTGGCACATAAAGCGGGTTGCGCCCGTGTAGCTGGCGCAGCCAGGCGTTTTGGGTGCCCCATGAGTGATACATCGCCATCGGGCGCTGAGTCAGGGCATTGATTGTGAAACCTTCATTGCCCTGCTGATCGGTTTCGTACCAGATCGGCAGCGGGTCCATGGTGTCCTTGAGGCGCTGGCGCAGATTTTCCGGCGGTTGCCGGTCCCCGTGGCCTTCGGCGGCCAGTTGGAACTTGCGCATCGGTTCTGAATAGAGCTGGAACAGATAGGGTTGCGGGCTGTCGTAGATACCCATCCCCACTGCCCAATCCTGATAGGCAGCGTTCCAGGGTTTGTAGTAATCCGCCCCTTCGGGGATATGCGCGACGTAGAAGCCGCCATTTTCGATGTAGCGATTTAGCTGGTCGGGGTTGACCTCGCCACGACCTTCTTTGTCGCCATTTTCGCCTCGAAACCCGGCCAGCGGGCCAATACCGGGTTTTCGCTGATGGTTAACGATATAGTCAGCGTAGTCTTTCCACTTCGGCGTACCGTCTTCGTTGGTAAAGCCTGGCAAGCTCATGCGGTTGGCCAGTTCCACCAGCACCGACTGAAAGCCTCGCACGTCGCGGTCGGGCTCGATCACCGGCCAGCGGATTGCGTCGGCGGCGGCGTCTGCCTCGCAGATCGGGCGGTCGAGCAGCGAGATACAGTCGTGCCGTTCAAGATAGGTGGTGTCGGGCAGGATCAAGTCGGCATAGGCCACCATTTCCGAGGAATAGGCATCGGAATAGATGATGTTTGGGATGACGTATTTGCCGTCTTCGGTCTTGGCGGTCAGCATCTCCATCACACCTTTAGTGTTCATGGAGGAGTTCCACGACATATTCGCCATATACATGAACAGCGTGTCGATCTTGTAGGGATCACCGGCGGCGGCGTTTGAGATTACCATATGCATCAGCCCATGGGCTGACATCGGGTTTTCCCATGTGAATGCTTTGTCGATCCGTTGGGGAGTGCCGCAGTCGTCCAGCAACAGGTCTTCGGGCCCGCGGGGGAAGCCTAGATGGGGGCCTTCCAGGGGTCTGCCGGGGCGGCGGTCGCCATGCGGGGTAGGGTGCGCCTCGACTGGTTTGGGATAGGGCGGTTTGAAGCGGAAACCGCCCGGAACTTCGACCGTGCCGAGGATGATCTGCAGCACGTGCAGCGCGCGGCAGGTCTGGAACCCGTTGGCATGGGCCGAGATGCCACGCATGGCGTGGAAGCTGACCGGGCGACCGATCATCTTAGCATGGGATTCGCCGCGGAAATCGGTCCATTCCTGATCCAACTCGATCGCCTCGTCAAAGGCGACGCGGGCGATTTCCGCCGCGATGGCGCGAATGCGACTGGCCGGGATGCCACAGCGGTCAGCCACGGCCTCAGGGGCGTGCTCGTCGCTTAGGTATTTCTCGGCCATCAGGTGGAAAACCGGGCGATGGGTGACGCCGTCCTTTTCGTAAGTAGCCGACAAGTCCGGGCGCACGCCCGGCTTGTCGAACGCAGTGAGTTCGCCTGTGGCCCGGTCGATCACCAGCGGTTTGCCGTCACTATCGCGCAAGAACAGACCCCTCTCGGGGCCTTCGGATGCGTTCACCAGAACAGGCGCGTTGGTATAACGGCTGAGGTAATCCAGGTCGATCTTGCCCGCCTTCATCAACACATGGATCAGCGATAGGATGAATAACCCATCGGTGCCGGGGGTGATCCCGACCCAGTCATCGGCCACAGCGTTATAGCCTGATCGGATCGGGTTCACACCGATCACCCGTGCGCCGCGTGCCTTGATCTTGCCGATCCCCATCTTGATCGGGTTGCTGTCGTGGTCTTCGGCCACGCCGAACAGCATGAACAGTTTGGTGTGGTCCCAGTCGGGCTGGCCAAACTCCCAAAACGCACCGCCCATCGTATAGATGCCCCCTGCTGCCATGTTGACGGAACAGAACCCGCCATGGGCGGCATAGTTTGGGGTTCCAAAATTCTGTGCCCAGAAGCTGGTGAAGCTTTGGCTTTGGTCGCGTCCGGTAAAGAAGGCCAGCTTGTGCGGTGCGGTTTCGTGCAACTCGTTCATCCAGCCGACGGCGGTGCTGATTGCCTCGTCCCATTCGATCTCGCGGAACTCGCCCGATCCGCGCGGGCCGACACGGCGCAGCGGTTTACGTAAGCGCGACGGCGCGTTGACCTGCATAATGCCCGCGGACCCTTTGGCGCACAGAACGCCTTTGTTCACTGGGTGGTCTCGGTTGCCCTCGATATAGGCGACCTTGCCGTCTTTCATGTGAACGTTGATGCCACAGCGGCAGGCGCACATGTAACAGGTGGTCTGCCGGATCTCGTCCGAGACTTTGGGCGAGGTGTCAATCACTGGCTGGTTCATAGGCGCCCCTGTAGTTTGCAGACCGGTATTCCCCCGAGTATTGCCGGGAACCGGAATAAAATTTGTTTTTCACGGACTTGTCGAGACTTATATTCCGTTTTCGCCATGTTGTGCTTGAACAGCAGTCACGGCGATCATGTGAAGGATGTCCTCTGCCGTACAGCCGCGCGATAGATCATTTGCCGGCTTGGCCAGGCCTTGTAGGACTGGCCCGATTGCCTCAACCCCTCCGATGCGCTGTGCGATCTTATAGCCCAGATTGCCCGCATTCAGGCTGGGGAAGACAAAGACATTTGCTTCGCCCTTCAGTGGCGAATCCGTCGCCTTTTGCGCCGCAACCTCGGGGACAAAGGCGGCATCGAACTGCAGCTCTCCGTCGATCAGAAGGTTCGGATCTTTTTCACGTGCGATCCGGGTTGCCTCGACGACCTTGGATACTTTTGGGTGTTCGGCGCTTCCCGAGGTGGAAAAAGACAGCATCGCCACACGCGCCGTGTTTCCAGTCAAAGCTGAATAGGATGCGGCTGATGCGCGGGCAATTTCCGCCATTTCTTCGGCGTTTGGATCCACCACCAGGCCACAATCGGCAAAGATGCGCGCGCCTTTGACCTCGTGATGATCCTGACAGAACAGCATGAGAAAAAAGCTGGATACCATTGTTGTACCCGGCGCTGTTCCGATGATCTGCAACGCCGCGCGAACTGTGTCAGAGGTGGTTTCAACCGCTCCGCCCACGGTGCCGTCAGCGATACCCTGATGCACCAGCATGGCGGCAAAGGTCAGCCTGTTGGTGATCTGTTGCACTGCCTCTTCAAGGGTCATGCCCTTGTGCTTGCGGCGATTAAACAGCGCTTCAGCCAGTTCCGGGGTGATTGAGGAATGCGCCGGGTCAAGAATGTCTATCCGAGTGGGATCAAATCCTTCATGCGCATCCAGAAGGGCCGAAATTTTGGCCCCGTCGCCGATCAAGATGATCCGTGCAACGTCCTCTTTTACGGCCCTGACCGCACCTTCCACGACGCGGGGATCATCGCCCTCTGACAGGGCGATGATCTTGTCCGACGCGCTGGCCGTCCCGAGAATGGCGCGCAGCGGTTTCACGCGGATTATACCCCCGCCTGCGGTTCCATGTCGTCATTGCTGATGCCTGCCACCGCGACCGGTTTCTTCATTGCGTCCCGACGGAAGGGCTCGCCCAGTTCCTGGTTGATCATGGCTTCGATCAGCGTGGTGATCCCATTCTTCTGATCCTCAATGGCCTGATTCAGGGCTGCAGTCAGCTCGTCCTGTGTGCGGGCCACGACACCTTTCAGGCCACAGGCCTGAGCGATACCGGCATAGGACACTTTGGTGTCCAGTTCGGTTCCGACAAAGTTGTCGTCGAACCACAGGGTCGAGTTGCGCTTTTCAGCACCCCACTGATAGTTGCGGAAAACGATCTGGGTGACTGCGGGCCATTCATCGCGGCCGATTGCGGTCAGTTCGGTTACAGCAATACCAAAGGCGCCGTCACCCGAGAACCCAACGACAGGCACATCCGGGCAACCGATCTTGGCACCCATGACAGATGGCAATCCGTATCCACAGGGGCCGAACAGCCCGGGGGCAAGATATTTGCGGCCCGCTTCAAAGGATGGGTAGGCGTTGCCGATGGCACAGTTATTGCCGATGTCGGACGAGATGATCGCCTCTTTCGGCAGGGCTGCCTGAATGGCGCGCCACGCCATGCGCGGGCTCATCCAGTCGGGCTTGGCTGCTCGGGCGCGTTCGTTCCAGGTTGTGCCCGGATCGTCCTGCTCGTGGTCCATCGAAGTCAGTTCCTGCGCCCAGCGTGACTTGGTTTCCGCGATTTTCGCTTTGCGTGCATCGCGTCCTTCGTCACCTGCGGTGTCTGACAGCTGTGCCAGGATATTGGTTGCAACAGTGGCTGCGTCGCCAACAATACCGACAGATACCTTCTTGGTCAGGCCAATGCGGTCGGGGTTAATGTCAACCTGAATGATCTTTGCATTCGCCGGCCAGTATTCCATACCATAGCCAGGAAGAGTCGAGAACGGGTTCAGGCGAGTGCCGAGACACAGAACCACGTCTGCTTCTTTTATCAGCTCCATAGCGGCTTTCGAGCCATTGTAACCCAGCGGGCCAGCAAACAGCGGGTGCGAGCCCGGGAAGGCGTCATTGTGCTGGTAGCCAACACAAACCGGGGCGTCCAGACGCTCGGCCAGTGCTTTCGAGGCTTCGATGCCGCCCGCAGACAGAACCGTGCCCGCTCCGTTCAGGATGACAGGGTTCTTGGCATCCGACAGCAGCGCGGCGGCTTCGGTAACGGCTGATGCGCCGCCAGAAGGCAGTTCAAATTCAACTACGGCAGGCAGTTCGATATCGACAACCTGAGTGAAGAAATCACGTGGAACATTGATCTGTGCCGGTGCCGAGGCGCGCTTGGCCTTGGTGATAACGCGGCTCAGAACTTCGGCCATCCGCGAAGGGTCGCGTACTTCTTCCTGGTAGCAGACGCAGTCCGCGAACATGCGCATTTGTTCCATCTCTTGGAAACCGCCCTGACCCATGGTCTTGTTTGCGGCCTGAGGGGTCACAAGCAGCAACGGGGTGTGGTTCCAGTAGGCGGTTTTGACGGCAGTAACAAAGTTGGTGATCCCCGGTCCGTTCTGCGCGATCATCATCGACATTTTGCCGGTGGCGCGTGTGTACCCGTCAGCCATCATCCCGCCCGAGCCTTCGTGTGCGCAATCCCAGAACGTAATGCCAGCTTTTCCAAAAATATCCGAGATCGGCATCATCGCCGAACCGATGATCCCAAACGCATGCTCGATCCCGTGCATCTGCAGAACTTTTACAAAGGCCTCTTCGGTGGTCATTTTCATCTGATTTGTCTCCGCGGATTTGTGGATGAAGCCGGACGATCAGCCCAGCCTTTGGGTACGGTTGTGGCCCAAGGGACGGAATGGCGTTAGGTCCAAAACGAAATGCGGATTAGGTCCAGACGCGGGCTACTGCGTTTGGATGGCATCCGCGATCAGCTTCACGCCCGGAGCGATGCGGTCGGGCGCGATGGATGAGTATCCGAGCCGATAGAAGTTCTGTGGCCTATCCGGCCCTGCGAAAAACGGTGTACCAGGCTCGATGTGAACGCTTTGGTTTTGCAGGCTGCGTGCCAGCTGGGACATGTCGACATGTTCGGGGGCGGACATCCACATCGAAGATCCGCCCATCACACCGCGCCCCGCCACCGACAGCCCGTATTCGTCGATAGCCTTGTCCATTGCCTCCCGCCGCTTGGACAGCTCTTTGGACATGCGCCTGATCTGTGCATCGTAATGTCCCAGAGACAGAAAATACGCTGCCGTGCGCTGAATGTGGCCCGGCGGGTGGCGCAGCACCAAAGAGCGCAGCGCGCGCGCCTCGCGGATAAACGGCTCGGATCCAACCATGTAACCAAGGCGCAATCCAGGGAACAGCGATTTTGAGAAGCTGCCCACATAGATGACACGTCCATCCCGGTCCATGGACTTCAGCGCGGGTGAGGGCGCCCCCAGAAACGCCATTTCGAATTCATAGTCATCCTCGACCACCATTGCGTCCAGATCCCGGGCACGATCCAAAAGTTGGCGGCGACGGGTGATCGGCATGGTTGCGGTTGTCGGGCTCTGATGGCTGGGCGTGGTGAAGATGACATCCGTTTCATCGGGCAGCGCCTCGGGTGGCAGGCCATCCTTGTCCACGCCAATGGGCACGACCGCGCAGTCCCAATGGTTCAACAGGCTGCGCAGCGCATAGTAACAGGGGTCTTCGATGACGGCGGTGTGATTGTGAGTCAGCAGAATGCGCGACGCCAGCCAAAGTGCGTTCTGCGCCCCCAGTGTGATCAATATTTCTTCGGGGCGGGCCGAGATTCCACGGCGGGGCAGAGTGTGGCGGGCGATGAACTCGATCAGCAGCGGATCGTCCTGATCGACATAGTCGCGGGTCAGCGATTCGAAATCCTTGTGCCCCAATGCCCGCACTGCACATAGCCGCCAGTTGGCATGATCGAACAGGGTTCGGTCCGCCTGACCATAGATAAAAGGATAGGTATAGTCCCGCCAATTCCAGGGCTTGGGCAACACATCCGAATCTACAAACCGGCGGGCCAGCGCCTTGTCCCAATCCACGGTCTCAGTGCCCCGTTGGATGGGCGTGTATTTAGGCGGTACTGGCGCATTTTCCGACACATAATACCCAGATCGGCCCCGGGCGGTCAGGTAGTCATTGGCCAACAGCTCGGTATAAGCCAATGTCACGGTGATCCGGCTGACACCCAGATGCGTGGCCAGTTTACGCGACGAGGGCAGTTTTTCTCCGACATGGAAACGGCCTGACAGGATGCCTTCTGCAATCATCTGCTGAATCTGGGCCTGCAAGGTGCCTTGCCCATTCAGCTCTAGAAAGAACGTATCAACTGATATCCCCATAAGACCTTATAGAGTGGCCTTATTGATTGAGCAATCTGGACTCACGCTCTTTTCACGAATTCTGATCAGAATTTGTTGACGGTAGCTTTCAATATCTCTATATAACTAGAAATCTAGTTTATTGGAGTTGTGGATATGTGGGAAACCGCTGCAGCAGGATTTTCGGCGATGGGGTCAGAGGCGCGACTGAAAGTCCTCAAGACACTCGTTCGCGCCGGAGAGGCCGGGCTCACCGTAGGTGAAATCCAGGAGAGAACCGGCATTGCCCCGTCGACGCTGGCCCATCACCTCCGGTTTCTTGCGGCCGGTGATGTTGTCGAACAGGAAAAGATCGGGCGCACCACGATCAACCGTGCCCGGTATGACCATCTCAGAAACCTCGCGCAGTTCATTCTGTCGGAATGTTGTGCGGACGAAACTGGAAAGGCGGCAAACGATGGCTGACCTTACTCAGAGCCCTCGGGCCCCGTTCAAAGCTGTCTTCGACCTGATCAAAACCCCATGGGCGGTGATTGTCGCCATTCTGATCGCGGTGGCGATACTCGACCCAGGGAATCTAACGGAAGTGATAACATTTGCCGGCAAGGCACTGGCCCATACCGGCCAATATATTCTGTTTGCTGTGCTGCTGTTGTCATACCTCAAGGCCACCGGTGCCGAAGTCATGGTGGCCCGAGCCTTTGAAGGCCGCGAAACGCGGATGATCCTTTTGGCTGCCCTATTTGGCGGGTTGGCCCCATTCTGTTCCTGCGAGGTCATCCCGTTCATTGCTGGTTTACTGGCGCTTGGGGCGCCACTGTCTGCGGTTATGGCGTTCTGGCTCAGCTCTCCGCTGATCGACCCGCCGACGCTATTGATTACGGCTGGCGCATTGGGATGGCCCTTTGCTATCGGAAAAGCCGTAGCCGCAGTGGCACTTGGCCTGTTTGGCGGATTCGTCGTGCGCACCATGACGCGCAGCGGTGTGTTGACCCAACCTTTGCGGAACTACCAACCAACTGGATGCGGCAGTTGTGGACCTAAGCAAGAGGACAAACCGGTCTGGAAATTCTGGCATGACCCTGCGCGCCGGAATAGATTTCGTAGCGAGTTTTTTCGGAACGGCCTGTTCTTGTTGAAATGGCTGGCGCTTGCCTATGTTCTCGAGGCGTTGCTGATCAATTATGTACCCGCTGATCTGATCGCACGCGCGGTCGGAGGAGACGGCGTGTTGCCCATAATCATCGCGGCACTTGTTGGGATGCCGGCCTATCTGAACTCATACGTCGCGCCGCCGCTATTGGCAGGTCTGATGGAGCAGGGGATGAGCGCCGGGGCAGCAATGTCCTTTATGATCGCGGGTGCGGTCAGCTCGATCCCGGCCATGGCTGCGGTATGGTCGCTGGTCAGGCCGAAAGTGTTTGTGACCTATCTGGGCCTGGGGATAGTCGGCGCAGTGATCGCAGGGATCATCTTTCAGATGATCTGAAGGAAAAACCGCCCGGTGTGGACACCGGGCGGTTTTGCTTTGTCAGCTTGCTTCGCAATAGCGCGGAAGTTTGAAGCGATACCTTGGTTCACCGCTTTCCACATAGACCCGCTTTTCGACACAGGCGCTTTGGCCGACGGTCTGGGAAATCGGGGCCTCGGTCGAAGTGATCGACGTCGCGGACCCGTCGGGTAAACGTACCGAGGCAATCACCCCGTTCTTGAGGTCGCCGTTGATAGCGGTGGCGGACAGAACCGGGACGGTCATGAAGGCTTCGTGTTCATGCGTGCCGTCGTCGTTCAGCAACAGCAGGGCTGCGGCAACCGCGATAACGCCTACGACACCGAACACGAGCAGGCCCCAGGTTCTTAGGAAGGCATAGATTGTCACGGCGCGGTGTGGGCCAAAAATGGCAGACAGTATGTTCAGCATCAGAGTCTCGTCAAAAAAGCCCCGGCCAGTTTGACCGGGGCTGTCTGCGTATCAGAAACGCGGATCGCTTTCGTCTTCATCCTCGGCCTCGCCTTTGGGCAAGTTGAAGAAACTGTCGGCGTCGATGATCGGCTCTTCTTTCTCCTCGGGGGAGTCATCAGACAACGAGAAGGTCTCGAGACCCTCGATCGCCGTTGGAATTTTGGGCGCTGCGTCCATTTCCAGTGACTGTTCGGTCGAAACCAGCTTGCGGCGCTCATCATCGCTCATGACGCCACCTTCAGCGGCTTTCTTGGCGGCGGCTTTCTGCACGATTGCGTCCAGCTCGGACTGTTTACACAAGCCCAGAGCGACGGGGTCAATCGGTTGCATGTTCGAGATGTTCCAGTGCGTCCGCTCGCGGATCGATTGGATGGTCGGCTTGGTGGTGCCGACCAGCTTGGCAATCTGACCGTCGCTGAGTTCGGGGTGGAACTTGACCAGCCACAGGATCGAGTTCGGACGGTCCTGACGCTTGGACAGCGGGGTATAGCGCGGGCCACGACGTTTTTCCTCGCCACTGGCGGCGGGGTTGAACTTGAGCTTCAGCTTGTGCAGCGGGTTGCCCTGCGCCACGTCAATCTCTTCCTGCGTAAGCTGGTTGTTGGCGATCGGGTCGAACCCTTTGACGCCAGCGGCCACGTCGCCATCGGCGATGCCCTGCACTTCCAACTCGTGCATTCCTACGAAATCCGCGATCTGCTTGAAGCTGATCGTTGTGTTGTCTACTAGCCATACGGCTGTTGCCTTGGCCATAAGCGGTTTTGCCATCAGCCCGTCTCCTATGCATACATCTTTCCCGTCGCCGGAATTCGGCGGCCCCGTGATCTTGGGGCAGGTTTCCGTTGTCGGGGAACTTGGGCTGTATATAGTCGCGGCAGGGCAAGAAGGGAAGAGGCGAATGCGCTGGCTGGTTCTATGGGTTTTCAGTGCAATGACGGTGCTTGCCGAGGGTGAAAAACCGGGGGCGTTCGACTACTATGTCCTGGCACTTAGCTGGTCGCCGAACTGGTGCGCGCGCGAAGGCGACGGGCGTGGGTCCGATCAATGCGATGTGCGGCATGATCACGGCTGGATTCTACACGGGCTTTGGCCGCAATTCCATCAGGGCTGGCCATCTTATTGCCGCACGGCCGAGGCCCCGCCGACGCGAACCATGACCCGTGAAATGGAAGATATTCAGGGCAGTTCCGGCCTTGCCTGGCATCAGTGGAAGAAGCACGGCACCTGCTCGGGCCTTAGCGCTTCGGACTATTACACCTTGTCGCGGCAGGCCTATGGGTCGGTCGAGCGTCCAAAGGTGTTCCGCCAGTTGGACACATCTGTAAAACTGCCCGCATCTGTCGTGGAAGAAGCGTTTCTAAAGGTCAATCCGGGCCTGGAGCGCGACATGATCACCGTCACCTGCAAACAAGGCTATATCGAAGAGGTGCGCCTGTGCCTGTCGCGCGAACTTGATCCGGTGCCGTGTGGCCGGGATGTGATCAAGGACTGCGCGGCCAAAGACGCGCTTTTTGATCCGATTCGTTAGGGTTTGCGGTAAAGGCGAGATGGTGGGTAATCGCAACTTCTACGTTGTTGCCACCGCATCCTGTTCAATAGCCAGATCGTGCCGAGGCTAAGGCCTACCTTGCTATTCCAAAGTCCTCAGGGCCACTGCGATACCATAAAGCTAGTCGGAATTGCGTTTCGGTTTTACTTCGGAATGGAACGCGCGCATGTTTCCCTTTTGGCGTGCGGCTGCCCGCCAGAGTTTCTTTCGCGCATCGCCCGGCTCTAGATGCGCGTATTCACCGCCGGAAAACTTGGGCCAGTCCAGAGCCAGTCCAAGTTTAACCAATTCTGCGGCGACATCAGTACCATCTGGAAGCGTGCACTTGGCGACGATCCGATCGTAGGAAACCTCTTCTTTGATTTCGGCTGTGATCACCATGCCTTTGCACATCTTGATCAGCGCAAACTTGGATTTCTTGCCCCAGGGATGCTCAAGCTCGGGCGCATCGATTCCGGCAACCCTGATCTTGGTGCCGCTTATCACGATCGTGTCGCCGTCGATTACGTGGCACTTGCCTTTGAGAGTCCGTGTGGTTGGATAAGCCGAGGGCGGCTGCTTTGACGGAACCGGCCGTGCTCTGGTGATCGCAGGTCTTTTAGTTGGTTGGAAGGGCACCACCCTGGATCGTTTGCGCGATGATCCGAACAGGGCCCTCAATATATATCTCAACATATGAAAAACGCATTCTAAATCTGCTTAATCGATGCGTAGAATGTTAGGCTGGATACAGTATTTGTGTAAACTTGATATTTGAATTCGACCAAGTGTCGAAGCTCAACTACAACTCCTTCCGCGCCCTCAGCGCCGCCGTAATCGTCCCGTCATCCAGGTAGTCCAACTCGCCGCCAATCGGCACGCCCTGCGCCAGCGAGGTCAGGCGCACCTGCCCGTCCAGTTGATCGGCTATATAGTGCGCGGTGGTCTGGCCATCGACAGTGGCGTTCAGCGCCAGAATGACTTCGGTGATCCCCTCGGCTGTGACCCGATCCTTGAGGCGAGGAATGCGCAGCTCATCCGGGCCGACTCCATCTAATGCCGACAAGGTGCCGCCCAGCACGTGATAGCGGCCTTTGAAAACCGCGGCGCGTTCCATCGCCCAAAGGTCGGCGACGTCTTCGACGACGCACAGCTCTCCGGTCGCGCGGACTTCGCTATCGCAGATGTCGCAGATATCCGAAGTGCCTACATTGCCGCAATTCAGGCACTCACGGGCAGTGATGGCAACCTGTTGCATCGCGTCCGCAAGCGGTGTCAGCAGAAGGGCGCGTTTGCGGATCAAATGCAGCACTGCGCGACGGGCCGAACGTGGGCCGAGGCCTGGCAGTTTGGCCATCAGGTCGATCAGATTGTCGATATCGCTGTTCGAACTCACTGCGCTTGCTCCTGCATAAGGGCCGGGCAGTTGGGCCCGGCCGGTATTTCGTCAGGAGTGCCTATCAGAACGGCAGCTTGATGTCTGCGGGCAGGCCCATACCTTCGGTCAGCTTAGCCATCTCAGCCTGCGACCGTTCTGCGGCCTTGGCCTGAGCATCTTTGACGGCGGCCAGGATCAGGTCTTCGACCACTTCCTTGTCGTCGCCGTTAAAGATTGACGGGTCGATATCGAGACCTTTCAGCTCTCCCTTGGCCGTGGCTGTTGCCTTGACCAGCCCTGCACCGGATTCGCCGACAACCATGATGGTATTCAGCTCTTCCTGCATATCCGTCATCTTGGTCTGTAGATCCTGTGCGGATTTCATCATCTTGGCCATGTCACCCAAGCCGCCGAGTCCTTTGAGCATCGGTATTCTCCTAATATCCGGTTTGACGCCTAAATACGGGCGCGGTCGGCGCGGCACAAGGGCCGAGCTGGCTCCCGCCCGTCGTCAAGGCCTTTGGCCAGACTTTTCCTCCCGTTGGGCCCGGGAGGTTTCCAGTTGGGTCAGATGGGACGGTTTCAGTCTTCCTCGAACGGGTCCCATTCGTCTTCGACCTCGGGCAGCGCCTCGGTTTCCACTTTGGCGGCACGTTCTTCCGGTGTTTCAATCCGCTTGATGCGTGCCTTCGGAAATTGCATGAGCACCGCCTGAACCAACGGGTGTTTCTCAGCCTCTGCTTTCAACGCCAGCTCGGCGGCGTCTCGAATCTCGGCGATGGTCGCAACCTCACCATCGGCTACAATCGACACAGCCCAGCGGTTGCCAGTCCATCGTTGCAGCGACGAACCCAGTCTCGCTGCCAGATCTGTGGGTGCGTTCTGTGTCGGGGTGAATTCGATCCGCCCCGGTTGGTAAGAAACCAGCCGCACCCCGTTTTCGACCTCGACCAGAAGTTTCACATCCCGATTGGTGCGGATCAATTCAACCACGTGGTCAAAACTCGGATACCGTGCCAGCGCCGATTGGATATCATGGGCCAGAGCCGCCGAAGGCGCGCCGGCGGGGCTGCTAGTTGCGGACACGTAAGAAGATGATGCCGCTGGTACCGGAGCCTGAGAGGGCACGGCCATACCACCGCCCGGACCACCATTCGGAGGCGGTGGCGGGTTGTCCTGCAGGCGCTTGATCAGCTCTTCGGGGCTGGGCAAGTCGGCAACATGGGTCAGGCGGATAACGGCCATTTCAGCAGCCATCATGGCATTTGGCGCGGCCGATACCTCTTCCAGCGCTTTCAGCAACATCTGCCACATCCGGGTCAAAACGCGCATTGGCAGGGCCTCGGCCATTTGCTGACCACGGGCACGTTCATCAGGGGAAACCGTCGGGTCCTCGGCTGCGTCTGGCGTGATCTTCACAACCGAAACCCAGTGCGTGATTTCGGCCAGGTCACGCAGCACGGATAGCGGATCGGCCCCTTCGGCATATTGCCCGCCCAATTCAGTCAGCGCGCTTGCTGCATCCCCTCGCAGGATCATTTCCATCAAGTCCAATACCCGGCCCCGGTCGGCCAGACCCAGCATCGCGCGCACCTGATCGGCGCTGGTTTCACCGGCCCCATGGCTGATTGCCTGATCCAGCAGCGAAGTTGCGTCGCGCGCCGACCCTTCGGCCGCGCGGGTGATCAGCGCCAGGGCATCATCCGCGATCTGTGCCTTCTCAGCCGCTGCGATCTTATTGAGCAGGCCAATCATGTCCTCGGGTTCGATCCGGCGCAGGTCAAATCGTTGGCACCGCGACAGAACAGTCACCGGGACTTTGCGGATTTCGGTCGTGGCAAAGATGAACTTCACATGCGCAGGAGGTTCTTCCAACGTCTTGAGCAGCGCGTTGAACGCGCTGGTCGAAAGCATGTGAACTTCGTCGATGATGTAGATCTTATAGCGCGCACTGGCGGCACGATAGCGCACCGAGTCGATGATTTCGCGAATGTCATTTACGCCGGTGCGGCTGGCGGCGTCCATCTCCATCACATCGACATGGCGGCCTTCCATGATGGCGACGCAATGTTCGCACTGGCCGCAAGGTTCGGTCGTGGGCTTGCCTTGCCCATCAGGACCGATGCAGTTCATGCCCTTGGCGATGATCCGGGCCGTGGTCGTCTTACCGGTGCCGCGGATGCCAGTCATGATGAAGGCTTGCGCAATCCGGTCGGCCTCGAACGCGTTTTTCAGCGTGCGCACCATTGCGTTCTGACCGACGAGGTCAGCAAAAGTTTCCGGGCGGTATTTCCGCGCGAGAACCTGATAGGCGGGGCTGGGCGTGTCGGTCATGTCTGCTCTGTTGGATTCGTGTCAGGTTTGCAGCGTAGAGACCCCCGCCGTCCGCGTCCACCGCGCGCGAAAAGGAATTTCGTTTTGGCAAGTTGCATCAGAGCCGGTAAATCATGAGGGGCTTTAGCCCCATGTGGTGATGCAGGATAAGGAGCTGTGTTGGAGAGTTTTGCAATTCACCCTCTTGGATTGGGCAAAGGGCAGATCGCTCTGTGCCCACTGCCGGGTGTCACGGGCGATTATGCTGGGGATTTCGCAGTAATCCGGGATTGGGCGCCGGGCCTGGTCATCTCGATGACGACCTCGGATGAGTTCCAGCATTCCGGCGGGCTGTCATTCGAGGCGGACCTGCAGTGCGAACGGATTGCCTGGGTTCACCTTCCAATCCGCGATTTCGGCGTCCCCACGCCTGAGGTTGAGGCGCTTTGGCCGCAAGCCAGTGAGGCGGCCCAACATGTCCTTGCCAGCGGTGGCAAGGTGCTGGTGCATTGCCGCGGTGGGTGCGGTCGCTCGGGGATGGTTGTGATGCGGCTAATGGTGGAATGCGGCGAAGCGCCTGGCCAAGCGCTTCGGCGGTTGCGTGCGGTGCGGCCCTGCGCGGTGGAAACCGACGCGCAAAAGGACTGGGCCGGGTTGCCGGCCCGAACCCTTCCCTGATTCAGGCAGACACTTGATACGGAATACTGTCGCTGCGCGGCGGCAGGGTCGAAACGTCGAGCATCGCACAGGGTGGTTCTGACAGAAAACCAGCGGATTTCTGGATGAACTCCGGCCCGAACATCATGTCGCCATAGGCGTCCAGCATTTCTGTCGGCGTGTCCGTACTGGTGCCGCAATAGACCCTGATCTGTTCTGATTGGGCCCGAAAACGGGCCGTGCAGCCTTCGGTACAATGGGTCAGATCGCTAGTGCCTTCGACCTCGAATGTTTTGGATGCTGCAGGCGTTGCCGTCGCCATCGCCTCGGCCATGGCGCGTGCCATTCGGGCCAGGGCGGGGCAGGGTTTCCCGGTCCTCTGACAGACGGTTGCGGTGAATTCATGTGTCTTTGTCTTCCAGATCATAATGCGCCCTCCGCGCGCAGGACGAAGGGTGAGGATCAGGTGTGACAGCGCGCTGACGACCTGCCCGGACACCCCGCCCGAGTTTCGGTTTCGATACGATGGCAGGTCTCCTGACTTGCGGGTCGTCGCTTTGCCGACCTTCCCAGCCCTGGGGCCAGTGGTATTTCGGCATTGCTCACCGCTTACAGTTGCGGGGGCAGTCGCGGAGTTGGCCCTTTCCGGCATCGCCGGGGCAGACCGCACCGTGTTCCCTTTTCATCCCGCCCCAATTCCGGGGCAAGAACCATCACCACATCGCTAGCGGCTATGCAGACCCCGAGTCAAGCCACCTGTTGGGGTTCAAACCGGACGTTTGGTCATCTTGATGAAATCTTGACTCTGGTGGCCGAAATCGGGCCGATTGTTGAGTGAACCGAGTAGTTCAGAATTTGTCGGAAGCGCCATGCTTGATACCACGCCCTGCGTCCAGACTAAGGACTTTGATTTTGCCTCAGGCTCTGCCAGCCTGTCGGCGCGGCTGTATCTGCCTGAAACCCAGCCGAAGGTCGCCGTGGCGATTCACAGCGCAACTGCAGTGCCGCGCGAATATTACCAGCATTTTGCCCGTTGGCTGGCCGCCGAACAGGGTATGGCCTGTCTGACCTATGACTACAGCGATTTCGGGCATTCGCTGCGCGACAAACTCAAAACCTCCGAGGTGACCATGGCGGATTGGGCCTTGGTCGACATGCCCGCCGCACGGGCTGAGATGCGCAGGCGGTTCCCGGACGCTTTGCAGTGGAGCATCGGTCATTCCCTTGGCGGCTTGCTGGGGCCGGTGCAGCCAGACATTGATCAGATCGACCGGATGATCTGTGTATGTTCGGGGCTGGTTACTCTGTCCGACCATCCCTGGCCCTATCGCGGGCTGGCGTGGATGTTCTGGCATGTGCATGGGCGTCTGGCAGTGAATGCGCTGGGCTATCTGCCGGGCAAAGCGGTGGGGATCGGTGCCGATTTGCCTGGTCCGGTCTATTGGCAATGGCGTAGCTGGTGCACGGCGCCGCAGAATTATGTGCCGCAGATCGGTGACGCTCTGCCCGAAGCGAGATGGGCGCAATCGAATACGCCGGTGGACCTGTTCACCTTCGAGGACGACCAGATGGTGCCGCCAGACGCTGTCTGGCGGCTTGCCGATCTGTATGGACCAAAGGCGCGGCGACATCTGTTGTCTCCGAATGAATTCGGAGCGCCTGAGATCGGTCATATTGGCGCTTTTGCCCGCAGAAACCGGGCGGTTTGGCCCCGGTTGATTGCCTGAAAACGAGGCGCCTTTCTGTCACGCTCAGTGTCTGCTGCGGGACTTTTTGTCATTCATGACGGATCGCACCATTTTGCCAAAGGCTTTGTCACGTGCCCGTGACTGCGCGAGGGTTTCGGAATTCCTCTGATCTTCGCGCCGAAGCTTGTGCCAGCGCGCCAGCCGGTCGGGCTCAATCACGCCATTGGCAATCGCCTCCTGTACAGCACAACCGGGTTCGGCCTGGTGCTGGCAATCTGAGAACCGGCACCTTGCAGCCAATTCTAGAAGGTCTGAGAAAACCTCATCCACGCCGTCTTGGGCATCCATCAAACGCAGGGCGCGCATTCCTGGCGTATCAATCAGCCACCCCCCGTTTCGCATCGGGTGAAGCGCACGATGGGTCGTGGTGTGGCGACCCCGTGCGTCATCCTCGCGGATCCCCGCCGTTGTCCCGGCCTGACCAGTCATGGCGTTCGCCAATGTGGTTTTGCCGACACCGGATGAGCCGACCAAAGCAGCAGTTTGCCCGGAAGGGCACCAGGACAGGATCGGATCAATCTCTGACGCCTCCAGCGCGTTGACGGTTAGAACGGTCAGAAACCGAGCCAGCGAACTGGCCTGACTGGCATAGCTCTCTGGGTCAGGGCAGCTGTCGGCCTTGGTCAGGACAACAACCGGATAGCACCCGGCCTGATGCGCCAGCGCCAGATAACGCTCAAGCCGTGCCAGATTGAAATCGGCATTGCAGGAACTGACGATATACAGCACGTCCACATTCGCCGCGATCAGCTGAACCTGCGCACCGGTGCCTGCGGCCCGGCGTTGCAAGAGGCTTTTGCGCTCCAAAAGATGCCGAATGCGGTTTTGATCATCCGCAAGGATCCAATCGCCAACCGCAAATTCGCCGGTTGATCGGTCAGGGGTCAGATCAGATGTGTCGCCCAGCGCATTCAGGCCGATCAGGCGATCACGATGGACGGCGTTGATGCGATGCGGTGTGCAGGTAGGGTTCACAGCATGTTGGGCTGCAAAATGAGAGGACCATCCCAGGTCCGAAAGTGTTTTGGACATTGTTCTGCCTGTGTTCAGATACAGGAAACCATCAGGGTGGCAGGCGCGCACCCATCGGTAACATGTTCAGGCAAGAGCGGGGGTTAGTCCCGGAAACGCTCTGCCCGAAGGGTCATTGCTACAATCATAAAGTCCCTCCTGCGGCAGTCGTTGCGCGTAAGTGAGAGGTTGGACATCGACCCAAGCGGGGCTCGTTGTGGCTGCTTCCTTCCGGATCTGACCAGGTTGGCGAGGCGCTCGCCCGCGCCAACCTCTCGAGGGTGGATATAGGCAGTTGGCCGGAAAAACACAACCCGTCAGAAGGTCAGAAGAATCCGTAAAAAGCCATTTTCGTCGGTTCCAAGGACTTGTGGATCAAATTCCTGAATGTCCTGCAGATGTCGGTGGGCATTTGGACCGGTGCGTAAGATCGCCTGCGTACCAGTGTTACTGGTGATTCTGAAGGGTTTCTGGGCCTCTTCCAGCGGATCGCTGACCAAGGTGCCTGACAGATAATCCAGCAGGGCTTGCTGGACCGGCAGGATGGGCATGTCGATACGTTGCGCATTACCCGCAAATGGGAAATGCCCGCCCCCGCTGGCGCGATAATTGTTAAGCGCGACGGCAAATTGCTGATCCGGTGCAATGGGGGTGGCACCGACCAGAACCTCTGAAACGCGCCGGTTTTCGGCGTTGATCAAGGTGCCCATATCGTCGAAACGCGGAGGTTGTGTCAGATCAATTCTGCAGGACAGCCCGTATAGCACATCAAAGTTGTGACCCACCCGATTTTCGCAAATAAGTTCGGATGCAGATCCGGTCGAAATCTGGTTGAAAACAGCTGCGGACATCTCAAGCCAGTCCACGATTTGATCACCGGATACAATGACACCCTGCAATTCGTTTGGAAAAACATGCAGGTCAACCACGTTACGCAGGAATATCTCGCCAGGCTTAACATCCGTATAGAATCGCGGCCCGGCCCGACCGCCGAATTTCGAAGGTGAAACCGCCGATAAAATCGGAATGTCTGCCAGGTCGGTTTCGGACATACACAGACGTAACGCGGCAGCCTGGGCGGCGGCGACCAGCCTCAGCCCACGGTCCTCGGTGCAAAAGCTGAAATAGCTGTGCAGATGGTGCGGGGTGCGCCCGACCGGCTGGCCCGCTCGCCTGCGGGTTTCGGCATGACCCGAGGAAAACAGATGCAACAATTCCGGATCTTCAGGCGCCAGTGATACGATTTCGTCGGGATGCCCCGCAGATATCGGTCGCAGCGTCGCCTGGGCTTCGCCAGCGGTCCAGCCGCCGCGCTCTGCCGAGTGAAGCTTCAGGTCGATCACCCCCAGATGTGATCCGGCCGTTCCGGGTAAGACAACTGGTTTGCCATGCACCAGAGTGTTTTCAGAGCCGGCCTTGGCGGGATAGGTCAAATGGGAATGACCAGCAATTATTGCGTCGATACCTTCGATTTCGGCTAGCGGAATAATCGCGTTTTCCATATTCCGTTGTGACCTGTCCGGTCCGAAACCGGTATGGGCCAACGCGATGATCAGGTCGCAATTTTCGTCTTTGAGCTTTCTGACTTTGTTTGCCGCACAAGTCAGGATGTCCTGAGTGGTAAGGGTGTCGTGCAGCTTGTGCGCCTCCCATTGCGCTGTCTGAGGCGGGAGGACCGAAAAAACCCCAATTTTCAAGGCCATAGGTGTCGGCGAGCCAGGGATCTGTTTGTGCAAAATGACATGATCTTGCCAGATCTGAGGCCCATTCGTGCGCAAGGCATTGCTGCTGAGCACAGGGCAGGGGGCGTCAGAGATAACCTGCTGTAAGAATTGAAGCCCGAATCCGAAGTCGTGGTTTCCCAGGCCAATCGCGTCATATCCCAGGCTGCCGAAGGCCTGCATCAGGATGTGCGGCGCATTGGCGGGATCGGCAGCCCAATCCCCCAACGGTGTACCCTGCAGAGCGTCTCCGTTGTCGAAGAGCAAGACGATATCTCCGTCTGCCTCAGCCTCGTTCCGCGCCTGCCGGATCAGGCTGGCCGTTCGGGTCAATCCGATCGTAGGTTCGTCTTGATCCGCGTAATAATCAAAACTGCACAGGTTCATGTGCAGATCGGTGGTCGCCAAAATCCGGATACCTACAGACTGATCAGACAAATGCGAAATTGTTTTTAATACTCTACTTTTGGCAGTTTTATGAATAACAACTTCAACAAAAAGCATAGTAAGTGCAAATTTTTTTATGCACTTGCGGTAATTTGACGGGATCGCCTCGGTTTTCGGTCGTGGAATTGTCGTTGCAACACCGAAGCTGTCATGGCAGCCCTGTGCAGGCGAACCAGAGGAATTTAAATGAAGAACGCGGAACAGGTAACGTTTGGTGGATCAGGGCTGGATCGTGCCGCACATCTTCGCGGAGACGTCGACACGATGGCAGCAGCGCGAGCACATCCGAAAGCGAAATGCCTGTTGCTGTGGCGCGGAAAGCTGCTGGTTCAAGGAGAGGCCCTTGATCAACTCTGCTTGTTACCTGTCTTGCATGAGCTGATCGCAAATGGTCCCGGTGGGATCGTCCCAGCGCCAGTATTGCTTGGTCTCTCGGATGAAGTTCCGGTTTTTGCCTTTGATATATCCGATTGGATGCCCGAGGGCGCTGACCTGTCCGAACTTGGGGCATTCTTCGACCGATCAGAGCAACAGCACCCGGATTTGCCTGAAGGTCAGGTTTTTGTCGAATTGCGCCGCATCATGGCGCGCCTTTCCTCACGTGATGCCGAACTTTCGGCTTCCGCCAAGGCGGTCATCGCCTGGCATGAAACCCATAGGTTTTGCGCCCGTTGCGGCGCCGCCAGCGAGATGTCGCAAGCAGGATGGCAACGCAGTTGCCCGTCGTGTGGGGGGCAGCATTTCCCACGCACCGACCCGGTCGTCATCATGTTGATCACATATG
Source organism: Ruegeria sp. CDSA241 (assembly GCF_059611265.1). Classification (NCBI taxonomy): domain Bacteria; kingdom Pseudomonadati; phylum Pseudomonadota; class Alphaproteobacteria; order Rhodobacterales; family Roseobacteraceae; genus Ruegeria; species Ruegeria sp. CDSA241. Next base: position 144,166 of record NZ_JBXWPF010000007.1, read on the forward strand.
GGAATTCGGTGCTGATGGGGCGATCCCCGGGATGGCCTGAAGGGATGTATTCGCTACTGGCCGGATTTGTCGAACCCGGAGAAACGCTGGAAGCGGCGGTGCGCAGAGAGGTGATGGAAGAGGCCGGTGTCCCCGTCGGGCAAGTAACCTATCTTTCCAGCCAGCCCTGGCCCTTTCCGGCGTCACTGATGTTTGGCTGTGCAGGCGAGGCATTGTCGCAAGAAATCACTATAGATCCGGTTGAAATCGAAGACGCTATATGGGTGGATAAGGCTGAAATGATGCAGGTCTTTGCTGGGGAACATCCCAGCCTTCTGCCCGCGCGCAAAGGCGCGATTGCGCATTTTCTGCTGCAAAACTGGCTTGCAGATACGCTCGACTGACAAAATACTGGGCGAATAGGCAAGAGAACGATAACCCACCATGCAATTCTCCGCACGTGAAGATATTCAGGCCCCTGTCAACGCGGTGTTCGAAATGTTTGCGGATTTCGAACGGTTCGAGCGGATGGCAATGCGCCGCGGGATCGAGGTCCGGCGTTTGTCAGGGCATATGGGCGTTGTGCCCGGTACATCCTGGGAGACCGAGTTCCGTATGCGCGGAAAGCCCCGGCGCGTGGAAATCAATATGGCCGAATGTGATCCACCGACCCATATGCGGTTCGAGGCGGCAAGCAAGGGAATGAATGGCTCAACCAGGGTCGAGTTTCTGGCCCTGTCGCAACGTAGAACCCGGCTGACCGTGGATATGTCGCTATCGGCCAAATCCCTGCCTGCACGGCTGTTGCTGCAATCGCTCAGATTGGGTCAGTCGCGGTTCCGGCGACAGTTTCAGGCCCGCCTCAGCGAATTCGCGCGGGAAATGGAAGAACGTCATCTGCACGGTTCTTGAGAATTCCGAGACAAGAGGCCCTGAATGTCTGATGTGATATTGCGCAGCGCTGTTGTGGATGACGCCAAAGGTATTTCCGAGGTCCTGCAAGAGATCGTGACCGCCGGTAAGCGCACCAAACCCAGCGATGAGAGTTTTGCCAAAGAGCATTACATCAGCCACTGCGGCAGCATCCAATGCACCGTGGCGGTGCAGGGTTCACAGGTATTGGGCTTTCAGGCGCTGATACTGGCCGTCGACGGAAACACTTATGGCGTAACAGCCGGTTGGGGCATCATCGGAACACATATACGCCCGTCAGCCGCGCGCATGGGGGTCGGGCGGGCCCTGTTTCAGAAAACGCTGCTGGCGGCCCGAGCCGCAGGTCTGCCTGCAATAGACGCGACCATTGGAGCGCAAAATGCCGAAGGCCTGGCCTATTACGCGGCCATGGGATTTGTCGGTTACCGGTCACATGAAGGTGCGGTGTGCAAGAAATACCAGTTAGCCTGAGCTAGCCGCGCGGCTGGACGGCTGGATACACGCCCAGAATCTCAACATTGGTGGTGAAATGTTCCAGCTCTTCCAGGGCCAGTTGTAAATTGCGGTCATCTGGGTGCCCGACAATATCCGCATAGAACTGCGTGGCCGTGAACGACCCGTCGACCATATAGCTTTCCAGCTTGGTCATGTTGACACCATTGGTGGCGAAGCCGCCCATCGCCTTATACAGCGCGGCCGGGATGTTGCGGACCTGAAACACAAAACTGGTGATCATCCCATGCGCCCCGCGCCGCGACAGATCCGCGTCGCGTGACATGATCAAAAAGCGCGTGGTGTTGTCGTCGCTGTCCTCGATATGGCGGGCCAGGACGTTCAGGTTATAGATCTCTCCGGCCAACTCGCTGGCCAGCGCAGCAGAATGCAGTTCGGCGGCCTCGGAAACCTCGCGCGCGGCGCGGGCATTGTCCGGGCTGACGCGTCCCTGAATGCCGTGCTGCTTCAGGAACCCAGCGCATTGTGGCAGCAGCACCAGATGCGAATGCGCTTCGGTGATGTCGCTCAGCTTGGCACCGGGGACGGCCAACAAATTGATGTGTACGCGAACAAAAGCTTCATCGATGATATGCAACCCGCTATGGGGCAGCAGGCGGTGAATATCGGCCACCCGCCCATAGGTCGTATTTTCGACCGGAAGCATCGCCAGGTCTGCTTTGCCGGACCGAACTGATTCGATCACATCCTCAAATGTGCGGCAGGGCAGGGCCTCCATATCGGGACGAGCGTTTCGGCATGCCTCGTGGCTATAGGCACCGGGTTCTCCCTGAAATGCGATACGTTTTGTCATTTGGTCGATTCCGTGCAACAAGTTCCAGAATTGGGCGTTTAGTCGCGGTGTCTATACCTTGCCTCTTGTAAGGGGAAGCCTTAGACACCCCGCAGACAGCTGAAATGGACTCGCGATCAATGTTCGACACGATGACAGTTACCAAGGCCGCAGCAGGCCTGTTTGGCACCTTCCTGGTGCTGCTTCTGGCCAAATGGGCCGCAGAAGAGCTTTACCACGCCGATGCCCATGGCGAGACGGCTTCGTACATCATCGAAACCGAAAGCGCAGGCGAAAGCGCCAACGGTGAAGAGGTAGTATTTGAAGAGCTGCTGGCCGCCGCCGACGTTGAAAAAGGCGCCAAAGTTTTCCGCAAGTGTACCGCGTGTCACAAGCTGGAAGACGGTGCAAACGGCACAGGCCCCTATCTGTATGGTGTCGTTGACCGCCCTGTCGCAACGGCCAGCGGTTTTACCGGCTATTCGGCACCGATGCAGGCCCATGGCGGCAACTGGACACCCGAAGCACTGGATGCCTTCCTGACCAAGCCAAGCAGCTATATCTCGGGCACATCCATGAGTTTTGCTGGCCTGAAAAAACCGCAGGACCGTGCCGATCTGATTGCCTATCTGCAGACAATCGGCAACTGATGCCACACCGGCACATCTGAAATTCAAAGCCGCTGCCCCGTGCAGCGGCTTTTTTTGTATGAAGAAACCTTCACAATGCGCTCACGCATTCTAAACTTGAATCAGTCAACGCTGGACCTTTAGCTTCGTTCAGGCGCAAGACTATAAGAAGTGACGCAACAGGGGATGAGCCAAATGGAATCCAACCGACAGATTGTTCAGGCACGTGCATTGGATTTCAGAGGTTGGTTGACCATACCGATAACCGGCTTTTTGCTGCTTGCGCTCATGACCTCTCAACTGTTTGCCGAAGAGACCATCATCAAAAGACACGGATTCTCGGAATTTGGCGATTTGAAATACCCTGAAGGGTTTGCCCATTTCGACTATGTAAATCCTGATGCGCCGCGCGGCGGAGAGTTATCTTATGCAGCGCAAGGGACATTTGACAGTTTCAACCCCTATACGCGGCAGGGACGCGCGGGTGCGCGTTCTGCGGATCAGTATGAATCCCTGATGGTCGCGTCCTATGATGAAACGGCCACTTACTACGGTCTGCTGGCAGAAAGCCTTGAATACCCGGAAAGCCAGGATTGGGTCATCTTCAACATGCGACCTGAGGCGCGGTTTTCCGATGGAAGCCCGGTGACTGCCGAAGATGTTGTGTTTTCGCATAATCTGCTGCTGGAACAGGGGTTAAAATCCTATGCCGACGCCGTCCGCGAGATGATTCCGCGTGCCGAAGCGCTGGATGATCATCGGGTTAAATTCTACTTCGCACCGGATATCCCGCGCCGTGGCCTAATAAGTCAGGTTGCCGGGACATCTGTGTTTTCCAAGGCCTGGTTTGAGGCAGACCCTGAAAACCGGCGGCTCGACAAATCCCGGCTTGAGCCCGGTATCGGATCCGGACCTTATGTTTTGGACAGCTATGACATCAACCGGCGCATCGTCTACAAGCGCAACCCGGACTATTGGGGCGACCACGTTAATGTGAATATTGGCCGCAACAACTATGACTCCATCCGGATCGAATATTTCGCGGACTCGATTGCTGCGATGGAGGGGTTCAAAGCGGGCACGTTCACACTGCGCCAGGAAAACAACTCGAAAAGCTGGGCAACGGCCTATGATTTTCCTGCCATAGCAAACGGAACAGTGGTTCGGGTAGAGCTGGAAGACGGGGATGTCCCCAACGCTTCGGGCTTTGTCATGAACCTGGACCGGCCGCAATTTCAGGATCCCAAGGTGCGCGAAGCCGTCCAGTTAGGGTTCAACTTCGAATGGACGAATGAAAGCTTGCAATATGGCCTGTTTCAGCAGCGCGACTCATTCTGGCAGGGAACTCACCTAGAGGCGACGGGGCTGCCCGAGGGGCGTGAACTGGAGGTTCTGCAAAGCCTGGGCGATGCGCTGGACCCTGCGGTACTGACCGACCAACCGGTCGTTGCCCATGAATCCCGCGCCGAGCGTCAGAATGATCGTCGCAATCTGCGCGCCGCGATGAAGCTGCTGGATGAGGCCGGTTGGCAGGTGGGCGAAGACGGTATCCGCCGCAATCAAAACGGTGAAGTACTAGCCATAGAATTTCTGTCAGACCAGCCGACTCTTGATCGTATAATCCAGCCATTTGTCGCTAACCTGAGGACGATGGGTATCGATGCGACCTACAATCGTGTGGACAATGCGCAATTCACCCTGCGCCGCCGTGACCGGGATTTCGACATGATTTTCGGCGGGTACCCAAGTTCGCTGCAACCTTCGACGGGACTGTACCAGCAATTCGGAACCGAGGCGGCATCGTATTCCGTATTCAACCCGTCCGGTGCGCACGGCCCGGATATTGAGCCACTGATCGACAACATCGTGGCAGCAACCAACAGCGAAGAGTTGTTTGCCAATGTCCGCGCCCTGGACCGTGTTCTGCGGGCTAAGCGGATCATGGTGCCCACTTGGTATTTGGGCAAATACTGGGTTGCCTATTGGGACATGTATGAATACCCGGAAAACCTGCCGCCTTATTCATTGGGTGTCGAAGACCTGTGGTGGATCAACGCCGAGCAGGAAGCCCAGTTGAAATCCTCCGGCGCCTTGAGGTAATCCGCCCAAATGGGAGCATATATTCTAAGACGCCTGCTGCTGGTCATTCCCACACTGCTGGGAATCATGATCGTCAACTTCACCCTTGTGCAGTTTGTGCCAGGCGGCCCGATTGAACAGATCATCGCCCAGATGGAGGGTGGTGGAGATGTATTTGAAGGTATCGCTGGCGGTGGCGGCGATATCGAACAGCAGACCGGCGGCACAAATGATCGTTATATCGGCGGGCGTGGCCTGCCGCCTGAATTCATCGAAGAACTGGAAAAAGAATTCGGGTTCGACAAACCGCCCTTGGAACGGTTTCTGAATATGATGGGTAATTACCTGACTTTGGATTTTGGCGAGAGCTATTTCCGGTCGATCAGTGTGACCGATCTGGTACTGGAAAAGATGCCGGTGTCTATTTCGCTGGGGCTTTGGTCGACGCTGATTGCCTATCTGGTGTCGATCCCTCTGGGTATTCGCAAGGCGATCAGGGACGGATCAAGCTTTGACACCTGGACCAGTGGCGCCATCATCGTGGCCTATGCCATCCCGGGATTTCTGTTCGCCATTTTGCTGCTGGTGCTATTTGCCGGTGGGTCCTATTGGCAGATCTTTCCGTTGCGGGGGCTTACCTCGGACAACTGGGACAGCCTGAGTGTATTTGGCAAGATTGCCGATTACTTCTGGCATATCGCGTTGCCGATCCTGGCGCTGACCATATCGGCCTTCGCAACGCTCACCTTGCTGACCAAAAACTCGTTTCTGGACGAGATCAAAAAGCAATATGTCATGACCGCACGCGCCAAGGGCCTGAGCGAAAGCCGGGTGCTGTATGGCCACGTATTCCGCAATGCGATGCTGATCGTAATCGCGGGTTTTCCGGCCGTCTTCATCGGTGTGTTTTTCGGAGGGTCAATCATCATCGAAACCATCTTTTCGCTGGATGGATTGGGCCGGTTGGGCTTCGAGGCCGCCGTGGCGCGGGATTACCCGGTTATTTTCGGGACCCTGTTCATCTTTGGCCTGATGGGTTTGGTGGTCGGCATCATCAGTGATCTGATGTATGTGTTGGTTGATCCGCGCATCGACTTTGAAAAGCGGGAGGGGTAAATGGCGCTTTCCCCCCTGAATCAGCGCCGGTGGCGCAACTTCCGCCGGAATGGCCGGGCGTTCTGGTCGCTGATCATCTTCTCGATCCTGTTCGGCCTGTCGCTATTTGCTGAATTTATCGCAAATGACAAACCGATCCTCGTGAAATACCGCGGTGAGCTTTATACGCCGATCTTCAATTTCTACCCAGAGACCGAGTTTGGCGGTGATTTCCAAACCGAAGCAATCTATCGCGACCCCGAAGTGCGTTGTCTGATAGACAGTGGCGGTTTGGATCAGTGCTTTGACGATCCTGACGGCATTATCGAACAGATCGAGGCCGGATCCTTTGCCGCCGACGGGTTCGAGCGCGGCTGGGCCATCTGGCCGCTGATCCCATACTCTTTCAAAACCAGCGTTGATCGGCCGGGCGCAGCCCCACTGCCGCCCAATGGTCAGAACCTGCTTGGCACCGATGACACCAAGCGCGATGTGCTTGCACGGGTGATCTATGGGTTCCGTCTGTCCATTCTGTTCACGCTGATGGTCACAGGTGTTGCCAGCCTGATCGGTATCTTCGCAGGCGCCATTCAGGGCTTTTTTGGCGGCTGGCTGGATTTGATCTTTCAACGGATCATCGAGATTTGGTCGGCCACCCCATCGCTTTATGTGATCATCATCATGTTCGCTATTCTAGGGCGCAGTTTCTGGTTGCTGGTGTTGCTCATGATCCTGTTCAGCTGGACTGGATTGGTTGGCGTTGTCCGAGCAGAGTTCCTACGGGCGCGAAACCTTGAATATGTCCGGGCGGCGCGGGCGTTGGGCGTCAGCAACAGGACGATCATGTTCCGCCACATGCTGCCCAATGCAATGGTCGCCACGCTGACCTTCATGCCCTTCATCGTCACCGGAACGATTGGCGGGCTGGCCTCGCTGGATTTTCTGGGCTTCGGCCTGCCGTCCTCGGCCCCGTCGCTTGGCGAGCTGACCTTGCAGGCAAAACAGAACTTGCAGGCCCCTTGGCTGGCCTTTACCGCCTTTTTCACCTTTGCCATCATGCTGTCGCTTCTGGTCTTCATTTTCGAAGGCGTCCGCGATGCGTTTGATCCCAGAAAGACCTTCTCATGAGCCTGCTGGATGTAAACAACCTCAAGGTTTCGTTCCGGCAGGACGGGCAGGTCAGTGCGGCGGTCAAGGGCGTGTCCTTCACGGTGGATCGTGGGGAAACCGTGGCTTTGGTAGGGGAATCCGGGTCCGGAAAATCTGTGACCGCCTTGTCGACCGTCTCGCTGTTGGGAGACAGCGCGATTGTCGAAGGTTCGGTGAAATATGACGGGCAAGAGATGATCGGGACGTCCGAGCAACATCTGATGGATGTGCGCGGCAACGACATCAGTTTCATCTTTCAAGAACCGATGACATCGTTGAACCCGTTGCACACGATCCAGAAGCAGATGGCAGAGTCGCTGGCGCTGCATCAGGGGGTGGTGGGCGACGCGGCCCGTGATCGAATTGTCGAGTTGCTGACAAAGGTTGGCATCCGGGACCCGAAGGATCGATTGGACAGCTATCCGCACCAACTTTCGGGCGGACAGCGGCAGCGCGTCATGATCGCCATGGCGCTGGCCAATAAGCCGGACATTCTGATCGCAGATGAACCGACCACGGCGCTGGACGTGACCATTCAGGCACAGATACTCGAGTTGCTGGCAGACCTGCAGAAAGCCGAAAACATGGGGATGCTGTTCATCACCCATGACCTTGGCATCGTGCGCCGGATCGCCGATCGAGTTTGCGTCATGAAGGACGGAGAGATTGTCGAAGCCGGTGCAACCGCGGACATCTTCGAGAACCCTCAGCATCCCTATACCCGGAAATTGCTGGCGGCCGAACCGTCGGGCCAACCCGATCCGGTCGCCGCGGATGCAGAAGAGGTCGCCCGCACCGATCACCTGAAAGTCTGGTTCCCGATCCAGCGCGGCTTTCTCAAGCGAACTGTCGGCCATGTTAAGGCGGTGAATGACGCCAGCCTCAGCGTACGCGCCGGCGAAACCGTGGGGATCGTGGGCGAAAGCGGGTCGGGCAAGACCACGTTGGCGCTGGCCATCATGCGGCTGATCGCGTCCGAGGGTGGTATCACCTTTCGCGACCAGGATGTGCGCCGTTGGTCCACACGCGAATTGCGCCGGTTGCGCAAGGATATGCAGATTGTGTTTCAGGACCCGTTTGGCAGCCTGAGCCCGCGCATGACCTGTATGCAAATCATCGCCGAGGGTCTGGCAATCCACAAGGTTGATCCACACCGCGCCCCGCGCGATCTGGTGGCGGATGTGATGACGGAAGTGGGGTTGGACCCGGCGTCGATGGACCGGTATCCGCACGAGTTCTCGGGCGGGCAGCGGCAGCGTATCGCCATCGCACGGGCGATGGTGCTCCGTCCCAAACTTCTGGTGCTGGATGAGCCGACAAGCGCGCTGGACATGACGGTTCAGGTGCAGATCGTAGACTTGCTGCGAGATCTGCAGCGGAAATACGGGTTGGCATATCTGTTCATCAGCCATGACCTAAAAGTGGTCCGGGCGATGTCACATAATGTCATCGTTATGCGGAACGGTGACGTGATTGAAATGGGCGCTGCCGAAGACCTGTTCGAAAACGCGCAGACAGATTACACCCGCGAATTGATTGCGGCAGCGGGCTGAAGCCCGCTCGCCGTGTTTTTCACGCGTTTGCGGTTTCCCGTGTTGCCGCTTTCGGTATCGGGCCGCGCAGTTCTTCATAGTGATCAAAGCTTAACTTTACCCAACCGGTGCCGCGCGTGGCGCTGGCCAAGGTGCGATGCAACTCATCCTCGGCCACGGCAGGGAGTTGGGCATTGAAAATCTCCCAGCCCGAAGCGTTGGGGTTGCCTTCGAATCCCAGCACTTGACCCTGTAAGGAACTGATCGTGGGGACAAGGTCGCCGACAAAATCGGATGGCAGGTGAATCTCTGCGTTCAGAATGGGTTGCAGGACCACCGGTTTGGCTTGAGGCAGCGCCTCGCGTACGGCGTTCTTGCCTGCGGTGCGGAAAGCATAATCGGAACTGTCCACATTGTGGTGTTTGCCGTCACTCAGCGTGATTTTGACATCAACAACAGGGAAGCCCTCGGGTCCCTGCTCCAGCGCGTCCTTGGCCCCGTGTTCAACTGAGGGAATATAGTTGCGCGGCACCGAACCGCCTTTCACGATCTCTTCGAACTGAAACCCTGATCCGCGCGGCATGGGCGTGACCGAGATCACGACATCTGCAAACTGACCCGCACCACCGGATTGCTTGCGGTGACGGTGGCGGTGTTCGATGGGCGCACGGATGGTTTCGCGATAGGCGGTCTCGATCGGGTCGGCCACGATTTCAATCCCGAAATCTTCGGCCAGTTTGGCGGTGATCCGGCGCATGTGCTGCGGGCCTTGAGAGCCCAGCACCGCATGGCCGGTCAGCTCATCCTGTTCCAGATGGAGACCGGGGTCGATCTCGACAAGACGGGTCAGAGCGTTCGACAGGCGCACGTCATCTCGCTCATGCGCGGGTGATACGATCTGACGTTGGGCGACTGGATGTGATGATGCCCATTCCGGCAACGGAGATTCGGATTTGCTGTCGTAAATATTGCCGGGGATCAGGTGATCGGATTTCACGGCCAGCCCGATCTGACCTGCCTCCAGCCCGGAAATCTGGGTCTTGGCGTCAAGTGTCGTCAGATTGCCGACTGTCTCACCTCCCAAAGCTTCATGCGCACGCACGCCATCTCCCAGGCCACGAAGGACGATGATCTTGCCGATATGTTTCTTCACGTCCGCGAATCCCGCAATGGCGCGGGCAGTCTCGGTGGCCTCATCGCGGTTGGCGGCAATGTTGAACTCAGGGGCTTCGTGCCGCAGGGCTTTCATCAGGCGGGTCAGACCATTGCCATGGCTGGCCGCGCCCAGACAGGCGGGGATCAACTGGTGGTTCTGCAAAACCTGCGCGGCCAGATCGTAGATCTCGGCACTTGCGGGCTGTTTGTCTTCGATCAGCTGCTCCAACAGGTGATCGTCAAAGTCCGACAGCGTCTCTAGCAGCTCGGTGCGGGCTTCTTGTTCGCGGTCCTCGACCGAGTGCGGCAGTTCGATCAGGGCCGAGGGCTGGCCTTCCTGATATTTCCAAGCCCGCTCCGAGATCAGATCGACCGCGCCGACTATTGTCTCGCCGTCGCGAATAGGGACCTGACGTAGGGCGATGTGGTGGGTGCAGTAGGTCTGTAGCGCGGCGATGATATCCCGGATACGGCCATTTGGGGCATCCATCCGATTGATGAACAGGAAACAGGGAATGCCCGCCTCTTCAACCAGCCGCAGATAGGGCGCGCACAAGACAGCCGCGTCTGGGTCCGGCGGGACAACCACAACCGCCGCATCCGAAATCGCCATGGCTGGTCCGACATAACCCAGATTGTCGCTGCCCCCGTCCACATCGATCGCGCACCAGGGCTCGTCCAAGTAAGAAAAACCGTGCAAGTGCACGGTTCCGGAGACATCGAATGTGGTGGGTCGGTTGTCGAGGCGGCTTATGGCCTCGACCAGGGTTGTCTTGCCAGATTGGCTGGGGCCGAGGACGGTGAATACGCGCATGAGTGATGTCCCTCTTTTCAGGTTGCAGTAATACCTGCACGAAAAGGGCCGACCCACACGGCTGCGTGGGCGAGGACTGACTGCGAATTCACCTGCCTCAGGGTTCGGATCGTTCCGCCCAAGTGTGAAGACAACCAGAGGCTCGCGTCAAGCCCCTGTACTGGTATCTAAGCGGCGGGCCGCACAACCGGGCCCACCTGTAAGCGATCAGATCGCCGAGCTGTGGCCTGCCTTGCTCAGGTCATAGGCGTCAAAGCTGCGGGCAATCATTCGGGTCAGCGGCCGGGCCTCGGGTGGAATGAACAGGCCATCTTTGGTGACGTGTAGCAGATTGTTGAAGTCGGCATTGGCCCTCTGGTACATCGCGTTCAGCTCTTGGGCGGATATGTTGTGGTCACGCAGAATCTCAGCCGAATTGATCTGAAAATCACACATCAGCGCTTCGATCAGACGTGCGCGCAAAATGTCCTGCCCTTTGAACAAATGCCCGCGCGAGGTCGAAAAGCGCCCCTCGCGGATGGCTTTCGTATAGGCCGATGTTGCCGGTGCGTTCTGGGCGTAGCCCTGAGGAAACCGCGAGATCGAGCTTGCGCCCACACCGATCAGCACCTCGGCCTGATCATCCGTATAACCCTGAAAGTTCCGTTTCAGTCGCCCGGCCCTGAGCGCATGTGTCAGACCATCATCCTGCGTGGCAAAGTGGTCAATTCCGATCTCGGCGTAATCATCCCAGAGGAACAGTCGACGCGCCGTCTCGAACAGCTCCAGACGTTGCTCGGGCGTGGGCAATGCGTCCGAAGGAATCAACTGTTGCCGCTTGGCCATCCACGGCACGTGGGCGTATCCGTACAGCGCAACGCGGTCGGGGTTCAGTGACAGCAGTTTCTGTACGCTTTCTGTCATCCTTGATTTGGTCTGATGCGGCAGACCGTACAGGATATCAGCGTTCAGGCTGGTAATGCCGCGGGCACGGATCATGTCCACAGCTGCGCGCGTGGTGTCATAGCTTTGGACGCGACCGATAGTTTTCTGAATCTCATCGTCGAAATCCTGCACGCCGATCGAGGCACGGTTCATGCCCGCTTCGGCCAACGCGTCCAGTCGGGCTTGGTCAATCTCGTTCGGGTCGATTTCGACCGAGAATTCAGCACCCGGACCCAGCGGTACAACATCCAGAATGCGTGTGGCCAGATCCCGCATCAGATCGGGATTCAACAGCGTTGGTGTGCCACCGCCCCAGTGCAGACGCGAGAGGGTGACGCCTTGAGGCAGGCGCGCGGCCAGCAGATCAAGCTCGGCCTTGAGGACGTCGACATAGGCGATGACCGGGTTGTCAGTTTGCGTCCCCTGTGTTCGGCAGGCACAAAACCAACACAGCCTGCGGCAGAAGGGCACGTGTATGTACAACGAGACGGAGCTGCCGGGTTTAATGCCGGTAATCCAGTCTTCGTAAAGGTTTACCCCCACATCATTGCTGAAGTGAGGGGCTGTTGGATAGCTTGTGTAGCGCGGTACTTTCGCGTCAAATAGTCCAAGCTTTGCAAGTTGTGGTTTAACTATCATGGCGATACCGTTAGAGGACGGCACGCCTAGCAACCTTGATAGAGATCAAGTGGGAACGCGCATGACACAGATTTTCAAAATCGATCATACAAACTGTGAAGATTGTCCAATCCGCCACAGAGCAGTCTGCGCGCATTGCGATGTTCATGAGCTGGAGCTTCTTGAAGGTATTAAATATTATCGCAGCTTCGAGGCTGGGCAGACAATCATCTGGTCCGGTGATCAGATGAATTTCGTGGGCTCGGTCGTGTCGGGGATCGCTTCTTTGACTCAGACCATGGAAGATGGGCGCACGCAGATGGTTGGCCTTTTGCTGCCCAGCGATTTCGTCGGTCGTCCAGGTCGAGATTCAGCGCCTTACGACGTCGTGGCAACGACTGACATTGTCATGTGCTGTTTCCGTAAGAAGCCGTTCGAAGAACTGATGGGTGCTACTCCGCATATCGCGCATCGTTTGCTTCAGATGACATTGGATGAGCTGGACGCTGCCCGTGAATGGATGCTGGTGCTGGGGCGCAAGACTGCGCGCGAAAAAATCGCAAGCCTGTTGTCCATCATCGCGCGCCGGGATGCGTCGATTGGGCAGAACGGAAGTTCCAGCCCAATCGTTTTTGATCTTCCGCTGACGCGCGAGGCGATGGCAGACTACCTTGGCCTTACACTGGAAACCGTCAGCCGTCAGATATCCGCCTTGAAGAAAGACGAGATCATCTTGCTAGAAGGCAAGCGCCGTGTATCTGTTCCGGACATGGGCCGGTTGATGGAAGAGGCAGGCGACGATTCCGATGGCGGATATCTGGTGTGATTCACATACGGCGTGACCCGTTGTCTTAACCGTGGTTTAGTGGGACCAGTGAAACTGCGTCAGGAGTAAGTCATGGGATTCAGCAGCCTTTTGGCCATGCTGCTTATTGGTGCCATCGCGGGATGGTTGTCCGGAAAGATCATGGAAGGCCGGGGATTCGGCTTGATTGGTAACATCATCGTTGGCGTTGTCGGGGCATTTCTGGCCGGGCTAATTTTCCCAGCCCTTGGTTTTGCCGTTGGCGGCGGTCTGGTCTCGTCAATTATTTTCGCCACCATTGGGGCAATCATTCTGCTTTTCCTGATCGGCCTTGTGAAACGCGGATAAAAGCCGCCCGCTGGGCGGCTCTGCCGTTTCAATGTGCCATGAACACCGGAACAGTCGATTGTTCCAGCATATTGCGTGTCGCGCCGCCCAGGATGGCTTCTCGGAATCGGGAATGCCCATAGGCGCCCATGACGATCATATCTGTTTCGGTATCCGTCGCATGGCGGTTCAGGATGTCCGATACACGCGACATTGTTTTGCTGAGCACGTCGATTTCGCACTTAACTCCGTGGCGCGACAGCATCTGGGACAACAACCCACCGGGGTCCGAGCGATCCGGCCCATGCGTTGGTGGGTCGATCACCACGATCCGCACCTGATCGGCGCCGATCAGGAAGGGTAGGGCGCAGCGAATTGCGCGCATGGCTTCGACGCTTTCGTTCCAGCCGACCAAGACAGTACCGGGCTTGTCAAAAGGCGTCGTTTTTTCAGGAATGACCAGAACCGGAGCGTGACCTTCGAACATGGCTGCCTCGACGATAGGCTCTGCTTCGACGCTGCGGTCTTTTCCGTAAGGTTGCGGCAGAATAACAAGGTCCGAGAACCGCGCCCGATGGGCGACGTGGCGACCAATATCGGCAATCTGGGCCACGCCGCTTTCTGCAGACCAGCGTACGCCGGAACTGTTCAGATAGGTCTCTGCATAGTGCAGGGTGTCCTCGGCCTCTGCTTTGGCGCGGGACAGGGTCTCCTGCAGAATCAGCGCGTTGGCGCCAGCATAGTAATAACCAGTCTGACTGCGATCGACCCCCAGGCACAGGGCTTCGGCATGCGCATCCTGGGCTGTGGCCAGAGCTGCCATCTGTGCCAGCGCCGGGGCCGATTGTTCCGTTTCCGTTAGAACGGTGAGAAGGGACTTATACGCCATCTTAACCTCTTGCCTCCAGGGCCGTTCCGTCCGCGACATTCCGGCCAAATCATTTCTGTAGCCTTGTCATAATATTCGCTATTCTGTCTTGATACAGATCAAAGCAGTTTGGGCTGTCCTCGGACAAAACAACAACCAGTCAAATGGGTTCCGCGACAAAAAAGAATCGCGCGGAGCATGGCAAAGGGACGCAATATGTCAAATTACATCAAGCTGATCGTGCTTGGTCTGATCGTGCTGTTTGCAGCGATCGGGACCAATTATGCACGCGATTTGGCGTATCAGGTGCATGCAATTCTGGTGATGTTGATCGCCGCGGGATTGTTCATCTGGACGCTTAGAAACACGGATGAGCCAGATATCCTGATAGATCGTTCAGGCGAGTACATGGACGATGTGGTCCGTTACGGCGTAATCGCGACGGCCTTTTGGGGCGTGGTTGGTTTTCTTGCCGGGACATTCATCGCCTTTCAGCTGGCCTATCCGGTGCTGAACTTTGAATGGGCACAAGGATATCTGAATTTTGGCCGATTGCGTCCGCTGCATACATCGGCGGTTATCTTTGCCTTTGGCGGCAACGCACTAATCGCTACGTCCTTCTACGTCGTCCAGCGGACCAGCGCCGCGCGCCTGTGGGGCGGCAATCTGGCATGGTTCGTTTTCTGGGGCTATCAGCTGTTCATTGTGCTGGCTGCGACCGGGTATGTGCTGGGCGGAACCCAGTCCAAGGAATACGCCGAGCCGGAGTGGTATGTCGATCTGTGGCTGACCATCGTCTGGGTGGCCTATCTTGCCGTGTTCCTGGGAACAATCGTCAGGCGGAAAGAGCCTCATATCTATGTGGCGAACTGGTTCTACCTGGCCTTTATCGTTACCGTCGCCATGCTGCATCTGGTCAACAACATGACTATCCCTGTCAGCATCTGGGGTTCGAAATCTGTCATCGTCTGGTCAGGCGTTCAGGACGCAATGATCCAGTGGTGGTACGGCCACAATGCTGTGGGCTTTTTCCTGACTGCCGGTTTCCTGGGCATGATGTACTATTTCATCCCGAAACAGGCCGAACGTCCGGTGTTCAGTTACAAGCTGTCGATCATCCACTTCTGGGCGCTGATCTTCCTGTATATCTGGGCTGGTCCGCACCATTTGCACTATACAGCGCTGCCCGACTGGGCCTCGACACTGGGCATGGTGTTCTCGATCGTGCTGTGGATGCCGTCCTGGGGTGGCATGATCAACGGCCTGATGACCCTATCGGGTGCGTGGGACAAGCTGCGTACGGACCCGGTGATCCGGATGATGGTGATTTCGGTCGGCTTCTATGGCATGTCCACTTTTGAGGGCCCGATGATGTCGATCCGAGCGGTTAACTCTTTGAGCCACTATACCGACTGGACCATTGGTCACGTGCATTCGGGTGCGCTGGGCTGGAACGGCATGATCACCTTTGGTGCGCTGTACTTCCTGGTGCCCGTCTTGTGGAAGCGTGAGCGTCTGTATTCGTTGCAGATGGTCAGCTGGCACTTCTGGCTCGCCACTATCGGCATCGTGCTCTACGCCGCGTCGATGTGGGTGACAGGTATCATGGAAGGCCTGATGTGGCGCGAAGTGGATGCCAATGGTTTCCTTGTGAACTCGTTCGCCGACACCGTGGCTGCCAAGTTCCCGATGTATGTGGTGCGAGCTCTGGGTGGGGTCATGTTCCTCGCTGGGGCGCTGATCATGTGCTACAACCTGTGGATGACTGTGCGGAAAGCGCCGGCCAAAGAGGCCAGCCTGACCGTCGCGGTCCCGGCTGAATAAGGAGGGCCGGAGCAATGGCAATTCTCGACAAACATAAGATCCTCGAGACCAACGCGACCCTCCTGCTGATCTTCAGCTTCCTGGTCGTGACCATCGGTGGCATCGTGCAGATCACCCCGCTGTTCTATCTTGAGAACACCATCGAAAAGGTGGAGGGCATGCGCCCTTACACCCCCTTGGAAATGGCGGGCCGTGACATCTATATCCGCGAAGGCTGCTATGTCTGCCACAGTCAGATGATCCGCCCGATGCGGGATGAGGTCGAGCGCTATGGCCACTACTCGCTGGCGGCTGAATCAATGTATGATCATCCGTTCCAGTGGGGGTCCAAACGCACCGGCCCTGATCTGGCCCGTGTCGGTGGTCGTTATTCTGACCAGTGGCATGTGGATCACCTGCGCAACCCGCAGTCGGTGGTGCCTGAATCTGTAATGCCGAAATACGGCTTCCTCGAGCATCGCAAGATTGACGGTAAGTATATCGGTGATGTCATGAAGGCGAATGCGCTGGTAGGCACGCCCTATACCGAAGAGATGCTGGAGAACGCCGTGGCGGATTTCCGGGCGCAGGCCGATCCCGACAGTGACTATGACGGCCTGCTGGAACGCTATGGTGACAAGGTCAGCGTGCGGAACTTCGATGGTCAGCCCGAGCTGACTGAAGCGGATGCGATGGTCGCTTATCTGCAGATGCTGGGAACGCTGGTCGATTTCTCGACCTTCACCCCAGACGCGAACCGGTAAAGGAGGGTGTGATGGAAGAATATACACTCTTACGGCAATTCGCGGATAGCTGGATGTTGCTGCTGCTCTTTGTTTTCTTTGTTGGGATCATAATCTGGGTTTTTCGCCCGGGTTCCAGCAAGGAATACAAGGACACCGCGAATATCCCGTTTCGGCATGATGATGCACCAGCGCCCCTGCGGGGCGACGACAATCCCGCCACATCCAAGGAGGCGCGGCAATGAGCAAGACACCTGAAAAACAGCCGGGTGATCCGAGTACAACCGGCCACAGCTGGGATGGTATCGAAGAATTCGAAAACCCGATGCCGCGCTGGTGGTTGTGGACATTCTACGCCACCATCTTCTGGGCGGTGATCTATACGATCATGTATCCCGCATGGCCCTTGGTTCAATCCGCCACTGCTGGCGTTTTGGGCTGGTCCTCTCGCGCTCTGGTACAAGAAGAGATGATTGCGTTTGAAGAGGCGAATGCCCCTTGGAACGCCAAGCTTGTGGAAACATCGCTTGAAGATATCTCGGCAGATCCCGAACTGCAGCAATACGCGGCGAATGCCGGGGGCGCGGTGTTCCGTACCTGGTGTGCGCAATGCCACGGCTCAGGCGCGCAGGGTGCACCAGGATTCCCGAACCTGCTGGATGACGCCTGGCTGTGGGGCGGTTCGCTTGAGGATATCGAGACCACAATCGCCTATGGCATTCGCAACGAGGAAAGCGACGATGCGCGCTATTCCGAAATGCCTGCATTTGGCGAAATCCTGGAACATGACGAGATCACCCAAGTGGTTCAATACGTGATGTCCCTGACCAATGCGCAGACTGATGACGTAGCTGCGCAGGCAGGCAAGGTCGTCTTCGAAGATAACTGTTCGTCCTGTCATGGCGAGGATGGCACTGGTGACGTCTTTCAGGGCGCACCCAACCTGACCGATGCGATCTGGCTCTATGGTGGCGACGCAGAGGCATTGACTGAGACCGTGACCAATAGCCGTTTCGGTGTAATGCCTGCTTGGGAAAACCGCCTTACGGACGCGCAGATCCGCGCTGTGACGGCCTATGTCCACCAGTTGGGTGGCGGTCAGTAAGGCCAAAAGAATACCTTCGGACGGTTCGCCGCCCGAAGGTTAAGGCACCGGCTGTTCTCTCTGTTCGCGCGTTTCCTGAACAGCCGGTGCTACTATTATCAGACTACAGGCCCCCATTGGTGCAGTCCAGATGCGCCTTTTCGCGCGGGCCAGACTTTTCAATCCACCAGTGATGGTCCGGCAGCCAGCTGCTGCGCACAAGGTCGCGGCTATCTGTGCCAGTGCCTTTGCCGTCAGCCTCTGTTTTGGTGGCTACCATGAAACTTCGTGCCAGTATCGCAAGCATCTGATCCCTCCTGGATTGTGTTGCCGCTGTTATCAGGATTGATCTTTAGCCTGATAAATGCGACTCAATTACCATTCCAATATGTAAGTAGGACTTACAGATGAACTGGATGGATATGCCGCCGCTTGCGGCTTTGCGCGCCTTTTCTTCCTTTGCTGAGACTGGAAATGTTGTTCAGGCAGGGGCGTCGCTGAATGTCAGTCACGCAGCGATCAGCCAACAACTGCGTGCGCTTGAAAAACACCTGGATCTGGCCCTTCTGGACCGATCCGGTAAATCCATGACCCTGACGGCCGAGGGCAAGGTTCTGGCGCGTGCCCTGCATTTGGGATTTGGGGCCATAGGTGCGGCGGTCACTGACCTGAAGCGTGCAACCGAGGATCGTCCGGTCCACGTATCGCTGACGGCCTCTTTCGCAGCTTCATGGCTTATGCCGCGCTTGCCCGCATTTCAGGCCGAGCATCCAGGCATTCACCTTGCGCTGGATCCCTCGCCCCGGTTGGTCGATCTGCGCCCGGGCGGCGTGGATCTGGCGATCAGATATGGGGCAGGGGACTGGCCCGATGTGACGGCCGAACTGCTGTTGCAAAGTCCGATCGTGATTGTCGCCGCGCCATCCCTGTTGACTGGGCGGGCACCTGTGACACCTAAAGCACTCAGCCGTCTGCCCTGGCTTGAGGAGTTCGGCACAACGGAGGCAACGCAATGGCTGGCCCGTCACGGCGTGGGCCATAGCCCCGGCGCTGGCCGCATCGCCTTGCCGGGAAACCTGCTGCTTGAGGGAGTGCGCGCCGGGCAGGGTGTGACGGCCACCGTGCGGCATTTTGTCGAAGCGGATATCATTGCGGGTCGATTGGTCGAACTGTTCCGCGAACCCGACGGGCGCGGATACCATATTGTCACCGGAAATATGCCGCTTCGTCCTGGGGTGAAGATATTTATCAGGTGGCTCAGGCGGCAAGCTGGTAAGATGTGACAAAAGGTGTCTTTACGATGCGCTTTTGACCCATGTCAAAGTGGCTGCCCGTATGATCTGGAAGAAGACGCCGTAGAACAGCTACATCTGGAGCCAGCCCGTGAGCGATTCCGACCCCGCCCCCAGCCTATACGCAGCGCGCGAACCGATCTTTCCCCGCCGCGTGTCCGGCCCGTTTCGCAACCTGAAATGGTTCATCATGGCGGTCACGCTGGGGATCTATTACGTCACACCCTGGATCAGATGGGATCGCGGTCCCAGCCTCCCGGACCAGGCGGTGCTGCTGGATCTGGCCAACCGGCGCTTTTACTTTTTCTGGATCGAGATCTGGCCGCACGAGTTCTATTTCGTGGCCGGGTTGCTGATCATGGCCGGTCTGGGCCTGTTTCTGTTTACATCGGCGCTGGGGCGCGTGTGGTGCGGCTATGCCTGCCCGCAGACCGTCTGGACTGATTTGTATATCTTGGTCGAGCGCTGGATCGAAGGTGATCGAAACGCCCGTCTGCGCCTGCATCGTCAGAAAAAGATGGATTTCCACAAAGCAAGGCTGCGTGTCACCAAATGGGTCGCTTGGCTGTTTATTGGTCTGGCAACGGGTGGTGCCTGGGTGTTCTATTTCGCGGATGCGCCAACGCTGGTCCGTGACCTAGTGACCGGAGATGCACATCCGGTCGCCTATACAACCATATTGATCCTGACGGGGACGACCTTTTTGTTTGGTGGGTTCGCACGCGAGCAGATCTGTATTTACGCCTGTCCCTGGCCGCGCATTCAGGCCGCGATGATGGACGAGGATACTCTGGTGGTTGGGTATCGCGAATGGCGCGGTGAACCGCGCGGCAAAGGCAAGCGGACCGCGGATTCCGATCTTGGGGACTGCATTGATTGCATGGCCTGTGTGAATGTCTGCCCTGTCGGTATCGACATCCGCGACGGTCAGCAGCTTGAATGTATCACCTGTGCGCTGTGCATCGACGCTTGCGATGACATGATGGCCAAAATTGGCAAGCCGCGTGGCTTGATCGACTACATGGCGTTGAGCGACGAATCGAGTGAACGCGCCGGTCATCCGCCCAAGAATGTCTGGAAACACATCCTGCGGCCTCGGACCATCATGTATACGGGTATGTGGTCTGCGGTTGGCTTCGCGCTTTTGTTCGCCCTGTTCATCCGTTCTGACATTGATCTGACCGTAGCGCCGGTGCGAAACCCGACATTTGTAACCCTTTCTGACGGAACTATCCGTAACACTTATGATGTACGACTGCGGAACAAACATGGCGAGGACCGCCCATTCCAACTGACCCTGTCCGGTGATCCGGCCCTGAAGATACAGATCGAGGGGGTTGAAGGTGAGACTGTCAATGTGACGGCGGATACGGCACAGTTGACCCGTGTTTACATCGTCGCATCGGGCGACACCGGGCCAGCAACTTTGGATACGACGCCGGTCCGCATCTGGGTCGAAGACCTGCAGAGCGGTGAGCGCGCCTATAAGGACACCACGTTTAACGGACGAGGGAACTGAACATGGCTGAACGTAAATTCACCGGCAAACATGCGCTTGCTGTGTTCGTTGCATCCTTTGGCGTGATCATCACGGTGAACCTGGTTCTGGCCTATAGCGCGGTGAAGACCTTTCCGGGGCTCGAGGTCAAGAATTCCTATGTCGCCAGCCAGGAATTCAACGAACGCCTGAAGGAACATCAGGCGCTGGGCTGGTTTATCCGCGCCGAGATTTCGGGCGGATTGCTGATCCTGCATATAACCGATCAGACGGGCGCACCGGTCAAGGTGGCTGACCTGCAGGCCGTTGTGGGCCGCGCGACCCATGTCAAAGATGATTTTGCTCCTGATTTCATATTCGACGGGAATGCATATGCGACTCCGGCATCGCTGGGTCCGGGCAACTGGAACATTCGGCTGGTTGCCAAAGATCACAGCGGGGCCGAGTTTGCACAGCGCGTGCCGCTTTATGTGAAAGGCTAGGGGATGTCTGCGCAGATGTCCTCTGGCACCGCAGCTTGCCCCGGCTGTATCGCCGCCCCGGTAGAGCCCGCAAGGCCGATCCCGCAGGATGTGCAGATCGCGCTGTCATTGCCGGGAATTCACTGCTCGGCCTGTATTGCCACGGTCGAGCGTGAATTGAATGCCCAGCCCGGGGTCGAGGACGCGCGCGTGAACCTGACCTTGAAACGTGCGATGGTCAAAGCCGCGCCCGATCTGCGCGCCGCCGATCTGATCCCGGTGCTTGAACGCGTAGGCTTTGAGGCGCACGAGCTGGACCCTGGATCCCTGTCTGCCACGCAGTCCGACAAAGCTGGTCGCGACCTGTTGATGCGGTTGGCGGTGGCTGGTTTTGCCTCGATGAATGTAATGTTGCTGTCTGTCTCTGTCTGGTCAGGGGCAACCGATGCAACGCGCGACATGTTCCACTGGATTTCGGCAGCGATTGCTTTGCCTGCGATCGCGTTTTCGGCGCAGCCCTTCTTTGCCAATGCCTGGAGCGCCTTGCGCGTCGGTCGCCTGAATATGGATGTGCCGATCGTGTTGGCAATCCTGTTGGCATTGGCCACATCGCTGTGGGAAACCGCGCTGAGTGGTGAGCACGCCTATTTTGACGCCGCCCTGACCCTGACGTTCTTTCTGCTGGCCGGACGCTATCTGGACTACCGTACCCGCGCCGCCGCCCGATCCGCAGCCGAGGAGTTGACCGCGTTGGAAGTTCCGCGCGCGATCAGGCTGGCCGATGGTCAAGAAGTTGAGGTGCCCGTCGCAACGCTGAGCGTGGGTGATCTGATCCTGGTACGTCCCGGAGGCCGAATGCCGGTGGATGGCGAAATCGTTTCCGGGCAATCCGAGCTCGACCGATCGCTGCTGACGGGTGAAACCTTGCCGGTATTTGCGGAAACCGGTCTGACGGTCAGTGCTGGCGAGGTAAATCTAACGGGTCCATTGACCGTACGGGCGACAGCTGTGGGTGAGGATACATCGCTGCACCGCATGGCCGATCTTGTGGCCATCGCGGAATCTGGGCGGTCGCGTTATACTTCGCTGGCGGATAAGGCAGCCAAGCTTTATGCACCGGGCGTGCATATCCTGTCGGCGCTGAGCTTTCTGGGCTGGTATATCTATTCCGGCGATATCCGCACCGCGCTGAATATCGCAGCGGCGGTGCTGATCATCACCTGCCCCTGTGCGCTGGGTCTGGCCGTACCGGCGGTGACGACGGCGGCCTCGGGCCGGTTGTTCCGCAAAGGGATGCTGATCAAACACGCCACAGCGCTGGAACGCCTCGCCGAGGTGGATACGGTTGTGTTCGACAAGACGGGAACGCTGACCTCGGGAACGCCGGAGCTGACCAATCTTGCGGATCATGCGCCCGGCGATCTGGAAATCGCACTGGCACTGGCCGAGGCCTCGTCGCACCCGCTCTCTGTTGCGCTGGCGCAGGCTGCCCGTCAAGCGGGGGTCACGCCCGCAAATGTCGAGGGGATATCTGAAGTTCCGGGGTACGGCACCGAAGGCATCTTTCAGGACCATCCCGTGCGTCTGGGACGCGCCGAATGGACCGGTGGGCAAGAGGCTGAACAAACTGCGGCCTGGCTGTCGTTAGCAGGGCGGGCGCCTTCAGTGTTCTTGTTCTCGGACACATTGCGCGCTGGTGCGGCTGAGGCGGTTCAGGCGTTTCGCGATGAGGGGAAAAAGGTCATTTTGATCTCGGGCGATACGCAAGGCGCGGTTGAGACGCTGGCCGGTAAGCTGGGGATTGAGACATGGATTGCGCAGGCCCTGCCGCAGGACAAGGCAACCCATGTGCAATGCCTGCGGGATCAAGGCTGCCACGTCCTGATGGTTGGTGACGGGCTGAACGACACGGCGGCGCTGGCCGCGGCGCATGTGTCGATTTCACCGGCCTCGGCGCTAGATGCTGCGCGAGTGGCATCCGATATCGTGCTGTTGGGTAACGACCTGTCGCCGATTGCGGGTGCCTGCGATACCGCGGTTAAGGCAACGAAACGGATTCGCGAGAACTTCCGTATTGCAACCATCTATAATATCATTGCAGTGCCGCTGGCGGTTGCGGGCCTAGCCACGCCGCTGATCGCGGCATTGGCAATGTCGACCTCGTCCATTACCGTTTCTCTGAACGCGCTGCGGCTAAGGTGATCTGAATGGAAGTTCTGGCCTATCTCATACCGATTTCCCTGCTTTTGGGAGGGGTTGGCCTGTTTGCGTTCATCTATACCGTTCGGTCGAACCAGTATGACGACCCCGAAGGCGATGCGCGCCGCATTCTAAGCGACGAATGGGACGATAAGCCCAAGCCCTGACGGCCCCCTTGAAATTGCCTCAATGCCCGGTTATGTCCGGCCCATCCGCTAGCAGAGAGAACAAAGCCAAATGGCAACTATGAATCCGATCCAGTTTATTCAGCAGGTCCGTGCCGAGGTTTCAAAGGTCGTCTGGCCAACCCGCCGCGAGGTGTTGCTGACCACGGTCATGGTGTTCATCATGGCAGCACTGACGGCTGTGTTCTTTGCGCTGGTCGATCTTGGTATTCGTGGTGGCCTGCAGCTGATTCTGGGCATGTTCGGTTAAACCGGGCCGGGCAGGTCGGAAACGTCGCTGCCCCCTTGCACAGCTTGCGATGTCAGAGTAGGTGACGCGGTACTATTCGGAATGGGCGTGCGGCGATTCGGGCTGTGCGCCGCTTTTTATTCCGGGTGACGCGACAGATTTTCAATAACGGCTTTTCCGGTAGATGGAATACAGCCGAAGGCAAACAAGGACGACAGGTTCATGGCGAAACGGTGGTACTCGGTCAGCGTTCTTTCGAATTTCGAAAAGAAGATCGCAGAGCAGATCCGCACGTCGGTGGCCGAGCAGGGCCTTGAGGATGACATTGACGAAGTTCTGGTGCCCACCGAAGAGGTGATCGAAGTGCGCCGGGGCAAGAAAGTCACAACCGAACGTCGCTTTATGCCGGGTTACGTGCTGGTGCATATGGAAATGTCGGATCAAGGGTATCACCTGGTCAACTCGATCAACCGGGTCACTGGTTTTCTGGGTCCGCAAGGCCGC
Organism: Ruegeria sp. CDSA241; assembly: GCF_059611265.1. NCBI lineage: Bacteria > Pseudomonadati > Pseudomonadota > Alphaproteobacteria > Rhodobacterales > Roseobacteraceae > Ruegeria > Ruegeria sp. CDSA241. The sequence goes on from NZ_JBXWPF010000007.1 coordinate 168,356, forward strand.
CCGATGCCGATGCGCGATGCCGAGGTGAACCAGATCCTCAACCGTGTCCAGGAAGGCGAAGAAGCGCCCAAGCTGATGATCTCGTTCGAAATTGGCGAGAAGGTCAAGGTGAATGACGGTCCGTTCGAAGATTTCGACGGCATGGTCGAAGGTGTGGATGACGATAACCAGAAGCTGAAGGTCTCGGTCTCGATCTTTGGTCGGGAAACCCCGGTCGAGCTGGACTTCACTCAGGTCACCAAACAAAGCTAATTTCCAATTAGCGAAATTTGACAACGCCGCGTTGCCCTGGGCACTGCGGCGTTTCTTGTTTTGGAGCCTTCAGCCCGTTATCAGACCCGGGCAAATCAGGGCGGAACTGATCTGTCGAAATCGGGATAATCTTTGTCGTAACCAATGGGGATGGAACCCGGCCGCCTGGCATATTTGGACAACCATACAAGGCAAGTGGGCAGGTAGATGAAATTCATACATATTACAGATATACACCTTGTTGACCAAGACGGGCACCTGAATGGCGGCGTTCCTTCGACCCAATTTTCCCGTTGCCTTGAGGACATCGCCAAATGGCATTCGGATGCAGCGTTTTGCGTGATATCCGGCGACCTGGCCGAGTTTGGAAGGGCTGAAGCCTATCAGGTGCTCAAGTCACATCTGGACGGTTTCCCGCTGTCTTGTCACCTGATGATCGGCAACCATGATGATCGTCAGGTTTTCAGAACGGTCTTTACGGATGACCATGTGGATTCAAATGGCTTTGTTCAGCACAGCATCGAGACCGACGCGGGAAAGTTTATCTTTCTGGATACGACAAAAGACGGTGCGGATATGCATGAAGGTCAGCTGTGCAGCTTGCGCTTGAATTGGCTGAAAGAACAGCTGATCTCGGCGGGGGATAAGCCCTGCTATTTGTTCATGCACCACCCGCCTTTTGACATCGGCATTCCCTATGTGGACGACATCCGCCTGGTCGAAGCCGAAGTGTTTTTTGAAACACTCGGTCACGGGCGTAACATTCGCCACGTCTTCTATGGGCATGTCCATCGCATGACCTATGTGAACTGGCGTGGCATCCCGTTCACCAGCCTGCCCAGCCTCAATCACCAAATCCCTCTGACTGCCGACAGTGTTGACGGGGAATTCTGTGATGAACCGCCAGCCTATGGTGTTGTGCAGATCGCGGACGACCAGATGACTGTGCACTATAACACCTTTCTGCAGCGCAATCCGCTTCATCAGACCTGAGATATGGAACTTGGCCTGATTGTTCTGGTTCTGATTTCGGCGGCGACACATCCGCTGCGGGATCTGTTGTTGAAAGACACGGCGCATCCGGTGTCCTGTTATGTTGGTGTAGCGCTGACCTGGGTCATTCTTGCGGCACTTCACGCCCGACTGGTTGGCCAGCCCCTGACCCTCAGCCGCGAGGTCTGGCCTCTGGTGCTGGTTTCTTCCCTGGGGTTGAGCTTTTATTACTATGGCACGCTTTCAGCCCTGCGCCGGGGCAACCTTTCGGTGTATTATCCGGTCATCCGGTCCTCGCCGATTGCCATCGTTGCCTTTAGCTGGCTTGCGCTGGATCAACAGTATTCGTGGCTCATCCTTGTGGGGATTTCGCTGGTCCTGATGGGCAGCCTGATGATCCAGAAATCTCCGGGCGGATTGCTGCATGATCACAAGGCTTTTGCGCTGGCTGTCATGGCGATGCTTGGCTCGGCCGCCTATTCGCTGAGCGATGCAGGCGCTATGCAAAAAACAACCCCCGCGCCTTTCCTGTTCTACTGTTATATCCTGGTGACATTGACCCTTGCCGGCATCCGGGCCTGGGAAGATCGCCATATGTCGACCCCATTTCTAGGCGTGGTACGAGGCTGGACACTCGCCCCGTGGCGGATCGTATTAGCAGGGATTGCGTCCTATCTATCCTATCTTTTTATCCTGAAAGCTTTCCAGTTAGGCGCCGAGGCCGCACCTGTCAGCGCGGTCCGGCAGGCCTCGATTCCGGTATCCGTAGTCCTTGCCGCGCTCGTCCTGAAAGAGCCGCGCTTTCTTCACCGCATCGGCTGGGCCTGCCTGATCGCGCTTGGGATATTGGCAATCACACAGTCCTGATTAGCCTTTGCGCGACAACTGGCAAGCAAGGCAGAGGTGCACCAGGTTTTCTACATCACTCGGCGAGGTGGCGAAGCGCCCAAGCTGATGATCTCGTTTGAAATCGGCGAGTAGATCACGGCCTACTCTGGTCCATTCGTGGATTTCGACGGGATGGTCGAGGGCGTGGATGACCAGAGGCAGGAGGCAAAATTTATTCGGTGGATTTTGAGGCGTCGCATTGCCCTAGCCAGTGCAGGATCTTGGCTGGCTGAACGTTTACATTGATGATCTGGGTTGGTACAAAACTGCCCTATTGATTTGACCGAATGTTTTTTTCGAAAAGTGACCACAAGGCGTTTTTCATGCGTGCGTTCATCTATTTTGTTTTCTTGATTTTGGCTGCGTGTACCGCTGATGTTTTGTCACCCGAAGTGTTGTCCTCGAAAGTAGCGCGCGCATCGTCCGCAGAGCTGTGTTCCGCATATCGGCTCCCAAGTACGACATTGCGGGGGAAACTGATGATCGAAGCAGAGCTGGCTGCTCGAAAAGTGAACCAATGTGGTTATAGCAATTATGGTCAGTACAGCCTGTCTACAGCTGGGACCAAATCCTACGAGCGACCGTTTTCATCCGAGGCAGCAGGGGGTGACTATGATTGTGATGACTTTCCGAATGGCGCAGCAGCGCAAAGGTTCTTCTTAGCCTCTGGTGGACCTGTATCTGATCCACATAATATGGATCTTGATGGCGATGGTCTCGCGTGCGAGTGGGGTGCTCAGATCAGGCGAGTATCTTCGTACCGCCGACCGGTTGCCAGCGTTAGGCGCGTGACCTCACGATGCTACACGGGTCCAAGAGGCGGAACCTACACAATCACGGCGAGTGGAAACAAGAATTATGGCGGCTGCTAAGTTGCTCTGATAGCCCGCAAGGTTGTGCATGTAGCGGGTGCAATCTCATTGGGCGATGACAGATGCTGGTTTGCTGTTGCTTAGCTTTTGTGCGAGGGTCGGTTTGGGTTCGATGTGGCTGCTTCAGGCCGTGATTCAAACCCTTGCCAACACTTCCGTTCCCCTGTAAATGCCGCCTCTATCGTCTTTGGGCGAGATTCTCTCGTGGGAGATTACCGGGATCGCGATCCCGGATCGGACCACGCAACATAATCTGGGTGAAACGCGTTTCACTTTAGTTGAAAGGAAAACCAAATGGCCAAGAAGCTTGCTGGTACAATGAAACTGCAGGTTCCTGCAGGTCAGGCGAACCCGTCGCCGCCAGTTGGTCCGGCGCTGGGTCAGCGCGGCATCAACATCATGGAATTCTGCAAGGCGTTCAACGCCAAGACCGCAGACATGGAGCAAGGCGCGCCTTGCCCGACCGTGATCACCTATTATCAGGACAAGTCCTTCACCATGGACATCAAGACGCCACCAGCGTCTTATTACCTGAAGAAAGCAGCTGGCCTGAAGCCGGTTGGCAAGCGTAATCGCCCCCGTGGTGCGGAAAACCCAGGTCGTGAGACCGTGGCATCCGTGACCTCGAAGCAGGTTCGCGAAATCGCCGAAGCCAAAATGAAAGATCTGAACGCCAACGACGTCGAAGGCGCAATGCAGATCATCCTGGGCTCGGCCCGCTCTATGGGCATCGAGGTGAAGTAAGATGGCAAAACTCGGTAAACGTACCCGCGCTGCGCGCGAAGCTGTCGCTGGCAAGGAAAACCTGTCGGTCGAAGAAGCAGTTGCCCTGGTCAAAGCCAACGCAACTTCGAAATTCGATGAGACCATCGAAATCGCTCTAAACCTGGGCGTTGACACCCGTCACGCGGACCAGATGGTTCGTGGCGTTGTTGGCCTGCCGAATGGCACCGGTAAAACAATGCGCGTTGCTGTATTCGCTCGTGGCCCCAAGGCTGACGAAGCGAAAGAAGCAGGGGCGGATATCATTGGTGCAGAAGACCTGATGGAAACCATTCAGGGCGGCACCATTGAATTCGATCGTTGCATAGCAACCCCGGACATGATGCCCATCGTTGGTCGTCTTGGTAAAGTTCTGGGCCCCCGCAACCTGATGCCGAACCCCAAGGTTGGCACTGTGACCATGGACGTGAAAGCGGCCGTAGAAGCAGCTAAAGGCGGCGAAGTTCAGTTCAAAGCTGAAAAAGGCGGCGTTGTGCACGCTGGCGTTGGCAAAGCGTCCTTCGACGAAGCCAAATTGGCAGAAAACGTTCGTGCATTTGTGACCGCTGTTGCCAAAGCCAAGCCAACAGGCGCCAAAGGCACCTACATGAAGAAAATCGCGCTGAGCTCGACCATGGGCCCAGGCGTGACTCTGGATGTGGCTGCTGCTGCGGGCGAATAAGCCCCTAGCCTATAGCTAAAATGACTAGACCCGAACGGTAAAGGCTGTTCGGGTCTTTCTTTTTCAGTCCTCACTCATACACGGCTTGCAGGCGCAGGTTCAGGCGGTCTCTGCGAAAGCTCTCGTATTCGCTGCAGGATCTGTCCAATCGCCATAAGTCCAGCCAATCCATCACCAGACGTGCGCGCATGCACATATCCAGAACGTCCATCTGAATTGGATGGCGATATTTTCGAAAGAACATGTCTTTGTTCGTTTTCAGGATGCCGCTTTGATCAACCTGATCATCAGTGCCATCGCGAAAGATATCGGACTTTAGAAAGTCGACAATATCATATACAGCCAGCTTTTCCCGCGTTTCGGTAAAATCCAGGCCGATCATTTCGCCTTGCCCGACGATCAGATTTTGACTGTGACAATCTCCGTGTGCAAGGACCAGCAGTTCAGGGGTGCCTTTTAGCTGTAATGCCTCGTCAGTCAGATGCTGGACCATATTCCGCCCCCAGGGCTGTGCTGTGTCCGGGGCAAGACGTAGCAAAGCCTGAAGCCTGTCGATCATCCAGCTAGGGCGGAAATCATAGGTCTTGATGGGTTGAAAGCTGTGCAGCTCGTTCAGCCACGATCCGGCGCGGCGATAGATGCGGCCGATCTGGTCGTCATCCAGGCTGTTATGGATAAGATCCGCAGCGGTGGGGCGGTCAATAAACTGCGTCACAAAAAACGCCTCACCCGGTGAAATATAGACTGGATCGACAACCCCCGCGGTTTCGTACTGCGCAAAGTGGTCGGTCAGCTTTCTGAGCATATCAAACTCATCGCGCAAACGTCCCGTCCCGGGCGATTCCGTATCGACCTTTAGGGCATAGTCCTGGCGCGCACCTCGGACCCTGAGCACTATACGCGAGCCCGCAAAATCATGAGAACGATAGACGCACTCGAAACCCGCCGGTCCATCCTCTGGCGTTTGATCCAGGAACTCCTGAACAAAGCCGCGCGCGCGTTCGTATTCGTCTGTGGTGAGAGTCAGCATTCAGGGATGGATACCTAAGAAGAAAGGGGCTTAGCCAGACTGGACCTCAGCGTATGGAACATGTCAATCTAGGACACTGTTCCGATGCCGGCTGCGCTGCTCGATCATTTCCGGTTTTGGCCCAATTTACCCCTTGGAAACCCGGCGTAACTGCCATAAAGAGAGCTGCGAAGTAAAGCGTGCGATTCGTCGTGCGCTTTATTTTGTTTCGTCCAAGACGGTGGGTGGTGTCATCTGACCCCTTAATTCCCTGCCTGAGACGGGTAAGACCAAAGAATTCTGAGGGCTTCGATCCTCGGGCGAATTTTGGCTAATCCCGTAACAACGGACCTGAACGCCGGAGCGTAAGCTGCGGCAAATATGAGCCGGGGTGAGATATCACCCCTAACTTGGAGAAAACTGTGGATAGAGCCCAGAAAGAGAAAGTGGTCGACGAGCTCGGCCAAATCTTCGAAAGCTCTGGCGTCGTAGTGGTTGCACACTACGCCGGTCTGACAGTTGCCGAGATGCAGGACCTTCGCGCACGTGCTCGTGACGCGGGTGGTGCCGTGCGTGTTGCCAAGAACAGGCTCGCCAAAATCGCCCTCGACGGAAAGCCATGTGAAAGCATTGCCGACCTGCTGACGGGGATGACCGTTCTGACCTATTCTGAGGACCCTGTGGCAGCAGCCAAAGTGGCCCAGGACTACGCCAAAGAGAACCAAAAGTTCGAAATTCTTGGCGGTGCAATGGGTGAGAACGCTCTGGATCGTGCCGGCGTTGAAGCCGTGTCCAAAATGCCTTCGCGCGAGGAGCTTATTGCTACTATCGCGGGCATGCTGGGCGCACCTGCTTCGAACATCGCTGGCGCAATTGGCGCACCTGCAAGCAACATCGCAAGCATCCTTTCCACCATCGAAGAGAAGGCGGAAGCTGCGTAAGCGGTTGGCACTGAATGATCTGCGTAGGGTAGTCACCCTGACGTTGGAACACACACTGTAAACGGAAAGAGCTGATAAAATGGCTGATCTGAAAGCACTCGCAGAAAGCATCGTGGGTCTGACCCTGCTGGAAGCACAAGAACTGAAAACCATCCTTAAAGACGAATATGGCATCGAGCCCGCAGCAGGCGGCGCAGTTGTCATGGCAGCCGGTGGCGACGCCGGTGGCGCAGCTGAGGAAGAAAAAACCGAATTCGACGTCGTTCTGAAGAACGCCGGCGCTTCGAAAATCAACGTGATCAAAGAAGTTCGCGGCATCACCGGTCTGGGCCTGAAAGAAGCCAAAGAGCTGGTCGAAGCTGGCGGCAAGATCAAAGAAGCTGTGTCGAAAGACGAAGCCGAAGACATCAAAGGCAAGCTGGAAGCAGCTGGCGCCGAGGTCGAACTGGCCTAAGTCAGTCTTTTGGTGCATCGCAGATGCACCGGAAATTTGGCTGGTCCCGGAGAAATCCGGGTCCAGCCGAACCTGTCTTAGAAAGGACCTCATGGATTGGGGTGTTTTCTAAGACGCGGTTCATGGATCGGGAGGCCGCCATTCGGGACGGTGGCCACGAATTGATCCGGACGTGTTGTCTCTAATGTGCAAGGCACCGGGGCCCGACGGTGTCTTTGTCCGCTGAGAACATCGAAAGGTGACATCTGACATGGCTCAATCGTTCCTTGGCCAGAAACGTCTTCGGAAATATTACGGCAAAATCCGCGAAGTGCTGGAGATGCCGAACCTCATTGAGGTACAAAAATCTTCATATGATCTATTCCTGCGCTCCGGCGATGCAGATGTGCCGACAGACGGCGAAGGCATCAAAGGCGTGTTCCAGTCGGTTTTCCCGATCAAGGATTTCAACGAAACCTCCGTTCTGGAGTTCGTGAAATACGATTTGGAAAAACCCAAATACGACGTCGAAGAGTGCATGCAGCGCGACATGACCTACAGCGCGCCGCTGAAAGTCACTCTGCGTCTGATCGTGTTTGATGTCGACGAGGACACTGGCGCCAAGTCGGTCAAAGACATCAAGGAACAGGACGTGTTCATGGGGGATATGCCCCTGATGACACCAAACGGGACGTTCATTGTGAACGGTACCGAGCGTGTGATCGTGTCCCAGATGCACCGTTCGCCCGGTGTGTTCTTTGACCACGACAAGGGCAAGACCCATTCCTCGGGCAAGCTGTTGTTTGCCTGCCGCATCATCCCGTATCGCGGCAGCTGGCTGGACTTTGAGTTCGACGCCAAGGACATCGTGTTCGCCCGTATCGACCGTCGCCGCAAACTGCCTGTGACAACGCTGCTGTATGCGCTGGGTCTGGATCAAGAAGCGATCATGGACGCCTATTACAACACGGTGTCGTACAAGCTGGACAAGAAGAAGGGCTGGATAGCACCGTTCTTCCCCGAGCGTGCACGCGGTACGCGTCCGACCTATGACCTGATCGACGCCAAATCCGGTGAAGTGATTGCCGAAGCGGGCAAGAAAGTTACCCCGCGCGCGGTCAAGAAGCTGATCGATGAAGGCAACGTCACCGAGCTGTTGGTTCCATTCGATCACATCGTCGGGAAGTTTGTCGCCAAGGACATCATCAACGAAGAAACCGGCGCGATCTATGTCGAAGCTGGTGATGAGCTGACGCTGGAATACGACAAAGACGGCGAGCTGATCGGAGGCACCGCGAAAGAGCTGATCGACGCGGGCGTCACTGATATTCCGGTTCTGGATATCGACAACATCAATGTCGGCCCCTACATGCGCAACACCATGGCGGCAGACAAGAACATGGGCCGCGACACAGCGCTGATGGATATCTATCGCGTCATGCGCCCGGGTGAGCCGCCCACCGTCGAAGCGGCCTCGGCGCTGTTCGAAACGCTGTTCTTTGACAGCGAGCGCTATGACCTGTCCGCCGTTGGCCGTGTAAAGATGAACATGCGTCTGGCTCTGGATGCGCCCGATACGCTGCGCACCCTGCGCCGCGAAGACATCGTGGCCTGCATCAAGGCTCTGGTTGAACTGCGTGACGGCAAAGGGGACATCGACGATATCGACCACCTCGGCAACCGTCGTGTGCGTTCGGTCGGCGAACTGATGGAAAACCAGTACCGCGTTGGCCTGCTGCGCATGGAGCGCGCGATCAAAGAGCGTATGTCGTCGGTCGAGATCGACACCGTCATGCCTCAGGACCTGATCAATGCGAAACCGGCTGCTGCTGCTGTCCGCGAATTCTTCGGCTCGTCTCAGCTGTCGCAGTTCATGGACCAGACCAACCCGCTGTCGGAAGTTACCCACAAACGCCGCCTTTCGGCGCTTGGCCCCGGTGGCCTGACACGCGAGCGTGCGGGCTTTGAGGTGCGCGACGTTCATCCGACACACTATGGCCGGATGTGCCCGATTGAAACGCCGGAAGGCCCGAACATCGGTCTGATCAACTCGCTGGCGACCTTTGCCCGTGTGAACAAGTATGGCTTCATCGAAACACCGTACCGTGTCGTCAAAGACGCCGAGGTGACCGATGAGGTTCACTACATGTCCGCGACCGAGGAAATGCGTCACACGGTGGCACAGGCGAACGCGACACTGGATTCGGATGGCAAGTTCATCAACGATCTGGTTTCGACCCGTCAGTCAGGTGACTACACTCTGGCCCCGCGCGAGAATGTGGACCTGATCGACGTCAGCCCAAAACAGCTGGTATCGGTTGCTGCATCGCTGATCCCGTTCCTTGAAAATGACGATGCTAACCGCGCTCTGATGGGCTCGAACATGCAACGTCAGGCGGTTCCGCTGCTGCGGGCCGAGGCACCGCTGATTGGTACCGGAATCGAGGAAAAGGTTGCGATTGACTCAGGTGCTGCGATTCAGGCGAAACGCGCCGGTATCATCGATCAGGTCGATGCCCAGCGTATCGTTATACGCGCGACTGAGGATCTGGAACTGGGCGACGCTGGCGTTGACATCTATCGTCTGCGCAAATTCCAGCGGTCGAACCAGAACACCTGCATCAACCAGCGTCCGCTGATCAAAGTGGGTGACACCGTCCAGAAGGGCGAAGTCATTGCTGATGGTCCGTCGACCGATATGGGTGAGCTGGCCCTGGGTAAGAACGTGGTCGTCGCGTTCATGCCGTGGAACGGTTACAACTACGAAGACTCGATCCTGATCTCGGAACGTATTGCGCGTGACGACGTCTTTACCTCGGTCCATATCGAGGAATTTGAAGTCGCCGCCCGTGACACCAAGCTGGGTCCGGAAGAGATCACCCGCGATATTCCGAATGTCGGTGAAGAAGCGCTGCGTAACCTCGACGAGGCGGGCATCGTTTACATCGGCGCGGATGTTGAACCGGGCGATATCCTGGTCGGCAAGATCACTCCGAAGGGCGAAAGCCCGATGACCCCGGAAGAAAAGCTGCTGCGCGCTATCTTTGGCGAAAAAGCATCTGACGTGCGCGACACTTCGCTGCGCGTGAAGCCGGGCGATTACGGTACGGTCGTTGAGGTCCGCGTCTTCAACCGTCACGGCGTCGAGAAAGACGAGCGTGCGCTGCAGATCGAGCGGGAAGAAGTCGAACGTCTGGCCCGTGACCGGGACGACGAGTTGGCGATCCTGGACCGCAACATCTATGCGCGTCTGCAAGGCCTGATCATGGGTAAAACCGCGGTCAAAGGCCCGAAAGGCGTCAAGCCAGGGTCGGTGATCACCGAGGACCTGTTGGAAACCCTGACCCGTGGTCAGTGGTGGCAGCTGGCGCTGGAAGATGAGCAGGACGCACAGATCGTTGAGGCTCTGAACGAGCAGTACGAAGTGCAAAAGCGTGCTCTGGACGCCCGTTTCGAAGACAAGGTCGAGAAGGTTCGTCGTGGCGACGACCTGCCGCCGGGTGTGATGAAGATGGTCAAAGTCTTCATCGCCGTGAAGCGCAAGCTGCAGCCGGGCGATAAGATGGCCGGTCGTCACGGGAACAAAGGTGTGATTTCTAAGGTTGTTCCGATGGAAGACATGCCGTTCCTGGCCGATGGTACGCCGGTTGACTTCTGTCTGAACCCGCTGGGTGTTCCTTCGCGTATGAACGTTGGTCAGATCCTTGAAACCCACATGGGTTGGGCCGCGCGCGGTCTGGGTCTGAACATCGACGACGCGCTGGGTGAATATCGCCGCTCTGGCGACCTGACCCCGGTTCGCGAAGCAATGAAGCTGGCCTATGGCGACGATGTCTATGAAGAAGGCATCACTGGCATGGACGAGGGTCACCTGATCGAGGCTGCGGGCAACGTGACCCGTGGTGTTCCGATCGCGACTCCGGTCTTTGATGGCGCCAAAGAGGCAGACGTCAATGACGCTCTGGTGCGCGCGGGCTTCTCACAAAGCGGTCAGTCGGTTCTGTTCGACGGTCGTACGGGTGAGCAGTTTGCACGTCCGGTGACCGTGGGCATCAAGTACCTGCTGAAACTGCACCACCTTGTGGATGACAAAATCCACGCGCGTTCGACCGGGCCGTACAGCCTGGTTACCCAGCAGCCGCTGGGTGGTAAGGCGCAGTTCGGTGGTCAGCGCTTTGGTGAGATGGAAGTCTGGGCTCTGGAAGCTTACGGCGCCGCCTACACCCTGCAGGAGATGCTCACCGTTAAATCGGATGACGTCGCCGGCCGGACCAAGGTCTATGAGTCGATCGTCAAGGGCGAGGATAACTTTGAAGCGGGCGTACCGGAATCGTTTAACGTTCTGGTGAAAGAAGTCCGTGGCCTCGGCCTGAATATGGAACTCCTGGATGCGGAGGAAGAGTAGGGGCGGCAACGCCCCAAACTCATCCCATCCCAATTTGTAAGGACGCAAAATGAACCAGGAAATTACCAATAACCCGTTCAACCCGCTGACGCCGCCTAAGGTCTTTGACGAGATCAAGGTCTCATTGGCCAGCCCGGAACGGATCCTCTCTTGGTCTTATGGCGAGATCAAGAAACCCGAAACCATCAACTACCGGACGTTCAAACCCGAACGTGACGGTCTGTTCTGCGCGCGTATCTTTGGCCCGATCAAAGATTACGAATGTCTGTGCGGTAAATATAAGCGGATGAAATATCGCGGCGTTGTCTGCGAGAAATGCGGTGTGGAAGTCACCCTGCAGAAAGTCCGCCGCGAGCGTATGGGTCATATCGAGCTGGCCGCGCCCGTCGCACACATTTGGTTCCTGAAATCGCTGCCGTCCCGCATCGGTCTGATGCTGGACATGACGCTGCGCGATCTGGAACGCGTTCTGTACTTTGAAAACTATGTCGTCATCGAGCCCGGTCTGACCGACCTCTCCTATGGTCAGATGCTGACCGAAGAAGAGTTCATGGACGCGCAGGATGCCTATGGCATGGACGCGTTCACCGCGAACATCGGTGCCGAAGCTATCCGTGAGATGCTGGCCCAGATCGATCTGGAAGCCGAAGCCGAACAGCTGCGTGCTGATCTGGCCGAAGCAACCGGTGAACTGAAGCCCAAGAAGATCATCAAGCGTCTGAAGGTTGTTGAATCCTTCCTTGAGTCGGGCAACCGGCCTGAGTGGATGGTGATGACCGTGATCCCGGTGATTCCGCCGGAACTGCGTCCGCTGGTTCCACTGGATGGTGGTCGTTTTGCGACTTCGGATCTGAACGATCTGTATCGCCGCGTCATCAACCGGAACAACCGTCTGAAGCGTCTGATCGAACTGCGCGCACCTGACATCATCGTCCGCAACGAAAAGCGGATGCTGCAGGAATCCGTCGATGCTCTGTTCGACAATGGCCGTCGTGGCCGCGTGATCACCGGCGCCAATAAGCGTCCGCTGAAATCGCTTTCGGACATGCTGAAGGGTAAGCAGGGTCGCTTCCGTCAAAACCTTCTGGGTAAGCGCGTCGACTTCTCGGGCCGTTCGGTCATCGTGACCGGTCCGGAACTCAAGCTGCACCAGTGTGGTCTGCCCAAAAAGATGGCGCTGGAACTGTTCAAGCCGTTCATCTACTCGCGCCTTGAAGCCAAGGGTCTGTCTTCGACCGTGAAACAGGCGAAGAAACTGGTCGAGAAAGAGCGTCCCGAAGTGTGGGATATCCTCGACGAGGTGATCCGCGAACACCCTGTCATGCTGAACCGTGCGCCGACCCTGCACCGTCTTGGCATTCAGGCGTTTGAACCGGTTCTGATCGAAGGTAAAGCCATCCAGCTGCACCCGTTGGTCTGTTCGGCCTTTAACGCCGACTTCGACGGTGACCAGATGGCCGTTCACGTCCCGCTGAGCCTTGAGGCCCAGCTGGAAGCCCGCGTGCTGATGATGTCGACAAACAACGTTCTGTCGCCAGCAAACGGCGCGCCGATCATCGTTCCCTCGCAGGATATGATCCTGGGTCTGTACTATGTGACACTGGAACGCGAAGGTATGCCGGGCGAAGGCAAGGTCTTTGGCTCGATCGACGAAGTTCAGCACGCGCTGGACGCCGGTGAAGTGCATCTGCACACCAAGATCACTGCGCGGATTACTCAGATCGACAGTGAAGGCAATGAAGTTCAACAGCGGTTTGAAACCACTCCGGGCCGAGTGCGCCTGGGTGCTCTGCTGCCGATGAACAACAAGGCGCCGTTCGAACTGGTCAACCGTTTGCTGCGGAAGAAAGAAGTGCAGCAGGTGATCGACACCGTCTACCGTTACTGCGGTCAGAAAGAGTCGGTCATCTTCTGTGACCAGATCATGTCGATGGGCTTTAAGGAAGCGTTCCGCGCCGGTATCTCGTTCGGTAAGGACGACATGGTGATCCCTGATGACAAATGGGGCATCGTCGATGAAACCCGTAGTCAGGTGAAGGATTTTGAACAGCAGTACATGGACGGCCTGATCACTCAGGGTGAAAAGTACAACAAAGTTGTTGATGCCTGGTCGAAGTGTAACGATCGTGTAACCGAAGCGATGATGAGCACGATCTCATCTTCGGATCGGGCAGAGGACGGGTCTGAAAAGGAACCGAACTCGGTCTACATGATGGCCCACTCGGGCGCGCGTGGTTCGGTCACTCAGATGAAACAGCTGGGCGGTATGCGCGGCCTGATGGCCAAACCAAACGGTGACATCATCGAGACGCCGATCATCTCGAACTTCAAGGAAGGTCTGACCGTTCTTGAATACTTCAACTCGACCCACGGCGCCCGTAAGGGTCTGTCGGATACCGCTCTGAAAACGGCGAACTCGGGTTACCTGACCCGTCGTCTGGTGGACGTGGCACAGGACTGCATCGTGCGTGAGCTCGATTGTGGAACCGAGCGCGCGATCACTGCGGAAGCCGCGGTAAACGACGGTGAAGTTGTTGCTTCGCTAGCCGAACGTGTGCTGGGCCGTGTCTCTGCCGATGACGTTCTGCGTCCCGGTACCGATGAGGTTCTGGTCGCTGCGGGTCAGCTGATCGACGAACGTATGGCTGATATCATTGATGAGGCCGCTGTTGCGTCGATGCGCATCCGTTCGCCTCTGACCTGTGAGTCCGAGGAAGGCGTCTGTGCAACCTGCTACGGTCGTGACCTTGCACGCGGTACTATGGTCAACACGGGTGAGGCTGTCGGCATCATCGCCGCCCAGTCCATCGGTGAACCCGGTACGCAGCTGACAATGCGGACCTTCCACATCGGTGGTGTTGCGCAAGGTGGTCAGCAGTCGTTCCAGGAAGCCAGCCACGACGGTGTCGTTTCGTTCGAGAACCCGCAGATCCTGGTCAATTCCGCGGGCGAAAGCCTGGTCATGGGCCGGAACATGAAGATGGTGATCAAAGACGAACATGGCGAAGAGCGTGCCAACCACAAGTTGGGTTATGGCTCGAAGCTGTTCGTCAAGGATGGCACCAAGGTGAACCGTGGCGACAAGCTGTTCGAATGGGATCCTTACACCCTGCCGATCATCGCCGAAAAGTCCGGTACCGCGAAATATGTTGATCTGGTTTCGGGCATTGCTGTCCGCGACGTGACCGATGATGCAACCGGCATGACCCAGAAGATCGTGATCGACTGGCGCGCGGCCCCTAAAGGCAGCGACCTCAAGCCTGAGATCATTCTGGTTGGCGAAGATGGCGAACCGGTCCGTAACGATGCGGGCAACCCGGTTCACTATCCGATGTCGGTGGATGCGATCCTGTCGATCGAAGACGGTCAGCAGATCGAAGCTGGTGAAGTTGTCGCGCGTATCCCGCGTGAAGGTGCCAAGACCAAGGACATCACCGGTGGTCTGCCGCGCGTTGCCGAACTGTTCGAAGCCCGTCGCCCCAAGGATCATGCGATCATCGCAGAAGCTGATGGTTACGTGCGCTTTGGCCGCGACTACAAGAACAAGCGTCGCATCAGCATCGAACCGGCTGACGAGTCCATGGAGACCATCGAGTATATGGTGCCCAAGGGTAAGCACATCCCGGTTGCAGAAGGTGACTTCATCCAGAAGGGTGAATACCTGATGGACGGTAACCCGGCCCCGCATGACATCCTGTCCATCATGGGTGTCGAAGCGCTGGCGGATTACATGATCGACGAAGTGCAGGATGTTTATCGTCTGCAGGGCGTGAAGATCAACGACAAGCACATCGAAGTGATCGTGCGCCAGATGCTGCAGAAGTGGGAGATCCTGGATTCAGGCGACACCACCCTGCTGAAAGGCGAACATGTCGACAAGCAGGAGTTCGACGCGGCCAACGAGAAGACCCTCGCCCGCGGTGGACGTCCGGCTCAGGGCGAGCCGATCCTCTTGGGGATCACCAAAGCCTCGCTGCAGACGCGTTCGTTCATCTCGGCGGCGTCGTTCCAGGAAACCACACGGGTTCTGACCGAGGCTTCGGTTCAGGGCAAGAAAGACAAGCTGGTTGGCCTGAAAGAGAACGTGATCGTCGGTCGTCTAATCCCTGCCGGTACCGGTGGCGCAACGCAAAGCGTACAGCGCGTCGCACAGTCGCGTGACAACGTTGTCATCGAAGCCCGCCGGGAAGAGGCCGAAGCCGCCGCTGCTCTGGCTGCGCCGATGATGGATGACGATATGGTCGGGGATGAGCTGGATGTTCTGGTGGAAACACCGGAAAGTCGCGAATAAGCGATCTTAAATTCCAAAGATCAGGCCCCGCGATTTCGCGGGGCCTTTTCATTTCAGGCTCGGGTGTGGCTCTGCATGAAGCGCCATTGGAAATGTCATGCTAGCAGAGCATTGGCGGGCGGAGCCATATTGACATCTCTTTCTTGAACGCCGCCAAATGCACTTCGTGGCCAAATGCGGAGTTCAAAAAGAGTGACGCCGAATTTCAGGGGTGCTTTGCTGATGATGGGCAGCATGGCTGCCTTCACCATCAATGACACTTTGATCAAGGCCGCCGGAGCCCAGTTACCGCTGTTTCAGATGGTTGCCATCCGCGGGGTTTTGGCGACCATTCTGGTGTATCTTCTGGCACGGTACTATGGGGCGTTGCATCTGAACTTTCCGCGTCATGACAAGTGGTTGGTCGCGGCACGTTGTCTCGCCGAATTGTTGGCGACAATTTTCTTTTTGGTCGCGCTGCTTCATATGCCGTTGGCAAACGTGACTGCCATTCTGCTGGCCTTGCCATTGACCGTAACACTTGGAGCCGCGTTGTTTTTTCAAGAGCATATCGGTTGGCGTCGGATTCTTGCCATCGTTTTCGGGTTCGCCGGTATGTTGCTGATCGTTCGCCCGGGCACGGACGGTTTTAGCATCTACGCGATATATGCTTTGATCGCAGTTGCTTCGGTAACTGCCCGGGATTTGATTACGCGACGCATGTCAGTGCATGTGCCATCACTTGCAGTAACGCTGGCAACAACCGCGACGATTACATTGACGGCGGTTCTTGTCACCTCTGTCTCGGGCTGGGTTCCGGTTCCGGCAGCCGCCGGTTCGATGGTAGCGTGTGCTGCAGTCTTTGTTCTGACGGGATATTTGTTCAGCGTCATTGTCATGCGCGCTGGTGAGATCGGCTTTATCGCGCCGTTTCGTTATTCCAGTCTGATCTGGGCGTTGGGTTTGGGCTGGGCCGTATTTGGGGACTGGCCCGACAGGATTACGATGGCGGGCGCGGCCTTAGTGGTTGGGGCAGGAATGTTCATGCTGTTCCGTGAAAGGACGCGTCAATCTGCCGAATGAATGCGGCGAACGGCGTCCTGGTCGATGGCGAACCGTGCGATGAATTCGCCTTCCTGTTCAGAGGTTAGGGGGGACAGCTCGGTCTTGCTGTTTCGCGCATGCGGAGAATCGTTGAACTGGTTAAGCGTGCGGACCCACATAGGTGCGTCCGGATAGCTGATAACGGGCATGAAATTTCCGATCCGGTGATGTGCGAAATTCATGATCGTCAAGTCGCTCCCCCCGTCGGAGTACATCGCAAAGCCGACCCCCAGCAAAGGTTGATACACCTGTGCCGCCCTGATGCCATCAGCACCGAAACGGGCCAGGAACCCCTGATTGTAGTCTATCGCAACGGTTCTGTGGTTCCGCATTAAGCCCTGACCCTCATCTGCGGCGATGCGCAAGCGCTCAACGAAATCGACCGAAACCGCATCGTCATCATCGTGGCGGAACTGGATGCAGGGGGCGTCCGGTTTGGTGCGTGCTGAATTCAGGATTTCTTTCATGACCCTGCGATGACGCTTTGGTTCGCGCGCGATGATCTGTACCTGAGGCATGTCCGCTGTTAAGTCGTAAAGACGTTCGCGTGCCGGGTTTGGCAGGCATTCACCGATCACGATGAGAAACTGAAAATCCTCGTCGGTTTGCTCTTTTATGCAGGGCAGGCTAGTAGTTTCAAACAGGCGAAACCGCTCTTCCAGCCGGTCAGGTTGATACAGATAGGAGCGCCGGTCCTCGATCGTTTCGTGTTCGATCTGAAAGCCGCCATGGGCGGGATAGGAAAAACGACACAGGCCAAGTATTTGCATGATTCATCCGTGGTCCAGACCAATGGGCTGACTATGCCTGCACGGACCTGTTCCTGCAACGGGCGGTAAGACTGGATGAGCTTTGGTTCCAGCGCGAAACGGCCTGATGTGGAACGGATCAGCTGTACTGTTGACACTGGGTCCGACTCCCCCTATTACGCGCCACATCTCGGTACCGGGGGCCGCCCCAAAACCGATTTCAGTAATGAACTGGTCAAGGCCCGAACTCTTTTATCGTTCGCGCCCTCTGATAACAAACCGCGACGTTCACCTCGGAATGGGAACGCTCGCGGGTTTTGCGCTTGTGGACGCACGAGTGCAGCGAATTTAACCGCACGCATCACGCGTGCATGTCATGTGTGTTGCAAAACGGGGATATAACCGGAATGCCAACGATCCAACAGCTGATCCGCAAGCCGCGGCAGCCGAAAGTAAAACGCTCGAAGTCCATGCACCTGGAGCAGTGCCCGCAGAAACGCGGCGTCTGCACACGTGTTTACACAACCACACCGAAAAAGCCGAACTCGGCGATGCGTAAGGTTGCCAAAGTGCGCCTGACAAACGGGTTCGAGGTCATCTCGTACATCCCCGGTGAAAGCCACAACCTGCAGGAACACTCGGTTGTTCTGATCCGTGGCGGCCGTGTAAAAGACCTTCCCGGTGTCCGTTACCACATCCTGCGCGGTGTTCTGGATACCCAAGGCGTCAAAGACCGTAAGCAACGTCGTTCGAAATACGGCGCGAAGCGTCCCAAATAAGAAGGAGAGGCTGATATGTCACGTCGTCACGCCGCCGAAAAACGCGAAGTCCTGCCTGACGCCAAATTTGGCGACAAGGTACTGACTAAATTCATGAACAACCTGATGATCGACGGTAAAAAGTCGGTTGCAGAGCGCATCGTTTACAACGCCTTTGACCGCGTTGAAGGCAAGATCAAGCGCGCCCCTGTCGAAGTGTTCCACGAAGCACTCGACAACATCAAGCCGTCGGTCGAGGTTCGCTCGCGCCGGGTTGGTGGTGCAACTTATCAGGTTCCGGTCGAAGTGCGCCCCGAGCGCCGCGAAGCACTGGCCATCCGTTGGCTGATCACTGCTGCGCGTGGCCGCAACGAAAACACCATGGAAGAACGCCTCGCCGGTGAGCTGCTGGACGCTGTACAGTCCCGCGGTACCGCTGTGAAGAAGCGTGAAGACACCCACAAGATGGCCGAGGCGAACAAAGCCTTCAGCCACTACCGTTGGTAATTCCAGAGGCTTATTGAAATGGCACGCGAATATACACTCAACCATTACCGTAACTTCGGTATCATGGCGCATATCGATGCAGGTAAAACGACCTGCTCGGAACGCATCCTGTACTACACCGGCAAATCCCACAACATCGGTGAGGTGCACGACGGTGCAGCCACCATGGACTGGATGGAGCAGGAGCAGGAACGCGGAATCACTATCACTTCGGCTGCGACCACCACTTTCTGGGAACGCACTGAAGACGGTGTAACTGCCGACTCGCCCAAGCACCGCCTGAACATCATCGACACCCCCGGCCACGTTGACTTCACCATCGAAGTTGAACGCTCGCTGGCGGTTCTCGACGGTGCCGTCTGCGTTCTGGACGCAAACGCCGGTGTTGAACCTCAGACCGAAACGGTGTGGCGTCAGGCTGACCGCTACAAGGTTCCGCGGATGGTGTTCGTCAACAAGATGGACAAGATCGGCGCGGACTTCTTCAACTGCGTTGCAATGATCGAAGACCGTACCGGCGCACGCGCTGTTCCGGTTGGTATTCCGATCGGCGCAGAGACCGAATTGGAAGGCCTGATCGACCTGGTCACCATGGAAGAATGGCTGTGGCAGGGCGAAGACCTAGGCGCAAGCTGGGTCAAAGCACCGATCCGCGACAGCCTGAAGGACATGGCTGACGAATGGCGCGGTAAAATGGTCGAAGCGGCCGTCGAAATGGACGACGACGCGATGATGGAATACCTGGAAGGCAATGAGCCCGACGTTCCAACCCTGCGCGCCCTGCTGCGCAAAGGTACTCTGGAAATCGCGTTTGTTCCGGTTCTGGGTGGTTCGGCGTTCAAAAACAAAGGTGTTCAGCCGCTGCTGAACGCTGTGATCGACTATCTGCCCAGCCCGCTGGACGTTGTCGATTACATGGGCTTCAAACCCGGTGACGAAGAAGAAACCCGTAACATCGCCCGCCGTGCGGATGATGATATGGCGTTCTCGGGTCTGGCGTTCAAAATCATGAACGACCCCTTTGTTGGCTCGCTGACCTTTACCCGCATCTACTCGGGCACTCTGTCCAAGGGCGACACGCTTCTGAACTCGACCAAGGGTAAGAAAGAGCGTATCGGCCGGATGATGATGATGCACTCGAACGAACGTGAGGAAATCACCGAAGCGTTCGCGGGCGACATCATTGCGCTGGCAGGTCTGAAAGACACCACCACGGGCGACACTCTGTGTTCGACCGGCGATCCGGTAGTTCTGGAAACCATGACCTTCCCCGATCCGGTGATCGAGATCGCGGTTGAGCCGAAAACCAAGGCTGACCAGGAAAAAATGAGCCAGGGTCTGGGCCGTTTGGCCGCCGAAGACCCGTCTTTCCGTGTGGAAACTGATCTGGAATCGGGTCAGACCATCATGAAGGGCATGGGCGAACTTCACCTGGACATCCTGATTGACCGTCTCAAGCGTGAATTCAAGGTTGAAGCGAATATTGGTGCGCCGCAGGTGGCCTATCGCGAAACCATCGGTCACGAAGCCGAGATCGTTTACACCCACAAGAAACAGTCGGGTGGTTCGGGTCAGTTCGCCGAGGTGAAGATGATCATCACCCCAACAGAGCCGGGCGAAGGTTATTCGTTCGAATCTCGTGTTGTTGGTGGTTCGGTGCCCAAGGAATACATCCCGGGCGTTGAAAAAGGCATCAGATCCGTCATGGATAGCGGCCCGCTGGCTGGCTTCCCTGTGATCGACTTCAAGGTTGCCCTGATCGAAGGTAAATTCCACGATGTGGACTCTTCGGTTCTGGCCTTTGAAATCGCCGCTCGTATGGGTATGCGCGAAGGCATGCGCAAAGCGGGTGCGAAACTGCTTGAACCGATCATGAAGGTCGAAGTGATCACACCGGAAGAATATACCGGTGGCATCATTGGTGACCTGACATCGCGTCGGGGACAGGTTTCCGGGCAGGAAAACCGTGGCAACGCCATCGCGATTGACGCGTTTGTGCCGCTGGCCAACATGTTCGGCTACATCAACACCTTGCGTTCGATGTCGTCTGGCCGTGCCCAGTTCACCATGCAGTTCGACCACTACGATCCGGTTCCGCAGAACATCTCGGACGAGATCCAGGCGAAATACGCATAAGCGAAAATTTGAGGGAGCTCGATTAGCGGGCTCCCTTCATTACCGATAAAGGAGGCCATCATGGCAAAGGAAAAGTTTGAGCGTAATAAGCCGCACGTCAACATCGGCACGATTGGCCACGTTGACCACGGCAAGAC
>NZ_JBXWPF010000008.1:0-185155 GCF_059611265.1 Ruegeria sp. CDSA241
TGGTAGCCCGTAGGGGAATCGAACCCCTCTTTCCAGGTTGAAAACCTGGCGTCCTAACCGATAGACGAACGGGCCACGCTAGCTTGTGGGGGGCCTTTTACGGTTTCACTCTGACCCCCGCAAGCCGAAAAACGCAGGGTTGTGAAAGTTTTTTGGCGGTGGCGAATGCGGCCTTAGATCGCCTCGGCGGCATCTTCCAATCTGAGTTGTACAGTTTGCCGTCCACCCCATGTGTTCACCTCAAGTCGTCCGGCGAAATGAAAGCGTGCGCCGCCGTGATTGGTCAGCCGTTCCCCCATTGGTCCGTCAAAGGCGCCAAACGCAATGGCATCCAACCCGGCACCCACCCCGTCCGACAGCGACAGCTTCAGATGGGAGTCGCCGACCCGCTTGGCAAAGCGCACTTGTAAGTCCGGAAAGGCATACCGCGGAGCCGGAGCACTGGCGCCGAAAGGCCCTGCTTTTTCAATCTGTTCAATCAGATCGACAGTGGCCGCGCCGGGCATAAGTGTGCCTTCCAGTTTCAGGTCAGCAGGGCCGGTTTGACCTGCCCCTTGTTTTGCCAGCAATTCGCTGAGCCGTTCCATCGCCGGTTCCAGCTGATCACGCATGACGGTCAGGCCAGCAGCCATCTTGTGGCCGCCGCCCTTGACCAACAGACCTTCCGCAGCCAGCCGCTGAATCGAAGCGCCCAGATCGACGCCGCTCACGGATCGGCCCGATCCTTTGCCCTCATCCCCGTCCAGACCGATGACGATGGCCGGGCGGTTGGCGGTTTCTTTGAGGCGCGACGCGACGATGCCGACAACGCCCGGATGCCAGCCTTCCCCGGCCGCCCAGACCAAGGGCGCATCAAGGCCCCGTTCTTCGGCCTGTTCCATGGCGGCTGCCCGAACCGCATTTTCAATATCGCGCCGCTCGGTGTTCAACTCGTCCAGCCGCTGCGACAGAGCCTCTGCTTCATGGGTTGAATCGGTGCTGAGCAGCCGGGCACCCAGATCGGCCTGGCCGATCCGGCCCCCTGCGTTGACGCGCGGGCCCAGCATGAACCCCAGATGATAGCTGTTGGGCGCGGAATCCATCCGCGCCACATCCGACAGCGCCACCAACCCCGGTCTTTGTCGTTGCGCCATGACCTTCAGCCCCTGACGCACAAGCGCGCGGTTTGCACCGATCAAAGGAGCCACATCCGCCACCGTGGCCAGCGCCACAAGGTCTAGCATTGCAATCAGGTCAGGCCCTTTTGCACCCGCTTCGCGCAGTTGCCGTCCGGCCTCGACCAGCATCAGGAACACGACGGCGGCGGCACAAAAATAGCCAAGATCGCCGCTTTCGTCCTGTCTGTTCGGGTTCACCACGGCCACGCAATCGGGCAAAGTTTCGCCACCAAGGTGGTGGTCCAGGACGATGACATCGGCCCCCTTTGCGGCGGCGATGGGTTCATGGCTGAGGGTTCCGCAATCGACGCATATAATCAGATCATGCGCGGCGGCCAGTTCCTGCATCGCCGGGACGTTGG
The DNA here is from genome assembly GCF_059611265.1 of Ruegeria sp. CDSA241. Lineage (NCBI taxonomy): Bacteria > Pseudomonadati > Pseudomonadota > Alphaproteobacteria > Rhodobacterales > Roseobacteraceae > Ruegeria > Ruegeria sp. CDSA241. The sequence continues at coordinate 1,520 of NZ_JBXWPF010000008.1, forward strand.
GGCCATAGCCCTCATCAATCCGGTCAGGCACATAGAGCGTCGCCTGCAGGCCCATCTGACGCAACCACGTGAGTAGCAGAGCAGCCGAACTGCCTCCGTCGACGTCATAATCGGCAAAGATCGCAATGCGCTGCTTTAGCCGGACCGCAGTCAGAAAACGGGTTGCAGCGGTTTCCATGTCTTTCATCGCGCGCGGATCGGGCAACAGCTCTTTCAGTTTGGGTTCTAGAAATCCCGGAGCTTCCATTGCCGGAACACCGCGCCGGGCCAGAACCTGACAGACGGCCCGAGGCAATCCGGCTTGTTGTACTAGCACCTCGGTCGCGCGCTCTACATCCGCCGAGGGGCCGACCCAGCGACGTGCTGACAGTGAATGTTCAACCCCAAGAAAGCTCATGTCCTGCCCCTGATGTGCCAAGGCCGGACCCTCGCGGACCCGGCCTTATCATTTCTATGGATAGCCCTGCACGATGGTCAGGCGCAAGATCTTAGCCGTCGTTATGCGACCACGTCGGCGTGCGGTAGGACATGCGCCGAACCGACCCGGTTTTCGACCGCATCAGCAGAGTGGTGGTTTCAACCCAACCCGGCTCGCGCTTGATGCGCGGCAGCAAAGAGCCGCCGGTGACGCCGGTTGCGGCAAAGATCACATCGGCGGTTACCATCTCATCGCGCGAATAGATGCGGTCCAGATCGGTGATGCCCGCTTTGGCTGCGCGGCCGCGTTCGTCATCATTGCGGAACAGCAGGCGGCCAAAGATCTGCCCGCCCATGCATTTCAGCGCTGCAGCGGCCAGAACACCTTCGGGGGCGCCGCCTTGGCCCATATACATGTCGATCCCGGTGACTTCGCTTTCGGCGCAGTGCATGACGCCAGCAACATCACCGTCGGTGATCAGGCGGATAGATGCACCGGTTTCGCGAACTTCGGCAATCATTGCCTCATGCCGAGGGCGTTCCAGGATGCAGACGGTAATGTCGGCAGGCTCGCAATCCTTGGCCTTGGCCAGTGCTTCCACACGTTCGCGCGGGCTCATGTCCAGGCTGACAACGCCTTCAGGGAAACCCGGGCCAACGGCCAGTTTGTCCATATAAACGTCCGGTGCATGCAGCATTGATCCGCGCGGGCCCATTGCTATCACAGTTAACGCGTTGGGCATGTCCTTGGCGGTCAGCGTGGTGCCTTCCAGAGGGTCCAACGCGATGTCGACGCCGGGACCATTGCCGGACCCGACCTCTTCGCCAATGTACAGCATCGGCGCTTCGTCGCGCTCGCCTTCACCGATCACGACAACACCGGCGATATCCAGCAGGTTCAGCTGTTCGCGCATGGCATTCACAGCGGCCTGGTCAGCGGCCTTTTCATCACCCCGTCCAACCAGCGAAGCCGAAGCAAGCGCAGCCTGTTCCGCAACCCGCGCCAGGCCCAGAGACAACAGGCGGTCATTGAAATCAATCTTGGCAGCACTCATTTTCACTATCCTCAGGTCAGTATCGGCGTCTTGTCCGGCATAGCCTGCGTATCGTGCAGGCCGCAAGGGTCAAACCTCTTCAATCCGCAAAGCAACCGGTGTGCCCGAAACAACATCGGTCTCGTGCAGGCCCAGCAAGGCGACATCCAGCGTGGCACGGGTGGTTTTGTGGGTAACTATCAGAACCGGCGCGGTGCTTTCCGCATGGGCGTATTGGCGCATGCGATCAATCGAGACCCCGGCATCGCCCAGGATGGCCGCAACTTTGGCCAAGGCGCCGGGTTTGTCCAGCAGACCTAGACGCAAATAATAGGGGGCAGGGCGACCAGTCAGCGCTGGCACTGCGTCCTGCAACGAACTGGCAGGGCGGCCGAAAGTCGGAATCTGAAGCCCACGTGCCAGATCGCAGACATCGCCCATCACCGCGCTGGCCGTTGGACCCTCGCCAGCTCCGGGGCCACGCAGAACAACCTGCTCGACCGCGTCGCCTTCGATCACCACCATATTGGTGCCGCCTTCAAGCTGGCCCAGGGGCGAGTCACTGGGCACCAGACACGGCTGCATCCGCTGTTCAAGCCCCCGTGCCGTGCGCTGAGCCACGCCCAACAGTTTGATCCGGTATCCCATGTCATGGGCCTGGTCGATGTCATCCAGACTGATCTGCTGAATGCCTTCGATCTCGATCCCGTCGAAATTCGGTTTGGTGCCGAATGCGATTGAGGCAAGCAGCGCCAGTTTATGCGCGGCGTCTATCCCGCCCACATCCAGATTTGGATCGGCTTCAAGGTAACCCAGCTGCGCGCATTCGTCGAACAGGGCGTTATATCCCTGCCGCTGCGATTGCATCCGGGTCAGGATATAGTTGCAGGTGCCATTCATCACCCCCATGACGCGGGTGATTTCGTTGCCCGCAAGTCCTTCGGTCAGGGATTTGATCACTGGAATGCCGCCAGCCACGGCCGCTTCGAAGCGGATCACACGGCCCGCGGCTTCGGCCATTTCGGCCAGTTCCTGACCGTGAATGGCCAACAGGGCCTTGTTGGCGGTGACGACATCCTTACCACTGGCTAGCGCCGCTTCGACCGAGGCTTTGGCAGGTCCGTTTTCCCCGCCCATCAGTTCAACAAAAACATCAATATCGTCGCGCTGTGCCAATGCGACAGGGTCAGTTTCCCAGGCATAATCCGACAGGTTCACACCGCGATCCTTGCCAGCGTCACGCGCGGAAACCGCTGTGATCTGGATGGGACGACCCGTTCGTGCCTGCAGCAGGTCGGCATGGCGGCGCACGATCCTGACGACACCCACACCAACAGTTCCCAAGCCCGCAATTCCAAGCCGCAGCGCCTGTGTCATCCTGTGGGTTCCTTTCCGCTCGAATATCCTAAACTGGGGTGTTTCCCCGTTCCCGCTGCCTTAGCGGGTTCAGCGCCGAGGCGCAATCCGCGACACCCATGCCGGGCGGCAGAAAACCTGAGGATTAATTGGTCTGAGCGTTTTGCAATGCCGTTGCCTTTTTCTTCAACGCCTTGCTGCGGTCGGTCAATTCACTTTCGACCTCTGCCGCTTCGTACAGCGGGTCAACAGGCACAGCGAAAACATCTGCCAGTGGGGTTAATTTGGGGTAGGGGGCCGATTGCACATTTGGCCCTTCGCGGTCTTTCAGCTCGGGAAAATTGGTGCATCCCAGGCAGAGCAAAACTAGGGGCAGAAGAAGAAGGGGCTTCATGATGAAACCTTATTGTGGCAACTGGCATCGGTGATGCACTTTTTGTCCGGTCGTTTCAAGCGGGCTTCTATCTGAACATCCGTTCAGATATGGTGGATACATGGCACGTACACAAGGCTCACACTCGGACATTACCGGCCCGCGTATCCGGCAGGCAGCGCTTCGGCTTTTCGCGCGCCATGGGTATGCTGCTGTTTCCATGCGGAAAATTGCGGGCGAGGTTGGGGTGCAGGCCGGGGCATTGTACAATTACACCCCGGATAAGCAGAGCCTTCTGTTCCGTTTGATGCGCGACCATATGCAGGATTTGTTGTCCGCCTATGGCGAGCAAAAGCAAACTGGCGATCCGCAGGTTGCTTTGCGTCGGTTTGTCGGATTTCACATACGGTTCCACCTGCAGCGCCCTGACGAGGTATTCATCGCCTATATGGAACTTCGGAACCTCACGCCCGAAAACTTCGCCGAAATAGAGGATCTGCGCCGCAAGTATGAAGACGGGCTTGAAGCCATTTTGCGCGAAGGTCAGCGGGCGGGTATCTTTGCGGTCGCGGATACGAAGATTGCGACATTGGCGGTCATCGCCATGCTGAACGGCGTCATGACGTGGTATCGCGCCGGTGGGCGGCTTTCGCTGGACGAGGTTGAAGCCGTCTATTGGGACATGGTCCGAAAGGCGATGACTGCTTAAAGGGCAGTCAATGTGCCGGCCGAATAAACGTCCCGTTGCGCAATTCGCGAAAAGCCTGTTCAAGCTCGGTCCGGGTGTTCATGACGATGGGGCCGTGCCACGCGACCGGCTCATTGATCGGTGCGCCGGAAATCAGCAGGAACCGGACACCCTCCGGACCTGCCTGAACGGTCACTTCGTCACCACTCCCAAACCGAACCAGTGTTCGGTCTCCCGACATGTCACGAATGTTCACCTCTTGGCCGCCAACTTCTTTTTCCAAAAGGACCCCCGCAGGCCGCGAGGCATCAGCAAAGGCGCCCGCGCCTTCGAATACATATGCAAATGCGCGACGGTAGGTGTCTATGGGGAAGGTCTTCTTCACACCTGCCGGAATTTGGATGTCCAGATACTGAGGGTCGGCGGCGATGCCGTCGACTGGGCCTGTCTTGCCCCAAAACGTCCCCACGATCACACGGACAACGGTTCCGTCATCGTCCATGATTTCAGGGATCTCTTTGCGCGGAACGTCCTGATATCGCGGTGTTGTCATCTTTTGGGCCGCGGGTAGATTGCCCCACAGCTGAAACCCGTGCATTTGGCCGGTTTGGCTTCCCTTGGGCATTTCCTGATGCAGGATTCCGGACCCTGCCGTCATCCACTGCACATCACCCGCGCCAAGTGTTCCGTTATTGCCAAGTGAATCCGAATGCTCAACCGAGCCGGACAGGACATAGGTGATTGTCTCGATCCCGCGATGCGGATGCCATGGAAATCCAGCCTGATAATCCTGCGGGCGTTCATTGCGAAAGTCGTCGAACAGCAAAAAAGGATCCAGTTCTGACGGATCCTGAAAGCCGAAAGCGCGGTGCAGTTTAACGCCTGCCCCCTCCATCGTCGGTATGGCCTTTCGGGTTTCCAAAGTCGGTCTGAGGGACATTGCAGCGCTCCTGTTGCTATGGGGAAGATGTACCGCACCGCCATGGCGGGTCAATTTGCGCTGAAACACGCAACCTGTGCGAAATTCAGCAGGTGCGTTCGCCTCTGTTGTTTGGCTGGGAAAGTGGCTAAACCCAACTGCAAAGTGGGAGAGCAGCAAATGCAACAAGAAGTTCTGGCCGTGGTCAAAGCCTCATCACCCAGGCGGTGGATGGGTGTCGGAATGTTGTCGACCGTGGGCTTTCTGGTTGTTTTCGTCGCGCTTGCCGCGCCGCCGGAGCCATCCTGGCAGGCATTCCTGTTTGTGGTAGGCGCGGCGTCCTTTTGGCTGGCCTATCGCATGTGGCAGGCAACCTCGGATTGGATCGAGCTGACTGAGACCGAACTCAGAACCGGGGCAGGGCAGCCGATCGCCGCAATAGAAGACATTGAAACCGTCGAAAGAGGTGCGTTTGCCTTCAAGCCGTCGAATGGCTTTCTGGTAACAACCCGGCAATCAGGTGCAAATAGATGGGCGCCGGGGCTGTGGTGGCGCTTGGGACGCCGCGTTGGCATAGGCGGCATGACATCCGCCGCCGAAACCAAATTCATGTCCGAGATTTTGTCTGTGATGGTGGCAGAACGCGGCTAGGTCAGACCTTCAGCGCCACCTCGTTATTCGAAGGCGGGGTGGAAGGCACTAAGATGCCAACCCACCCTGTCCTAGTTCGTTGCGCTTTCCGCACTCGCACCGGAATCCCCTGTGCCAGGGTCCTCGATTTCACCGATCTCGCCAGACCCGTCGGGATTTTCCTCAATTTCAACAACGCCCGACACATTTGCCGCAACCTCATTGGTAAAGCGTGGGCGTGTAAAGACGAAATTTTCAAAGACGTGGTCGCCTTTGAGGAAATCTACCCCATAGATCGAGTCAAAGACCGGAATGTAAGCATTCGCCGTTTCAACAATGATCAGTGTGTCCTGGTTGGGCATAGGCGGCAGGTTATCACGCATGCGGTCAATATTGTCGTCGGTCCAGATGCTGTCGTACCCGCGCGCGGTTGACCATCTGACGTAATGACGATCATCTTCTTCGTCGAACACAACCAGCGACACGCGCAGATTCATCTGTGATCGGTTGTTGACCATCGCCACCAGCAGCGAATGCAATGAGGTGATATATGTGTCCGTGATCGTGCCGGTCTCGCGAGAGATCAAATCGCCAACCGTATATGCCGCTTTAAGGTTAGATGCGCTTTGGCGGAAGCCGTCGAAATACGTGAAGGCGCCTGTGATCGTCCACACCAGCATCGGAAAGACAAGCAAAGCCTCAACCGTGAGTACCCCACTCTCGTCTTTCGTCTTGGATTTCAGAAGATTCCGGAGCTTTGAAATGAAAAACATAGGCTTACAGAGGCTCCTGTACGAAGGCAGTCGTCGCGGTAAGTTCGATCTGGCCTGATTCATCCGACAAAATACGCCCCATCGCCGATGTAGGGAAAATCGGATCGACCTTTGCGCAGGCCCGAAGGATCATCAACTCGTTCGATAGGCCATTTTCGAAAGCGCGAACTGGGTTCACTTCTTCAGAATTGTCAGTGCAATCCGGGACAGGCGGTAGGTTCAACCCGACAAACGCGCTTTGTTGCAGCATCTCCAGCTGCAAGTTGGTGGTACAGCGTTTGATCACTACAACGCGATCACAGATCGTGCTTTTTATCTGATCATGCGTTGGGTTGGTGCCCGTGCCGAGGCGAATGTCGCGAACTGTCTGGTCCACAGCCCGCTCTAACATCGCCTGCTGCAAGGTGACCACCGAATATTCCATCGCACTCAGGATGAAGAACATGAATGCCGGGAAGATGATCACAAACTCGACGGTGACCGCCCCATCTTCCCTGCGTCTCAGGCTTCGCAGCTTTGAAACAAGGGCTCCGATCATTGGGTCAACCGCAGTTTTCTGATCGACGACGCGATAGAAGCAAATGCGTCTTCCAGGTCCAGACCGTTCACATTGTATACATGGCTGTCCGAGCTGGCACAGTCCTTGATGGTTTTGTACCCGGCTCTGGGTGCTTCGAAGGCGATGCCATAGACAATGACGCCCTCATCTTTGGCTGCGTCACAGATATGCTTGGTGCGCTGGTTCTTGGCCGAAGTTTCAACTTTGGCATACGCTTTCGAGTACCATTCGGCCCATGCACTTGACTGCCAGTAATAGTTATATCTTGCATTCCAGGCCAAAGACACACGGTTGAAAAGTTCTGGATAGGTCAGGCGAACAGCCGTACCCAATTCTTCGTTGGCTGGTGTCTCTGGATCAGGATTGCCGAACGGATGGTCCGCCCATGTGTTCTGCTGTGGCCAGAAAAAGTTAGGCCGACCCTGCGAATGGTAGACTGTGTATTCGGAGGCCTCAGCATTGTACCAGACATCCGACAAGCCCTCCCGAAGGGACGGGTTCAGCATATACTGGTCCGTGTTCTGACCGTCGGTCATTACGATTACAATTTTCAAGATGTCCGAGTTATAGTCTGACGGGCGGGTCCGGAAGTGATTTGGAACGATGTTGTCGTCAGCCAGGTCGCTCACAATGCCACGAACGCTTGGGTCCAGGAAGGCCACGCCCCATTTCATGCCGACATCTATCGAGGTGTTCCCGGTTGCAGTCAACGCCTTGATCTGTTTGGTCAATGCCTCCAGATTATCGGTAACAGGCGTAATCGCACTGCCATCGCGGACCGGGCAAACCGGTGTTCTGATCGAGCCTTCGGAATAGGTGAAGGGGTCAAAATGCGCGGTGCGTTCCAGCCTGTCATCACGCTCTAGGTCCGCGTCGCTATACTGTTCAGGGATAAAGTTCACACAATGGGAGTAGTTGTGCTCTGCTGTAACGTTGGTGAATTTGCTCAGGATGGGTTCACCCGCGTTGACCTGAGTTGCGTAAGGCACGATCGAGATCGAAATGCCCGTGCGGTTAGGATCATCTGAATCCAGCATCAGCGTGACAAATTCTGTGGCCGCATCCTGCAGAAGCGCAATTTTGCTCTTCCCGCCAGAACTCGAATAGTTGTTCATTGAGCCTGAGATGTCGAGAACCAGCGAAATTTCAACTGCTCCAATGCTTTCGACGGCTGTGCTGGCCGCGTTAGCGGTCAAGCTGTTGACGCCAGAGAAATGCATAAAGTGGGTTTTGATGGTCGCCTCGGCGGTGGCTGATACTTTACGTGATCCAAAGCCTTCTTCCACCACGACAGAAGTGATTTTGCCGCCCAGCCCGGCCTTCTCGAAATAGGCATCGACAATTTCGCGTGCGGGCTTTTTCTGATCAAGGTCAGCGGCCGCAAGAACGGCTCGGTCCAATGTTGATTGCAGATTGGCGCGGTCGCGTTCGAAATTCATTAGGTCAACGCCAGCCCCAGTCGAGGCGATGATCACCAGGAAACCCAACAATACAAAGATTGTGAATGTACCGTCTTCGCTTTTTGCGAACCGGCGCGCGCTTAGCGCGGATTTAGCGCCGCTTTTGCTTTCGCGTAGAAACTTGGGCATTTTCATCTTGCAGACCTCGCTGAGCAGACATCCAAAGCTGCTAAGGAAAAGTTAACGTATGGAAATTAACTGCGAAACGTGGCGGGAATTGGGCGAAAAGGGCCCAGTTTTGGCTGGTTTGAGGGAAATTGAGGGATAATTCCGGACCGTTGCGCGGGGCTGTATTCGATGCGTGAACAATTCGGCGGATAATGTCTGGGTTTGGCGACTCAGCCAGAGTTCGAATATTTCCCCGTAACTTGAGATTTTATTTCTGCTTAAACATTGATCGTTTAGCAAAGGGGTGCGACAAAACGTCAGAACGCAAGTCGTTCGCCGGCACGGAGGTTTAAATGACGGCCACAAAAGAACCCAGCTTTCGAGAGAGTGTAGATCTTATGTTTAACAGGGCAGCGTCCCTGATGGATCTGCCTCCGGGCCTTGAAGAAAAGATAAGGGTCTGCAACGCCACCTACACTGTACGCTTCGGCGTCCGGCTGCGCGGTGACATACACACGTTCACCGGGTATAGGTCGGTACATTCCGAACATATGGAGCCGGTGAAAGGCGGCATTCGCTATGCTTTGGCGGTGAACCAGGACGAAGTCGAAGCGCTGGCGGCGCTGATGACCTATAAGTGCGCCCTGGTCGAAACGCCATTTGGCGGATCAAAGGGCGGCTTGTGTATAGACCCGCGCCAATACGAAGAGCATGAGCTTGAACAGATCACCCGCCGGTTCGCCTATGAGTTGGCCAAGCGCGACCTGATCAACCCGTCACAGAACGTGCCAGCCCCGGATATGGGGACGGGTGAGCGTGAAATGGCGTGGATGGCGGACCAATACGCCCGGATGAATACAACTGATATCAACGCGCGCGCCTGCGTGACAGGCAAGCCGCTGAATGCTGGCGGTATTGCCGGACGGGTCGAGGCCACGGGCCGCGGCATTCAATATGCGCTGCGCGAGTTTTTCCGCCATCCTGAGGACATTCAAAAGGCAGGGCTGTCGGGCAAGTTGGACGGCAAGCGCATTATTGTTCAGGGTCTGGGAAATGTGGGCTACCACGCTGCCAAGTTCCTGAGCGAGGAAGACGGCTCTCGTATCGTGGGCATCATTGAGTGGGACGGAGCGCTGTATAATCCCGACGGGATCGACGTCGAGTCGGTTCGCCAATGGATTGTCAAGCATGGCGGCGTCAGCGATTATCCCGACGCCACCCATTCCGCCGAGGGAGGGGCCGTGCTGGAAGAAGAGTGCGACATCCTGATCCCGGCGGCGCTGGAAGGTGTGATCAACCTTGATAATGCCGATCGCATCAAGGCCCCGTTGATCATCGAAGCTGCAAACGGCCCAGTGACAGCTGGTGCAGACGAAGTTCTGCGCGATAGGGGCGTCGTGATCATTCCTGATATGTACGCAAATGCTGGCGGTGTGACCGTTTCGTATTTCGAATGGGTTAAGAACCTAAGCCATATCCGGTTTGGCCGCATGCAGCGTCGCCAGGAAGAGTCGCGGCACGAGCTGATCGTCAGCGAGCTGGAACGGCTGGACCGCTATCTGGGCGATGCCTGGTCCATGTCTCCGAACTTCAAGGCGAAATACCTGAAAGGTGCGGATGAGCTTGAGCTGGTTCGTTCGGGGCTTGATGACACCATGCGGATTGCTTACCAGTCGATGCGTGAAGTCTGGCACAGTCGCGACGATGTCGAGGATCTGAGGACCGCGGCCTACATCGTGGCCATTGACCGTGTCTCGAAAAGCTACCGCGCTAAGGGACTTTGACAATACTCTCTGCGGGCGGTTGGCATCTGATCCATCGCCCGCAGGACCAAGGCGCAACAGGGCTGCGCAAGATGCAATTCGACGATGGCGCGCATCTTCGCCCGGCAGTAGACTTCAGCGACGAGAACGAATCCCGGAGACCCCCATGTTGCGTATTGCCGTTGCGGCTATTTTACTGGCCACACCTCTGGCTGCTCAGGAAACAAAAGAACAAAGCTGCCAGCATCAGGCGGATGTCGTGGCGGCGATCCAGCAGGCGCGACTTGACCGCGTGAAGGAGCGCGACGTGCCGCAAGCCGTGGCCGATACAGGTCCGACCTGGCCCGCGAACTATAATGCCGCCATCCCGCTGATCACCCCTTGGGTCTATGAGCAGAAGATGCGCGATGTGCGCAAAAAGGATCTCGGCGCCACGTGGATGGAGCTGTGCCTGCAGCAGTAATCCAAAACCTTGTGATTTCTTTGCGGACAAACGCGCGCCTTCCCCTTGGCGCGCGTTGCCGTTTCTGTCAGGTTTAACCCATGTCATTACCACCCGGTTTTCTGGATGAGTTGCGCACCCGGCTGAGCTTGTCTCAGGTCGTCGGGCGCAAAGTCATGTGGGACGCGCGCAAGTCCAATCAGGGCAAGGGCGACATGTGGGCTCCGTGCCCGTTCCATCACGAGAAGACAGCATCGTTTCACGTCGATGACCAAAAGGGATTCTATTACTGCTTTGGCTGCCATGCCAAAGGGGATGCGATCAGCTTCGTGAAAGAGACCGAGAATGTCTCGTTCATCGAAGCGGTCGAAATTCTCGCGCGTGAAGCCGGAATGCCGATGCCAGAACGTGACCCCAAGGCGCAAGAGAAACAGGATCGTCGCACGCAACTGGCCGAGGTGATGGAACAGGCGGTGCAGTTCTTTCGGTTGCAGCTGAAAACAGGGGCAGGTGGGGAGGCGCGCGATTATCTGGCGCGGCGCGGCTTGAAAGTGCAGGCGCTGGATCGGTGGGAAATCGGCTTTGCTCCCGACGGTTGGCAGGCGCTTTGGGATCACCTACGCGGCAAGAACGTGGCCGAAGATCTGATCCTTGGTGCGGGTCTGGCGAAACCCTCGAACAAAGGTAAAAAGCCCTATGACACGTTTCGGAACCGGATCATGTATCCGATCCGGGATCCGCGCGGGCGTTGCATTGCGTTCGGTGGCCGGGCGATGGACCCCAATGACAATGCGAAATATCTGAACTCGCCCGAAACTGAACTGTTCGACAAGGGGCGCAGCCTCTATAATCAAGGCCCCGCGCGGCAGGCTGCCGGCAAAGGGCAGCCATTGATCGTGGCCGAAGGATATATGGATGTGATCGCGCTTGCCGAGGCCGGTTTTGGCGCATCGGTGGCCCCATTGGGCACCGCAATCACCGAGCATCAGTTGCAACTGCTGTGGCGTATCTCGGACGAGCCGATCATTGCGCTGGATGGCGACACGGCGGGTTTGCGTGCTGCGATGCGGGCGGTCGATCTGGCCCTGCCGCTGCTTGAGGCAGGAAAGTCCCTGCGCTTTGCATTGATGCCCGAGGGCAAAGATCCCGATGACCTGCTGCGGGCCGAAGGGCCAACAGCCGTGCAGACGGTTTTGGAAGGCGCCATGCCGATGGTCCGGCTGCTGTGGCAGCGCGAAACCGAAGGCAAGGTGTTCGACAGCCCCGAACGCAAAGCAGCTTTGGACAAGGTCTTGCGCGACAAGATCAAGCTGATCCGTGACCCGTCGATCCGGTCGCATTACGGGCAAGAGATCAAAGACCTGCGCTGGCAGCTGTTTCGCCCTCAAAGGCAGCCACAAAACCGCACCTGGCAAACACGCGGGAAATGGAAGCCCCAGCCGCAACCGGCCACACCGGGCGCGCGGGCGTCATTCCTGGCATCATCCGACAATGCCGATATCCAGATGCGCGAAGCCGCCATTCTGGCCATCGCCGCATTGAACCCCCAAGTCGTGGTGCAGTTTGAACACCAACTGGAAGAAATGGAGTGCCGTGACCAAGATCACGCGGGCCTGCGCGATGCCATTCTACGGCACGCGATAGATGATCCTGAGAACCTCAAACAACATATTGCGGAAACTTTGGGACATCACGCCCTTGAAAACCTGCTGGCCCTTCGCCATGTCGCAGTGATCCCCTGCGTGAATAAACCGGGCGACGTTGAAAAGGCCGAAATGACATTGGCTGAGGAACTCGCCAAAATCAAAGCTCTCAGGGGTCTGGACGCAGAGATTGCCGAAGCCGCAGAGGAGCTGTCTGATCTGGACGATGAAGCGTTGACCTATCGCTTGGCGCAAGCCGCCGAAGAGCGCAACAGAACAAGCCGAAGCCAGAATGAAGACAGGGCCGTTTTCGACATCGCTGACAATGGTGCGCGAATCAACCGCGACGAGAAGGATGCGTTTAAGGCAATCATGTCAGGTATCAATTTCGAGCGAAAACGCCGGTAATGTGGTGTTTTCGTAAGGCACTGGAAAAGAAAAACAGGTAAACGGGTGGCCGAATCACTTCAACGCGCTAATGATTCGGTTCAATCGAATCACCCATCCCTGCAGGAGCATTGAATGGCCGCCAAGGATACAAACGAAGACAGCAAATCCGACGAGCAGGAACAGGAAATCTCGCTGGACATGAGCCAGACTCAGGTCAAGAAGATGATCGCCGAGGCTCGTGAGAAAGGCTACATCACCTACGACCAGCTCAATCAGGTCCTGCCGCCTGATCAGGTCAGCTCGGAACAGATCGAAGACGTTATGTCGATGCTGTCCGAGATGGGGATCAACATCATCGAAGATGAAGAGGCGGAAGAGGAAGAGAATAAAGGCTCGACCGACCTGATCACAACGGAAAGCAACCGTGAGGTCACGCTGGCCGGTGCCGCCGCCGAAAAGCTTGATCGTACCGATGACCCGGTGCGCATGTATCTGCGCGAAATGGGTTCGGTCGAACTGCTCAGCCGTGAGGGCGAGATTGCTATCGCCAAGCGGATCGAGGCTGGTCGCAATACGATGATCCTGGGGCTTTGTGAAAGCCCGCTGACCTTCCAGGCGATTACGATCTGGCATGATGAATTGCTGTCCGAAGACATTCTGCTGCGCGACGTCATTGATCTGGAGGCCACTTTCGGCAATCAGATGGACGACGACGGCGATGTTGAAGAGCCGGTCGTCGACACTTCGACCGTGCAGGCCGCAAGGCCCGCCAAGGAAGAAGGCCCCGAGCTGGATGCCGATGGCAACCCGATTGCGACCGATGATGACGATGACGAAGACGAGCAGGCGAACATGTCGCTCGCTGCTATGGAAGCTGCTCTGAAAGATCAGGTTCTGACGACGCTCGAGCGTATTTCGACTGATTTTGCGATGCTGAGCGAAATGCAGGACAGCCGGATTTCGGCAACCCTGAACGAAGACGGCACATTCAGCGACACGGACGAAGCGACCTATCAGAAGCTGCGCGCCGAGATTGTCGAACTGGTGAACGGCCTTCATCTGCACAACAACCGGATCGATGCTTTGATCGACCAGCTCTATGGCATCAATCGTCGGATCATGTCGCTGGACAGCTCGATGGTGAAGCTGGCGGATCAGGCCCGCATCAACCGTCGCGAATTTGTTGACGCCTATCGTGGGCGTGAACTGGACCCGAACTGGCTGGCTGAGATGGCTGAAAAGCCGGGCCGGGGCTGGCAGATGTTCATCGAACGCTCGACCTCCAAGGTCGAGGAACTGCGCAACGATATGGCTCAGGTCGGGCAATATGTTGGCCTGGACATCAGCGAATTCCGCCGCATCGTACAGCAGGTCCAGAAAGGCGAGAAAGAGGCGCGCCAGGCCAAGAAAGAAATGGTCGAAGCCAACCTGCGTCTGGTGATCTCGATCGCCAAAAAATACACGAACCGTGGTCTGCAATTCCTTGATCTTATTCAGGAAGGTAACATTGGCCTGATGAAGGCCGTAGACAAGTTCGAATACCGCCGCGGGTATAAGTTCTCGACCTACGCCACCTGGTGGATCCGTCAGGCGATCACCCGGTCCATCGCGGATCAGGCACGCACGATCCGTATCCCGGTCCATATGATCGAGACGATCAACAAGTTGGTTCGGACCGGTCGTCAGATGCTGCATGAAATCGGCCGCGAGCCGACGCCGGAAGAACTGGCCGAAAAGCTGCAGATGCCGCTGGAGAAGGTCCGCAAGGTGATGAAGATCGCCAAGGAACCGATCAGCCTGGAAACGCCGATTGGCGACGAAGAAGACAGCCAGCTTGGCGATTTCATTGAGGACAAGAATGCTGTGCTGCCGCTGGACAGTGCTATTCAGGAAAACCTCAAGGAAACGACCACGCGTGTTCTGGCCTCACTTACCCCGCGGGAAGAACGGGTTCTGCGGATGCGGTTTGGCATCGGTATGAACACCGACCACACTCTGGAAGAGGTCGGCCAACAGTTCAGCGTGACGCGCGAACGTATCCGTCAGATCGAGGCGAAGGCGCTGCGAAAACTGAAACACCCCAGCAGGTCGCGAAAGTTGCGGTCGTTCCTGGATCAGTAACCCAGAAAGGCGCCTCGACCGAGGCGCCTTTTTCGTTTGAAACCACTGTTCACGGTGGCTTGTAGAAACATCAATTTGGCGAGAACTCACAAGAAGCCCGCTGCGCGTCTTCCTATATCCGCAATGTCCACTCATGGGACGGGCCGGGGCGAGGCTGCAAGGCTGACGACCCCCGGCTACCTCAAAGTTACGATCACGGGTCCAGGCGGCTGCGGAAAGCGCTGGGCGCGCGACCCGTCCACCGTTTGAAAGCGGTGGAAAAGGCGGGTTGGTCTGCGTAGCCAAGTGAGAATGCAATTTCAGATAGCTGCATACCGTTGGTGATGAAAGTTTGGGCCAGATCACAGCGCAGATCGTCTGCGATCTCTCGATAGCTTGACCCTTCATCCTTTAGCCGACGTGCAAATGTTCGCGGGCTCATGCCGAGATTGGCGGCTATGTCATCGGCTTGCGGAAAATTCCCCGGCATCGAACGTGTAATCAGACCCTCGACCTGCGCCCGCAATTTTTGCTTAGGCGAAGCCCGCTCTGCCAAGACGCGTTCCCCGTACTCAATCAGATGCTCTCGAAGCATCGGGTCATATGTGGGCACGGGAAGATCCAGAGATGAAGGCGACAGAACAATCTCTAGGTTTTCTGCTCCAAACTCTACCGAAAATCCTGCAAGCTTTTGAAATAGATTTCTTTTCTCTCCAACCTCGTGTTGAAAGCGAATTGCGATGGGGTGGAAGTCTGACTGCGTCAGGTTCCGCATTCGCGCCAGTGTCCCAAACATCAAAAACTCTGTGCGTCTGTGATACCGGGCAAAACTTGCGTCTTCCCAGTCCGCCTCGAAGGACACAAAATTCCCGGCATGGCGCAGACTGAAGGTGATTGTGGGATCTATGATGCGAGAGAAGCGGGTTGTGTTTTCAAACACCTGTCGGAGGTCACGAGAGTACTTGCTGATATAGGCCGTAATGCTAGAGGCCGAACTGACTTTTGAACCCGCATAGGCGGCAAAAGTTATGTCGCGCATAGCGTCGCAGGCATATCTGATGAACATCGCCTCAGTTTGCGCACTGTAGACTGTAGTGGGGGGAGCGATTGCCGCTCGGCTTAGACCGCTGCGTTCCAAAAGCTGGTCTGCCAACTCTGGGCCGCCCGAACGCTCATCTACCGTTCGGGTCAAGTGTTGAATTCTGGCAATATCAAGTTCCATATCCAATTCTTAATGCTTTCGCGAAAAATTTGAACCCAGTTTGCAGGAGTGCAGGCAAACCCATCTGGCAGGTTTTCACAAGTTTCTGGCACTTTTCAGCAAGGATATAGCAGCGCAAAGGCATAGTTACCCCGTGTTGTCGGGTCAGCACCTTATGGGGATGAGGGTAGAGCTCCGGTCGTCTCAGACTAGCGATCGGTGGCTCCCCGGCACGTTTCATCTGAAAACCTACGTGTCGCATTGCGGATTTTACCCTTCAATGGCACGGTCCGGTTGTGGCGAAATTGATCTGGTATCCAATGCAAGACCGGGCGATCTCAGATGTGGGAACCGAGCAGAACCTCATCGTTTTTGATGGAGAATGCGTGCTGTGTTCTCGATTTTTCAGGTTCATGCTGTGGGCCGACACAAAGAAGCGGTTCAAGTTTGTAATTGCCCAGTCCCCCATAGGACAAAGCCTTTACCGGCAACTCGGCCTGCCCACCGACGAGTTTGAAACCAATCTTGTGATCGTTGACGGTGTTGTGCATCAGCGCTTGGATGCTTTTGCTGCTGCAATGCGCAGCTTACCCGCTTTGTGGCCTGTTCTGTCGGCCTGTCGATTTCTTCCGCGGTTTTTGAAGGATCCGCTTTATCATTTCATCGCGCGCCACCGATTTGCATTCTTTGGGCGGTTCGAAACGTGCTTGGTTCCGGATTCATCCCTGAAAGCGCGGTTCTTCCCCGGAGGGTATGCGTGAGGCCGGACCCATTTCTGCAGGCCCTTCCAGCCAATTCTGAGGTGCCGGATGCGGTTCGAAAATTCCACAGTGAAACGGCAGAGTTTACAGGACTATGCAGCATCCAAAGAGGAACCGGGTGGTTGACCTCTTTGTCATTGTGGTTGGGTGGGTTTCCCCCCGCTGCAGATACTCAGACGGTCCGCATTCGAACCAAACTCACTGGCCAGGAATGGGAGTGGTTCAGGGATTTTGGCGGGCATGAGACGCTGTCTCATCTGGTCTACGACGCAGACAGGCGGTGCGTGAAAGAGAGGATCGGAGGGCTGACCATCTGGATGCGCCCACAGGTTCGAGGTCAAAAGCTGCATTTGAACATCCTGCGCCTCACTCTATTGGGGGTGCCATGCCCAAACTTTCTTTTACCGCGTTCGGCGACGGTGGAATGGCAGGATGATCAAGGCCGGTTTCGGTTCGATGTTTCGGCAGAAATGCCGATGTTGGGTCAACTGATCCGATATCGGGGCTGGCTGATGCCGGTTCACGTAAATAGGAACAATGCCTGAATTGAACGTGAGGTGGCTTTGCCATGGCCTCCTGCAATCTACTTTAATATTTATCAAGAAACATGAGAGAGTAGCATTATGAAAAAAGTGATCACATCTGCGGTTCTGGCCGCCGCCACGTTGTTTGAACCGGGGGCGGTGACAGCAGCACCAAACGGTTTTCAGACTGTTGCAGTAAACGACAAAGTGTTTGAGGTGATCCCGCGCGCGCGCAGGGATGTGGATGGCTATTGGTGCGCTGCTGCAGATTTTGCTCGTCGCAGCCTGGGGGCAGGGTGGCAGCAGAATATCTATGTTGTGCGTGGATATGGCCCAAGCGAAGCTACCGGTCGCCGCACGGCGGTCCAATTTTCGTTGACCCCTCCGGCAAATGTCGAGCAGAGCACAAGCTTTGTTTCCATTGGTTTCCAGCCGGGGCAGAGCAGGTCCGTCCAGAACGCGAATGGCCTGTGTTTCCGGCAGCCAATTTTTGACTGAAGAAGGTAAGACCCGCGTTTTGCAGACCGAGTTTATCATTTCAACGCAGGGGCCGGGGCTGTATGAGTTCACCTCGGATATACGAGACTGGCTTGCCCCAAGCGGTTACGACGGATTGTTGACCCTGTTTGTACGCCATACCTCGTGTTCTCTGGCCATTCAGGAAAATGCGGACCCCGAGGTGCGGACAGATTTGCAGGCCTTTTTCGAACGTCTGGTCCCACCGGCGGATGATCCGTCGATGGCGTATTTAAGGCACACCTATGAGGGGCCAGACGATATGCCAGCACATATCAAAGCTGCGTTGCTGCCTGTGTCCTTGGGCATTCCTGTCGCCGCAGGGGTGCCCATGCTGGGGACATGGCAGGGCGTTTATCTGTTTGAACACCGGACCCAATCACACAACCGACGCGTCGCTGCGCATTTCGCGTGACCCCTTTATTTAGCGGTAAAAATTTCCGACTACCCAAATCCTAGAGGCTGCCCTATAGTTGTGGATAAGTGGGCCACAGCGCTTACTAAAAGAGGCGGAACAAGAGACGAGGAGACGGCGGATGCGCTGCCCGTTTTGCGGAAATATCGACACTCAGGTCAAAGATTCACGCCCGGCAGAGGATCATGTCGCGATCCGCAGGCGCCGTTTCTGCCCGGCTTGCGGCGGACGGTTCACCACCTATGAACGCGTTCAGTTACGCGATCTGGTTGTGATCAAAACCAATGGAAAACGCGAGGATTTCGATCGCGACAAGCTGGAACGTTCGATCCGTATCTCGATGCAGAAACGCCCGATTGATCCGGAACGTATCGATCAGATGATCTCGGGTATTGTGCGACGGCTGGAAAGCATGGGCGATACCGACATTCCGTCCAGCAAGATCGGTGAAATTGTTATGGAAGCTCTGGCGCGGATCGACACCGTTGCCTATGTTCGGTTTGCAAGCGTGTATAAGAATTTCCAGGCGGCCGATGATTTCGAGGAGTTTGTCCACGAACTGCGCCCGCCGCAGCCTTCGACGGACGAGTGAGCGAAACAGATAAGCGATATATGGCGCTGGCCCTTGACATGGGGCGGCGCGGACAGGGGACGTGCTGGCCCAACCCATCCGTTGGCTGCGTACTCGTACAGGACGGGCGGATTGTTGGGCGTGGTTGGACGCAACCTGGCGGTCGGCCACATGCAGAAACCGAAGCGTTAAGACAGGCGGGATCGCAGGCGCGTGGCGCGACTGCTTATGTCTCGCTTGAACCCTGCGCCCATCACGGACAGACCCCGCCTTGCGCTCAGGCCTTGATTGAGGCCGGTGTGGCGCGTGTTGTTTCAGCCATCGAAGACAGTGATCCGCGTGTTGCCGGGCAGGGCTTTGCCATGCTGCGCGACGCTGGGATTGACGTGACAACCGGTGTTCTTGCGGATCAGGCGGCCCGCGACCACGCCGGTTTCTTTCTAAAGACCGAACAGGGCCGGCCATTTGTCACGCTTAAACTGGCCAGCAGTTTTGACGGGCGCATTGCGACCGAAAGCGGCCATAGTCAGTGGATTACGGGTCAGACCTCGCGGCGGGCTGTTCATGCCATGCGGGCAACGCATGATGCCGTTATGGTTGGGGCGGGTACGGCGCGTGTAGACGACCCCTCTCTGACAGTTCGGGATCTTGGGATTGAACGTCAGCCTGTGCGCGTTGTCGTTTCGCGCCATCTGGATATCCCGTTGATGGGTCAACTGGCACGCACCGCCTCGAAAATTCCGGTGTGGTTGTGCCATGGTCCGTCACCGGATGCCGAACGTGCAAAAGCGTGGGAAGGACTGGGCGCAAGGCTTATCCCCTGCGCGTTACGCGATCATCACATTGATGCCGCTGACCTGTTGCTGCAGTTGGGGCAGGAGGGTTTGACCCGCGTCTTTTGCGAGGGCGGATCGTCCCTTGCCGCGTCGCTTTTGGCGGATGAACTGGTTGATGAGTTGATCGGCTTCAGTGCCGGGCTTGCGATTGGTGCCGAAGGTTTGCCTGCCATCGGGGGGCTTGGTATGGATCGTCTGGATGAGGCCCCACGGTTTGAACTGCTGGAGACCCGCATCATCGGTCAAGACGTGATGCATCGCTGGGCGCGGGCATTGCGCTAACGGCGCCAGAGATGCGCCTGTGTTGCGAAAACGCCCTGTAGTTTCGAGAGCAGTCTAAGGCCGGGGCCAGATCGGCTCTGGTAGCCATCTGTCAGCCTTTCCAATACCACTTCCGGAGGGCAGGGCATGCCGGTGACAGGGTCCAGATACCTCGGGTAATCGATCAGTGCGGCATGGATCAATCCCAGCAGGGAGGGCCGTGCACCACGACGGGCGGGGACGGATCCCAAATCCTGCGTCAAACCCCAACCAGCATAAAAGGGTGCGCCGAGCGTTGTGACCGGCAATCCGCGCATCAGCGCCTCGAACCCTAGCAGAGAGGTCATGGTCCAGACCTCCTGAACCTCACCCAACAATGCGGCGGGATCGGTGTTCTTGACGATCAGGTCTGCTAGCCCCTCAGCTTCGGCCTCACCTTCACGCAGGCCAGCTTCGACATCGGGATGCGGTTTATAGATCAGAACGGCGGTCGGGTTCATCTCGCGGGTGGTGCGTAGAAGTTCGGTATTGGTGCGAACGGTGCTGGTTCCAAACAGGATCGAGGCATCGTCCTCGACCTGTCCGGGCACCAGAATGAGGTGACCTTTTGGCAAGTCCAGAACCGGGCCGCCGGTGTTATATTTGCTGACCGCTCCGGCGATAATCTGTGTCACCAACCGCTCGGCCCGCAATTCCTGATCCGGCCGCAGGGTCTCCCGCTTGGCGATCATCTCTTCCAACCTGCTGGGTTTGGTCGGGTCGTAATAGATCCCAAGGTCATCTAGCGACAGCGACAGAGGCGGCACAAGGCTGGCCCCCAACCCACGGGACCGAACGAAGCCATCCTCGACCCGTGTGACGTTTTCCATATCACGGCCGTGCCGCGCCCAAACCATGTGGGGACGATCTGGGTTTTCGGGAACGTCAGGCGTGAATTTTACCTTTTTCTCGCGCCCAAACATGTGCTGCAGGTGCCTGCGTTTCCAAAGCCGCATCCCGGATGCCGTCCAGCCCTTGTAATCTTGTCGCCAGGCGCGGGTCAGACCTTCAAGCGTGTCCAGCACGGATTCGAATTCGCACAGCTGATCCCGATAGGGATCGTACCACTTGGGATAAAGAACCATGGTGGCGGCGAAGAGTTGCGCGCGCGTCAGGTTTCGTTGGCGTCTTGGGAAATGGGCTTCGTCTTGGGTAAGACCCCATCCGGCGTAAAACGGTTGGCCGAAGACGCGGGGTTTGTGACCGGCCAATATGGCCTCGAACCCAAGTTGCGAGGACAGGGTGTAGACGCCCACAGCACCCTCTAACAAGGTCCAGGGGCTGATGGCGCTGTGCTGAAAGGATACGCGGTCGGTCAGATCATCGGCAGAGTAATATCCGGGCCGGTGCCCTGCGATCGTGTCGGGGTGGGTTTTGATCAGAACGGTCGCGCCGGGGTTCTCCTCTTGCGCCATAACCAGCATCTCGCGGAACCGGGCCTCATCGCCGCCGCTTGCCCTTACAGAAGCATCGTCGCGTGCTTGATCGACAACCAGGACATACCCTGGGTCCGGCGCAGGGGTCGCGGGATCATAGGCGGAATACTTACTCAGATGCAGTTCGCGCAGCCGCGCCATCCCGCCACGTGCCCGGTTCAGCAGGGCCGTATTATCCAACGGGTCGGTCGCAAGAAGTGTTTCCAGATCCGAAGGCTGTGTTGGATCAAAATGCACACCGCTGCGATCAAGCAGCAGACCCAGCGGAGCATCGCCATTGCGTCCTGAGTGCAGAGATCGCAGGAATGCATCCTCTACGCGCAAGATCGGAGTATTGTATTTGGTCGCTATACGCAGTCCACGATGTGCCGTCGGGCTATTGCCCCAGATACCCACCAGATCCGACCCCTTGGGCGTGCCGATGCCGATATCATATCCGGCCAGTGACAGAATTCTCCGCACGCGCGCGGCTGTCAGAAATCCGCCATTATAGACCAAAAGACGACTGCGTTCGGCCTTGGCATGCGTTCCTTGAGGAACGGAGGGCATCATCCGCCTGTCAGTGTCGTGACATTGGCAAGCGGGGTCAGGCCACCGGCGATCAACGAGATGGATTTGCTCCATTGCGCGTAAGGTGCTTCGGTGACGTAAATTGTGTCATCATCGCGGATGACAAAGTCACGGGCGATGAAAAGGCCATTGGGTGCTGTCAGGTTCAGCACGTAGATCATGCGCTGCTCTCCCTGCAGGTCCGGTTTTCCCATGACTGACCGGACAATGTCCTGTCGTTCCTTTCGTAGAACGAAAATGCCGGTCGGGTCCGAAGACAGGGGCTGTAAGCCACCAACCTGTGCCAGCGCTTCCAGCGCGGACAGATCCTGACTGTCGAATGCCACGCGCGACTGACCGCCCGTCGCCCCCAAGGCGACATAGGACCGGTTGTCGGCTTCGACTAGAATGCGGTCGCCACCCCGCAGGGCAACGTCAAATTCCGGGTTGCGGAACAAGTCATTGTACCAGACCGTCCCTTTTTGACTGCCTCGGATTAGTGTCACCAGGGCGATATCGGACCCTTCGATCACGCCGCCAGCCCGTGTCAGCATTCCGGCCAGTGTGCGGGTTGGTCGTTCGATCGGATAGATCCCGGGTGCGGACAGGGTGCCCGACAGCGAAACGGTTGATCCGTCCCCGGCGATACGGCGCACTTCGACCTGAGGATCAGGGGTCTGATCTTGGAGCTTTTCCGTGATCAACGTGCGAAGCTGTTCCGGCGTGTTTCCGGCTGCGCGCAGGCGCCCGGCATAGGGAACAAAGATGAAGCCCTCGCTATCGACCTGTACCTCTTCCAGGGATGTTGAGGCGCCGGTCTCTCCGGATAACAGCCCGTCATCTACGTTTTCCCAGATTGTCAGGCCCAGTACATCACCCGGACGAACCGTGTCGGCGGTCAGGTTCTGAGCGCTACGGAAGGTTTGCGAGAACCCGTATTGAGGCACTGCCGACGTGACCTGCGCCACCCGGTCGTCGACCTCAACAACATAGGCGTTTCCACCTTTCGTAGTCGAACCGGCAAGGATTTCGGATTTGTTTGGGCCGGTTTTAGGTAGTTGGCACGCGGCCAGCAGGCCAAGAGCGGCCACAAGGGTTACACCCCGTCCCCATCGGATTGGAAAGCGCTGCACTGCCGAATATCCTCGAACGTCTTGGTTTTGGTCTTTTGTTTCCAGCAGCGTACTTGTTTCCAACTGCAATCGCCAGCATCAAGAGGGGTGATTTACTCAACGATCCTCAACTGTGGCGTCCGCGCCTCTTTGTCGGTCAGCACGGATTGGTAGGGATCTTTCGCCCTTAGCATCATATCCACGGCGCGCCTAAGCAACTGTCGCCGCCCACGGCGTGAATAAAACCCGCCGGGGACCTGACTGGTATCTAGCAGAAAACGCCTATAGCTTTGATAGGCTTCGGTATCGGGGATATCTGGATTGGAAAAGAAATCAGTGATCGGTTGGTTGGAAACAAATTCGGGCTTGTCATAGACCGATTTGCCAAAGGCGCGCAGAGGAATGCCGCGCCACAATACCTGCTGACCCGCAGTTGAATTGATCGTCACGGCCGAGCTCGCTTCGTTGAGCAATGTGGCCAGTTTGCCCCCGGGTACATAATGGACCCGATCAGCGATACCCAGTGTTTTGGCCAGTTTGCGTGCCACCTGGCGCAATGGTTCCCGATGATTTTCCAGCGGGTGTTCTTTGATGACCAGATGATGGTGCGTTGGTGCGCCATTTGCAAAACCGTGCAGTACCTGCTCAAGAAACTCGGACATGCAGTCAAAGTCCGAGTGTGACTGAACCGAACTGTCATGTCCCAGTTGCAGCAATGCCAAGTGATAGGGAAACCCGCCCCGCCGGACTCGCTCCGTCGCCACTCGCCGCCGGATTCTGTGGAAGGGCATCATTGCCAGCCGTTTGAAATACAGCCTGAACTCTTTCGAAACCGGTAGGTCACGGTGGGTTCGAAAATTGCGATACTTGCCGTTCAGGAACAGAACAAACCAATGATACAGCGCGCCATAGAAAATATGCTGTCGCATATCACCCCAATGCGTCGGAGGGGGCGGCATCGGCGCATCAGTTCGCTCCAGCGCTCGCTGCATCTGGGTAACTTCCAGATTCATCAGATGCGAATTGCCATTCGTACCTGTGCGTTCGTAGGTGACCCACCAGGGCCTCAGATACCCTTCTTCGAAAACATGAACAGTGATCCCGTGGGCGCGGGCGATGCGGATGGCTTGGGCGTGGATTGGACGCGTATCGCCATACAGGACAATGTCTGTCACCTCGCGGCCGACAACCAGGTCAACAAATTTTGCCGGCCAGTTCTCGGGTTTGCCAGCATAGGGAATAAAGCTGGCCTTATCAGACCAGAAAGCCTGATCCCCGGCGTTGAAACCCACGCGCCACACTTCGGAACCCGCTGCGCGCAGGATCTTACCAAGCGCGCCAAAAAACGGCCCGTGCGGTCCTTGCAGGAAAAGAAATACGCGTTTTTGCGCAGCGCCGTTGAGTGGTAACATTTCTGCTGCTCTTGTCGTTAGATGAGGAATTATGCCTGTTTGTCGTATTTGCGGCAACCTGGGGCTTGCCCGTAGGCGCGCTTACGCTTACCTCGACGGTGAGCGCTGGCATCAGGTTAGAAACAGAGGATTAACGCAATGTTTACGGGGATCGTCACAGATATCGGCACCATCACCGAACTGGAGCAGCAAGGCGATCTGCGGGCGCGGATCAAAACCGCCTACAATACCCCGGGGATTGATATTGGTGCATCCATTGCCAGCGACGGCGTTTGCCTGACAGTCATCGCACTGGGCGAAGACTGGTATGATGTTCAAATCAGCGCGGAAACCGTTTCGAAAACCAATTTGGATCGCTGGACCGTCGGCAAACGCGTCAATCTGGAACGCGCGCTGAAGGTCGGAGATGAGTTGGGCGGTCATATCGTGTCTGGTCATGTTGATGGCGTCGCAGAAGTGGTCGCCGTTCTGGACGAGGGCGACAGCACGCGAGTAACCTTGCGCGCACCCAAAGATCTGGCCCGCTTCATTGCGCCCAAGGGATCAGTTGCGCTGAACGGTACTTCTTTGACCGTAAACGATGTGGACGGGTGCGATTTTGGTATCAACTTCATTCCGCACACAAAAGAGGTGACGACCTGGGGGGATGTCGGCATCGGCGACCGGGTCAATCTTGAGATCGACACGCTGGCTCGCTATGTCGCGCGCCTCGCTGAAATGTCCTAGTCCACAATTCAACGTCGCGTCTGACCGGAACGGTGCTGCATGCGGTCTGGTCTTTGACCGCGCGGTGGTCTATCCACCCGGTCAAACTTGGCATGTGAAAGGCTGCCCCATGAGCTTTGAAACTCCCGGACCGGTCGAGGCCCAGCTGCGCGCGGCAATCAGCCCGATCAAAGAGATCATCGACGAGGCGCGCAAAGGCCGGATGTATATCCTGGTTGATCACGAAGATCGCGAGAATGAGGGCGATCTGGTGATTGCCGCCGAGTTCGCTGATGCTGAGGCAATTAATTTCATGGCCACCCATGGTCGTGGCCTGATCTGCCTGCCGATGACGGCGGAACGGATTGACACGTTGGGTCTGCCGATGATGGCGGTGAACAACTCGTCACGTCATGAGACCGCGTTCACCGTGTCGATTGAAGCGCGCGAGGGAGTGTCGACTGGCATTTCCGCTGGTGACCGGGCGCTGACCGTGGCGACTGCGATCAACGAGCAAAACACGATGGTCCATATCGCCACGCCGGGTCACGTCTTCCCCTTGCGGGCCAAGCGGGGCGGGGTGCTGGTGCGCGCGGGCCATACCGAGGCCGCCGTTGATATCTCACGCCTGGCCGGGTTGAACCCTTCGGGCGTGATCTGCGAGATCATGAACCCTGACGGAACCATGGCGCGGCTGCCTGACCTGGTCGAATTCGCCAAGGAACACGGGTTGAAGATCGGCACGATCAGCGACTTGATCGCCTACCGGTCGCGCAATGACAATCTGGTGGTTGAGACATCTCGGGAAACCGTCACATCCGAATATGGCGGCGACTGGGAAATGCGGATTTTCACCGATCAGACCCATGGCATCGAACATGTCGTGATGGTCAAGGGTGACATCACCACGCCCGAGCCGGTTTTGACCCGGACCCATGCGCTGCACGAGGCGCCCGACATTCTGGGTCTTGGCCCGAAATCCTCACGTGAGCTGCCGCGCGCGATGGAAAAGATTGCGGATGAAGGGCGCGGTGTGGTCTGTCTGTTCCGCCAACCGCGCAACTCGCTCTATGCGGCTGAAGATGAGGGCCCACGCACCATCAAACAAACCGGTCTGGGGGCGCAGATACTGTCCAAGATGGGAATCCAGGAACTTGTGCTGCTGACCGACTCGCCGGAAACCGTTTATCTCGGGCTCGACGCATTTGGCCTGTCCATTGTCGGGACCCGTTCAATCCTCAGGGAGGACTGATTGTGGCTGAACAAGACAAACACGGCGTGTTGCCGACACCGAGTTTCGACAAACCCGTTAAGCTGTTGATCGTTGTGGCCCCGTTCTATCGCGCCATCGCTGACAATCTGGTGGCTGGCGCAAAGGCCGAGATCGAAGGGGCAGGCGGCACCTGTGATGTGGTCGAAGTGCCCGGCGCCTTGGAAATCCCGACGGCTATCGCCATGGCGGACCGTCAGTGCAATTTTGACGGCTATGTCGCGCTGGGCTGTGTCATTCGCGGAGAGACCACGCATTACGAAACCGTCTGCAACGACTCCAGCCGTGCCATCCAACTGATGGGTCTGCAGGGGCTGTGCATCGGCAACGGTATCCTGACAGTCGAGAATGACGATCAGGCCGAAGTGCGCGCCAATCCGGAAAAAATGAATAAAGGGGGCGGGGCTGCCGCTGCGGCCTTGCATCTGATCGCGCTCAGCCGTAAGTGGGGCTCTTCCAAAAAGGGCGTCGGGTTCAAGCCGCCGTCCGAGTCCATCCTTGTGGCGGGCGACAGCAACGGACCCACAACAGCATGACCAAGACAGACGCGCCAAAACCGGCCAACCAGAAACGCCTGATGAAATCCGCCGCTCGGCTCTATGCCGTGCAGGCGCTGTTCCAGATGGAGCAATCGGGTCAGACAACCGATCAGGTTGTGACCGAGTTTCTGGATCACCGCTTTGGCGCCGTCTATGAGGGCGAGGAAATGCTGGACGGCGATATTCGCCTGTTCCGCAAGCTGGTAGAAGATGCGGTCAATTATCAGGCGCCGATCGATCAGATGACCGATCGCGCTTTGGTTGCCAAATGGCCGATTGCCCGGATCGACCCGACCCTGCGCGCGGCCTTCCGGGCCGCCGGAGCAGAGCTGACACAGAACGACACACCGCCCAAGGTGGTCATCACTGAATTCGTCGATGTGGCGCGGGCCTTCTTCCCCGAAGGTAAAGAGACCAAATTTGTCAACGCAGTGCTGGATCACATGGCGCACGAGGCCAAGCCCGAGGCGTTCTGACGCGTTTACACGGATCAAATATGCGTTAAACTGAATGTTATAGCGCAATGAGGTCCGCCATGCCCAAACTGATCCGTTTGTATATCACGCAAGTGGCCTGGGGCTTTGCCATCTCGGCAATTTTTGTCGGGGTGCTTCTGGCCCTGAACGTCGCCAACCTGCGTCATCTGATTACTGGTTCTGATATCGGCCTGGTTGCTCTGGCGATGATCTGGTTCATGAACGGGATCGTCTTTGCCGGTGTACAGTTTGCCTATGCCATTATGAGCATGGCAGAAAAACCCGGCGGTCCGCGCGGTGGAACGCCGGTTTCTGTCAGGCTAAAGCCTGCCCTGATCAAACAAGAGGCACGTACAGGGCGTTAAGACACGTGACACGCCGGTTGAGGTGGACGCAGAGCTTGCCCGCCGTAATTGGTAGGTCAGGGCGTCAGTTTTAGTCTGACTGCGTTGTGTCTTTTCTCTGACAGGGTTCGGGTCATTCGGCAGACAA
This sequence comes from Ruegeria sp. CDSA241, assembly GCF_059611265.1. Classification (NCBI taxonomy): domain Bacteria; kingdom Pseudomonadati; phylum Pseudomonadota; class Alphaproteobacteria; order Rhodobacterales; family Roseobacteraceae; genus Ruegeria; species Ruegeria sp. CDSA241. Next base: position 29,290 of record NZ_JBXWPF010000008.1, read on the forward strand.
GGCGACACCCTCCACGGTAACCCTGTGCATCAATCGTCGAAATCCATGATAGTCATTGACCGCTTTGTGCCATGTGGCCCGATTGTCCCAGATGGTCATGTCGCCTGTTTGCCAACGAATGCGGCATTGGAACTCGGGTTGCTGGCAATGGTCATATAGCATTGCAAGGATGGCTGCTGATTCATCGGCGCTCAGGCCTTCGATATGGGTTGTGAACACTGGATTCACATAAATACCGCGCCGCCCGCTGAGGGGGTGTTTTATGATCACAGGATGTCGCGCGTCTTGGGTGGCTGCCTGTGCATTGCTTAGCCGACCACTTTGCGCCGCTTCACTGTCCTGTGAGCTTGTTCCAAAAACGTGCCGAGACGAATGAACCGCCCAGAGCCCATCCAGAAAGCTCCGCATGGTAGGTGACAGCGCCTCATAAGCTGCACCCATCGAGACGAACAGTGTGTCGCCTCCAAAGGGCGGGGTTTCCAAAGCATGCAGGATAGACCCCATCGCCGGGATTTGGTCGTAGGAATGATCGGTATGCCAGCCCTCTCCGATGGCCTCTTTCTGATCCTTTTCCTTCAGCACCATAGCGATTTCTGGATGCCCATCGACCGGCCTGAAGAAGCGGTTGATGTTGATCGCGCCAAAGCGTTGGGCAAACGCCAGATGCTCATCCGGGCCGACATCCTGCGCTCTGAGTACGATGACAGAGTGCTGAGCAAAGGCCGTATGAATGGCGTCGAACTGGCTGCCGTCTCGGATATCGGCGCCGATGATCTCTGCGCCCACACCGCCGGTAAGTGGTCTGATGTCCATCTGCTTTCTCCCTGAGTTTCAAACGCAGGGTAGCGCATTGCTAAAAGTCGAAAAAACTGATTTAAAATTTGTAAAGAGAAGATTTTATTGATGATACGTTTCACTTTGCGCCAGTTGTCGTTCTTCGCCGAGACGGCGCGATGTGGCGGTATCGCGCAGGCAGCCAGGAACCTGAATGTTTCGGCCGCCGCTATTTCATCGGCAATCGACAAACTCGAAGATGTCACTGGTTTGACGTTGTTTGATCGCTTTCCTGCACGCGGGATGAGGTTGACCCGCGTTGGCGCAGCCTTTTTGACGGATTCCGACGCGTTGCTGATGCAAGCAGGCGCGCTCGGCAATCGGGCCGCTGTGATGGCTGAGGGTAAAACAGGTTCTATTGTTATCGGGACGCATTATGCGATTGCGCAGAAGATCATTCTACCAGCTGTTCTGGCTTTTCGCCAAAGCCATCCCGGTATCCGCATCGAGGTTGTTGAGGATGATTTCCCGAACCTCGTTGCTGCGCTGGATGCCGGCGAGTTGGACGCGCTTGTGGTGTTTGATCAAGGGTTTGAACCCCGACGTCATCACGTTGAAGTACTTAAAGAACTGGCGCCTCTGGTTTTACTTCCGGCCTCGCACCCATTGGTGCATGCCGACAGCGTACAGCTTGAGCAGCTGACAGGCATGCCCTACATTGCAGTGTCGCGTTCCGGTCCGGGTCCAAGCTATCTTGACCTGTTGCAGGCCGCTGGGCTTGATCCAGAAGTGCCGCTGACCTCGCAATCACGAGAGTTGGTGCATGCCTATGTTGGCAAAGGGCTCGGGTTCACGCTGGTTGGTTTTCCGCCAGAGGCGAGCCGCACGATAGAAGGCGATGCGGTCGTCGCGCGTCCGCTGGCACAGGATATCGGGTATTTTAATGTTGTGATTGTGCAGCCCCGCGCCATTCGGCAACCCGAACCCGTAAAAGCATTTCTTGATGCCTGTCTGCTCCAGGTATGATTAGCGCGATCTGGCCCGCAGGTCAGAACCCAGAGCTCGTAAATCCGGCTATTTCCTGCCGGAGTTTGGATCGAGTGTGGCGGGACCACCAGTCAACCGTGCGGTTTGATTCCCGAGGACCTGTATGTACAGGTGGGCGCCAGGTAATCAGGCCAGGACCTGAACAGAGCCAGCCCCCTCGGAATTGCTTAAGGCCACCAGAATGCTACCAGTCACAAGAAGGGCAGAACCCGCCACGGGCCTAAGTAGGGCGTCCGGCGGGTTCGCACAAGGGGTCAGGCGTCAACAGTTTCGTGCAAGGCCACGCGCATCTTGCCGAAATGCTCGTCCCAGCCATTGTCCAGCGCCAGGATCAGGCCAAAGGCATCGGCGCCTTGCGGCAGACCTTCGTGCAACAGGTCAAGGCGTGTACCGCCCGCAACTGGTGCCAGCGTCCATTTCACGATGCTGACTGCGTCGCCCATTGGCTTAACCGTAAACGAATACTCCAGATATGACGGCGGGCGCGCTTCGCGGACTTCTCCCCAGATCAGAAGGTCGCCACTGGTCGTTCCGAACATCTCCAGTTTTTGTCCTTGTGCCAGGGGGCGTTCGGGTTTGTGAAACCATTCCGCCAACCGGTCGGGTTCGGTCAGATAGGCCCAGACGGTCTCGGGCTCGGCCCTCAGGAAGATGGATTTCCTTAGAACGGCATCAGTCATTTTGATTTCCTTTCAACAGCTTCTTTAAGAGAGTTAAGGCGTTCGTCCCAAAATTGATCAAAGTAGCTGAGCCAATCCAGAACAGGGGCCATACCTTTTGGTTCGAGTCGGTTTATGCGTTCCCGGCCACGGGCTTCGACGGCAATCAGGCCGCCATCCGACAGCACGGTCAGGTGTTTCTTGACCGCCGCGCGGGTCATGTCGAAGCGATCAGTCAACTGAGCGATCGTCATGTCTTGCAGTGCTAACATCTGCACAATGTCCCTGCGGGTAGGGTCAGCCAGAGCGCGGAACGCGTTTTGAGTTTGGTTTTCCATATGCAACCTAAAGAGATACCATTTGGTTTCACATTAATGCAATACCAAATGGTACTATGTCAAGCCGTATGGGCTCACTTTACATTTGTTCACTAATTGTTCACATTTGGGATATGACATTGGACCTGCAACCCGGACAAAGACTTGCACGTGGCGTCGCCCGTCACCTGACGGCGCATGGCTTTGTATCCGTTGAGGAATTCGTGCCTATACGCGGACTGCGGGTTGATGTGATGGGGCTGGGTCCTAAGGGTGAGCTTTGGGTGATCGAATGTAAATCAAGCCGCGCTGATTTCCAGTCGGATTCCAAATGGCAGGGCTATTTGGAGTGGTGTGATCGATTCTTCTGGGCAGTGGATACGGAGTTTCCGACCGAGCTGTTGCCTGCCGAGACCGGGTTGATCATTGCCGATGCTTATGACGCCGAGATCGTGCGTATGGCACCAGAGGACAAGATAGCTCCGGCCCGGCGGAAGAAGATGATCCAGAAATTTGCCACAGACGCGGCCCGTCGCTTGCAGTCTCTGAGAGATCCCAGAATCTGATAGGTCAGCTTTTTACTGCCCGTGCGGCATGCGCGGCGGCGCGGAGCTCGTCGGCAATCTCTTCGGCTTCTTCTGGATCGAAATCCATTGGAATCTCAAGGTTTTCTGCTTCGATGAATAGGCGCACCATCCCCTGATCTGTTGGTCCGATCTGCAAATTCGCCTGAATGTCACTTTCGGTATTGATGCTCATGTGTGCCTCCGGGGATGAGAGTTCGTGCTAGCGCGCAAAGGCTTGAGAATCAAGTTACCTTTGCGTTCAAATAGGGGATGCACTCTATTCAGATCAGACCCTTTGAAGCTTTGGACGCGCCGTGGTTGGTGGCTGTGCATGATTTTTTGTATTCACGAGACGAGGGTTTTGACGACTCTTTTGTCGTGTTGGTGAAAGAAATCCTCGATGATTTTATCACTAACCATGATGCCAAGCGCGAGCGTGGCTGGATTGCGGAATGTGACGGCAAACCTTTGGGCAGTATTTTCTGCGTTGCCCTGAGTGAAACGACCGCAAAACTGCGGTTGTTCTTACTGTTGCCCGAAGCGCGCGGGATGGGTCTGGGAAAGCGGATGCTGGAGAGCTGCATGGGCTTTGCTCGCGGCGCCGGTTACACTGAAATGAGGCTGTGGACGCATGAAAGCCACAAGGCTGCCTGTGCGCTTTATGGGTCCACTGGGTGGCAGTTGATGGATAGCAAACCGGTCCATTCCTTCGGGGTTGATCTGGTCGAACAAAGCTGGAAAATTCAGCTTTAATCCTCTTGCATTCCGTGAACGCGTTCGGTACATCGCCCTTCACAAGTGCCGCCTTAGCTCAGTTGGTTAGAGCGCTGGATTGTGGATCCAGAGGTCCCCTGTTCAAGCCAGGGAGGCGGTACCAAAAATTCCTCTTTAAAAACATACAGATAAGCCGATAACACTGTTGTCAGATCTGCTTGCGTCAACGTGTTGAGGCTGGAGTTTATGCAGAGTTTATGCAGTCGATCACACTGTTTATGCGTCCACGCTTGCACGCGTTTATGCATTTCGATTGGGAAAATGCTGCTTGAAGCTAGTGTTGTTCTGAATGACATTATGACCCACTTGATTGTCGCTTTTCCTTTCATTAGTCGTCAGGTTTTGTCGGATATCATGGAGTTTAAGTCGTTGATTCCGTCGTTAAAAGGTAAGTCTATGTGACACGACTATTAGCTTAGAAAGAGAAGTTAACTTCGTAACCTAGATACCTCTTGAATCTTAGTTTCTTTTGATTCCAGAAGTCCGGGTTTGTCGTTTTGAGGCTTGGAATTGTTGATGCGCAATTTGGCAGTAAGATAGTTTTTCTGACAATTTGATGCGAATTGATTCCGGAAGACTTGGGGTAAATTGACCCCCAAAAAGGGCCCACGAACCGCCAGTCGATCCGCTGACAGTTCGTTAGATGAAGTCTTTATCGGTAGTTTTTAGCCGCTGGGATTGCGGAAAAAACCTGCGCCCTTAAGCGTCTCTGTAACCAGCAGGTGACCTGACGCTCATCCGAGTGATTTCGTCCATTTCGTCTTTGCACTTTTTAAGAGCCACTGCATCAGATTTTATTTCCAAGTCGTCCATCTTTAGAGTGAGCATTCGGTGCGTTATTTGAAGGTCAAAAAAGTCCTTCTTTTTTATCTTTGATAGGTGCTTCTCCGCGTCGGCCCACTTACCTTGTACTACAGCATGCCTAGCTTGAAGCTGGTACGCGTCATAGCTCCTGTTAATAGAGTTAGCTGTTTCCACCATATATGGGAGAAGGGAGGCGTCTCCGTTCTCAATGAGGACGGCACACTTCAAAAGCTGTTGGGTAAACTTGTTAACTCGCGGGCATCTCTCAGCTTGATCAAGGAAAATGATAGCATCATCGAGACGACCGTCTTGTAAAGCCTTACCAGCATTGTAGATAGGAACATCACCATATTCGTTATCGCGCCCCTGCAGTTCTTTCTCTAATGCGTCTGCCTCAGGATGGTTTCGCATGCCGCGAAGCGCTCTGATCTTTTGAATGAGTAGACCAGTGTCACGATCCAGTTTTCCTTTAGGAAGTTTGTCAATTGTTTCGAGTGCGCCCGAGAAATCTTGATCTCTAATTTGCGCACGAGCCAACAATCGAGTGTTTCGGAGCCTAAAGTGTTTCATACCTAAGGAGAGTTTTAGGTTCTTAGCTGCAGATTTGTCATCTTTCGTAACGTGGAAGTCGTAGCTGCCCTGAAGATAGTAAACGGAGGGAAGAGCCGCATCTTGCATTTTTTTGATTATGTCGTGGGGGTAGACTCCAGCTCGAACCGCGCTGTCGCCTCCGGTGAACAGGATTTGTTCGACTGCATCATCTGATGTCTCCAAATTCATTGCTAGTCGAGACAGATTGTATGCACTCAAGTACATTTCTTTAGACCCTCGGGTCATTTCTCTCGCTCTAAAGAAGCGATCAGTGACCATGGAGAGAAGCGAGGAACTGGTAACCAAGCCCTCTAACTCTTTCGGTATTTCTCCAGAAGAACTGACAGTTGCGATAAGAAGCGCATCTATTAATTGTGAATCCAGCTTCTTTGCCTTCAAGTCTTCCTGAATTAGGAACCCGACTTCTTTGAGAAGATCGTCAGATACTTCTTTTAGCTCTTTTCTAGCCCTGTTACTCACAACACTGGGACAACTGTAGTATTCTGAACCTGCCGCAGAAATTAGCGATGCTTCTTGAAGTTCCCATAGATCGAGCGCAAGCCTTTTTCGCGGCAGCTCAATTACTCTTGCCAATATGCTGAAAGAAAGACGAGGAAACACGCTCAGGAGAGCGAGGATTTTTCGTTGATCTGAACTAACTAGTTCACCAGAAAAAATACCTCCCAAAATCCGTTCTTGGAAAGCGTAAATCGGATCAGGGTTCTCGTTTAACGTATCGAGATTTTTTCCAGAGTTAATGAACTTGGCGACATAGTGCGCAGTCGCTGGGTGACCATGAATATGACGAGAAAGCTTTTCGGCCTTGGTCGCATCAAAATATCTTGGATCAATCAGCTCACCCAAAAGGTATTGAGTATCCAAGATACTGAGCTGTTCTATGTGAAACTGAGCCAAGTTCGGAATATCAATTGATGCCTCATCCGGAAGTTGACGTTCGGATATGTAGATAACCCTTAGTGAGGGAACTTCCTTTGAAAGTTCAATAAAGCTCTCTAGCCAAGGTTTGAGGTTCCTAAATCTATCCCGCAAGCCTAACTTTGTGCTTATAATTATTGGTTGGTTGATCGATGCCCAGTGCCCGCACAGATTAAGTATGAGTGCAGCTTGATCATGCGGCTCCATTGCACCGAAAGCTGAAATTTGATCTTCGAGCGCTTCCTGCGAAAAATTGCCGTGAATATCTTGATGCATAGCAAGATAGATATCTAACGCTTCAGCCATGTCTTGTAAGCTGAATACAGGTCCTGCTGAGCGCATGCCACTAAGTGTCTTTTTTATAAACTCCCCGGCGAATGACTTTCGACCCATTCCCGAGAGACCATGTAAAACAATGTGTTGTGTCGGGCTTCCGGTTTCTTGAATACTCTTAAGGGATTGTATGTGTGCTTTGCGAAGTAGCTCTTCTCTGCCAACCAACGCCTGAGTGGTGCCTTCAATCTCGTTAACGAGTTGTGCTTGAAGAAACAGAATTTGCCGCGCGACGTCAGAAACACTGTACGCATCGGAGCAAGTCATAAAACCTTTCATCCACTCAGGAAGAGACTGGTATGTCTCACCGAGCAGCGGGACAACCAAAACTCTGCCCTTTAGAGATGCATGATTAGCTTCTGCGAGGGTCAGTTCGTATTCTACCCATGTGCCCTTTGTGTTTGGCGAATGAAAGAGAACGAACAAGTTTTTTCCCGAAGTGCCTTCCTTCATCGCTTCGATGAATGATTGCCCCGGTTCCACAGTGTTGATGTCGTAAAAAGTGCTTGCTGCGTCAAGACGTTGATACACTTTCTCTACGAAACTCTTGTCAGCCGCTGCATGTGAAAGAAAAATTGATCCGCTTTCAAAATTCATTCGTATTTTCCAAATCGTACTGGGTTGTTGTTGATGAAAACTGGCATGTGCTCTCCTTGAGGTAGAAAGCATGCGTGGAAGTTGACTGCAAGCCACTGCACCACTTTGTTCGTAGAAGCGCGGTAACCTCTAGCCACTCCAACTGGAAAGCCAAGGATTAGTCCGTGCGGTCACTTTTCGATTTAGATGCTTGGGATCGGTTGGACAATGTTGCCCAATTGTGCACGTTAGCCACGCTTCTTTTGGTTTCGCTGTGTGACTAAACGATAGCCGCTGGCTTCGACTAAGATGGTGCGATACCACTAGGCCAGAGTATTGATTCTTCTACAAATTGGTCAGGTAATGGAACTTTCTGAGTTTTATGCAAACACAGGATCGACTGGTTTTACGATCAATTTTTTCGTAAATGCTGGACAAAATCCACGATCCGGTCTCTTGGCTGCTCCGTTTTTTACCACGACCGAACCCATTGAGACACTAACGGACAGGGGTTGCGATGTCCGGCTAATTGTCCGGTTTTCACCGATCACAAGACCAGATGCGCTTCGAAAAGCCCTTGAGAATCCCCGTGTCAAAGTGCGCTATTTCACTGATTCAAAATTCCACACAAAGTTGTACATAGTCGATGACGTCGCGCTGGTAGGTTCCGCAAACCTTACCGACAGCGGTCTGAAGGCAAACCGGGAACTTTCCATCTTGCTGAAGCAGGATCGTGATGAGGCATTCTACGCGCTGCCGGGCCTTTTCGACGAGCTTTGGAACGACGCGGATGTATTGAACGAAGAAGTTCTCCGCCTATATGAGAAGGCGTTTAAGTCTAAGGAAAAACCACAGGATGAGATTGCTTTTGAGAAGTTCATCCAAAGATTTGTCAGACCAGCCAACACCAAGAGCATTGTCGTCGGTAGCGAGAAGAAGTCAAAAGAACGAACCTTTATTCAAGGGTTCCGTCGGAAGTATGACGAAATACTAGTTCCTGCACACCATGAAATCCTAAAGGTAGCTCAACAGAATGGGTTTGGACGCCCTGAGTATGCAGGGCAGGATCCACAGATAGAGATGGGAAGGTTTCTTGGGTGGCTGCGTTTGACGCAAGGCAGCGGAAGCGGCTGGCGGGAGAAGCCATTGCTGGTCGACCCAAAGGACAGAGCCAAGCGCATAGCCGAATATGTTCAACTCTGGCAATCTACAGACGATACTGTGAAGGGCGACATGTATCACGCTACGGCAGAGATCGAGAATATTGCAAACATTCGGACCTATCTCTGCAACCCAAACGAACTGGCCCAGCTAAACTATGATGACCTGTTCCGGTATCTTACGGGTTGCCATGCGTTTCTCGAACGTTTGCGATTTGCATCGAAGGATATAGGAGAAGATCTCCCCGGCCTTGAACGCCTGCGCATCGACTTCCAGAAGAATAATGGGGTAGAGGAAGTAGTGCGAACCGTAGGCTATCTTCTTTCAGGCCCCGGCGATGCAATCGAGAGAGCCTATGATTGTATTTTTGGGGGATACAAGCTTAGTGGATTTGGTGAAGCCTGTGTCATGGAACTGCTTGGTTGGGGGGATCCCAAACGCCCGCCTTTCAACAACCGATCAATCCGAGGCATCCGATTGCTAGGATTTGACGTAGAACATCTGGTAGCAGGTGCCTAACCGTCCAACGTCTTCGGCGTTCTCTGACTGACTCCAGAATGCAGACTATTACTCGGTTAAGATTCTGCTTGTTTGTAAGATTTCCGCGATAACAGCTCACAACAATAGCTTACAAAACTACCTCTGGTGTCAGTTAACCTGACAATTTAGAGGTCTAGGGGGCTTCGAAGCCCATTTTCGACTGATAAAATCAATATATTGTAAGTATGGCTTTCTTTGTCACAATATCTGTCGCCCGGATTGCATAAATACTGCATAAACATAAATCAGTATAATTCTAAATACTTGAAAAATAACAATAAATTGCATTAAATCGCTTGATTGTGGATCCAGAGGTCCCCTGTTCAAGCCAGGGAGGCGGTACCATCTCCCCGATTGCCGGAAAATTCCCAAGCTAGTTCCGCCCCTAGGCTGTCGCGCAAATCGAAGGGCTGCCTTTACTCAAAACGGTACCGACTTTTATTTGAGAAATTGTCTTTTCCGGGGATTGCAGCGGCTGCAACCCCGGTTGGGTCTTAGCGTGCCAGATTCAGGCGAAAGCGCATTTTTGTTTTTCGTTCCGCAGGTAAATGACGGTTCAGATGCTTGTTCACCAGGCCGAACCCCCCAACGATCACAAGCGTCAGTAAGATGAAATAGAAGGCAAGGATTGGATAGGCGACAAAGGGGTTGAACGTCTTGTCCGCGAAATAGCTTGCGTAATACAGCGCATCGCCTCGTTGCTGCCAGGCGGGGAAGGCCGAGAAGAACACCAGCGTGGTGGCATGGAACAGAAAGATCGCCTCATTCGTGTAGGCGGGCCAGGCAAGCCGCAGCATGGTGGGCCAGACGATCCGCCGGAAGCGAGACCAGCCGGACATGCCATAAGCATCTGCAGCCTCGGTATCGCCCTTGGGAATGGATCGGAGCGCGCCAAAGAAAATTTCGGCTGAATAGGCGGCAGTGTTCAGAAACAGAACGATCAGCGCCCCAATCCAGGCCGACGTCAGAGAATCGAACATCGGATAGGATTTCTTCAGCGACAGGAAGAAGAAATAGGCAAAGAAAAACTGAATGAACAGCGGCGAACCACGAAAGATGAAAATGAACCATTCCGAAGGTTTGCGCAGCCAGAAACTGGGTGAAGCTTTGCCAAGCGCCAGTGCTGTGGCAAGGAAAAACCCGGTCGCAAGCGCCATGACTCCGAAATAGATATTCCAGATCATACCAGACCCAATCAGGGTAAAGTGCTCACATAAGGTAAAGTCGGATTTTGGCAGCAGACGCTCGCCATATCCAAGAGATCGCAGGCCGTAGTCCTGAATGGTCTGCAAGCAGCTCATGCGGTGGTCTCCTTGCGCAGCAATTCTCCGGCGGCGGTGGCCTGTCCGTGCGAGAGCCGGCGCATCAGGCGTTCAAGCCCGATCTCGGACATACGGGTGAAGCCAAGGTAGAAAACCAGCAGGAACAGGAAATACCACATGCGCCAGTCACCGTGTGGGTATTGCGTAAACTTCGGAGTCTTGGTGCTGCCCAGTTCGCGGGCCCAGTACACGATATCTTCGATGCCCAGAAGGAACAGCAACGGCGTGGCCTTGATCAGAACCATCCAGAGATTGCTGAGACCGGGCAGGGCATAAACCCACATCTGAGGCACAAGGATTTTCCAGAATGTCTGGCGACGGGACATCCCATAGGCTTCGGCGGTTTCCAGCTGTGTATAGGGTACGGCCCGCATGCCGCCGAACAGAACATTGGCGGCGAAAGCACCGAAAACAATAGAGAAAGTGATGACAGCCAGAAAGAACCCATAGGTTTCGTGCACCCATTCCGGCGAGGTGCCCAGTGGCAGTTTGGCAGATTGGCAGACGATAAAGTCGTTGCCCTGTCGGATCGAATCCGTCCAGTCCGGGCAGAGAATTTGATGCCGCGTCCATTCGAATGCCTGATCCAAAGCAATCACGAAGAACATGAAAAAGGCGATATCCGGCACGCCGCGCACGATGGCGATATAACCCTTACCCAGCCAACTGACCGGCAGAACGTGCGAACGGGCAGCCATGGCGCCGACGAACCCGAAACCCAGCGCTACGGGCGCCGTCACGGCAAGTAGGGCCAGTACCTTGAGGAAGGACAGGTAAAAGGACCAATGCACACCATTGGTCAGATAGCACGAGAACCAACGGAAGGTTCCCAGCGTGTCGGGATCAGTGCAGAACGAAAAAATGGCGGGCCTCTTCAGGTGGTAAAGGCGCTGGGGCGGCGCGCCCGTAGACTGGGGCACGCCGCCGGATCAGAATTAGAAGGTCGAAGACACTTCCCATTTGGTGATCAGCTCGTTCAGGCTGCCGTCATCCTTCATGGATTGGATGGCTGCGTTGAGCTTTTCTTTCAGCTCACCGTCGGATTCACGGACGCCAATGCCGACGCCACCACCCAGCGGAACCTCATCGGCCACAAAGCGCAGATCTGCGTCTTCGTCGACGATCGGGGCAAGGAAGGATTTGTCGGCCAGAACCGCATCGGCCTCACCGTTGCGTACGGCAGCGATGGTTTCCTCGGGGCTGGCGAACTCGACCAGGGTCGCGCCGGATTCGGCGATATAGCCAGCCTGAATGGTGCCGGTCTGTGCGGCGACCACACCACCTGCAACATCGGCGTCATCCGACATTGCTACATAGGCGGAGGGATCCGGTGGTGTGTAGTTCTGGGTAAAGTCGATGACCTCGTCACGCTCGTCGGTGATCGACATTCCAGCGATGATCACGTCGTAGTTGCCCGAGACCAGGTTCGGAATGATCGAATCCCAGTCGTTCTTGACCCACTCGCAGGTCAGGTCTGCGCGTTTGCACAGCTCGTCGCCCAGCTCGCGCTCAAAGCCGTCGATCTCACCTGCGTCATTGACGAAGTTCCAAGGTGCATAGGCGCCCTCGGTCCCCATCCGGATGGTGTCTGCCATGGCCATGCCCGCGCTCAGCGCAAGGGCCGCAGTGGTCAGGATCAGTTTTTTCATTGGATACTCCCCAGTTTTGGTTCTGATCTGAAGTTATGCCGCCTGAGTGGCGGAAAGAAAGCCCTGAAGCCGTGGAGATTCAGGGGTAGTAAAGAGATCTTCAGGCAGGCCTTCTTCTTCGATGAGGCCCTGGTGAAGGAAAACGACATGGCTAGAGATATCAGCGGCCATTTTCATGTCGTGGGTCACAATGATCATGGTGCGGCCTTCTGCCGCCAGGTCTTTGATCACCTTGATCACTTCTTGTTCCAATTCGGGGTCCAGCGCCGACGTGGGCTCGTCAAACAAAAGCGCCTCGGGCTCCATGCACAGCCCCCGCGCGATCGCGGCACGCTGTTGCTGGCCACCAGACAACTGTGCGGGGTAGGCGTCGCACTTGTCGCCAATACCAACTTTTTCAAGGTATCTGCGTGCGCTGTCTTCAACTTCTTTTTTGTCACGGCCCAATACCGTTACAGGTGCTTCCATCACGTTCTGCAGGATGGTCAAATGAGCCCACAGGTTGAACTGTTGGAAAACCATCGACAGGTTTGTGCGAATGCGCAGAACCTGTTTCGCATCTGCAGGCCGGCGCGTGTGGCTGTTACCGGACCAACGAACAGGTTCACCCTTGAAAAGGATTTCGCCCTGCTGGCTGTCTTCCAACAGGTTGCAGCACCGCAATAAAGTGGATTTCCCAGACCCCGAGGACCCAATCAAAGATACGACATCGCCCCGTCTGGCAGTGATATCCACGCCCTTCAGCACTTCCAGATTGCCGAAACTCTTGTGTAGGTTCTTGATCTCAATGACGGGAGTTGAATCTGTCACGGTTGGTCCAAGTGTTATTGGTGTTGGTGCGGTACTAGGGCTTAAAAATCAGATCAATGCAATGCGCAAATGACAGAGTAAGCGGGTGATTCCGTCAATTTGACGAAGCGTTCTGGTCAATTTGATCATGAATTATCCATCGCAGTTTACAATTTCGACGGATTTGGGACGCGCAGATAATCTTTGGCAGGAATAGAGATCAGGTCATGCAGGTGCAGAAGGTTCCGATCTTGCGGTGATATGGTTTGAATCGCGTTGCGAACAGCGCGTGCGATCTGAGCGGCATCCTGATCCTTCGCTGTGATATAAGGTAGCGCGGGGGTTGGGGTTGTTTCGGCGACCTCACGCAGAGCTTCTGGAAGGTCGGAATGGACCTTCAGAATCTCCCATGTCAGCGCATCCAGCGCGGCATAATCGGCACGGCCCTCGGAAATGGCTTGAGCAGACAGCGCATGACCACCGGCTTGCAGAACCGATGATGGTGTTCGGTGGTATCGTTCAAGGTGAACCATTGGGGCGGCCCATCCGGATTGCGACAGCGGTTCATTATAGGCAAAAACACCATCGGCCAATTCATCAAGGTCGCGGGGGTCGTGGCGGCGGGCTACAAAAACCGACCGGTAATGGCCAGGTGGGCAGCCAGGCAACGCGTAATCCGGCGTTCCAACCAACTGCACCTTGCCATGCAACCGGGTGCGATAGGGCATGCCGCAGGTCTGGGCAAAAACCAGATCCGGGTCCAACCAGACATCCCAGACATCCCGGTCTCGGTTTAGGTTTGCGGGGCCATAGCCAAGGTAATCCCGAATCGATGCCCAAAACCGATCATTCGCAGGGCGCAGCGCAGGCATGTCGTACATGCCCAGCGTGGCTATCAAGATTTGGCAGCCTTTTGACGGGCCATTGCAGAGTCGACATCACTGATGCCCAGCAGGCTGACGACCAGTCGCAGTAAGGAATCCTCTTCACCCGTGCGGTGCCCATCCGCCAGAGCGACCGACCACAAGGCCTGAACGACTGCCAGGCGGTCGTCATAGGCAACGGCCTCTTTGATTGCGCGAGTGAACCGTACGGTGTCCGGTGCTTCGGCCTCGAGATCTTCGGCGCGGGCGCGCAGGCCGGCGGCTTCGAATGGGGATAGGTCATAGCGTTCAACCGAAATCCGGTCGATCCGCGCCATTTCACTGTCGGCATAGTCGTTGTCAGATCGGGCAACGCGCACCAGCAGGGCCGTCAAGGCCAGTCGAGCATCGTCATCGGTGAAAGGGGCGGGCTGAGGCTGGGTCAGTCGAGACAGAAAATCACTAAACATGAGACAGGTATAGAGAGGCCTTACGCCTCTTCCAAGCGTCTTTGCACACGCTTTCTGGCGGTCTTGCTGTCGTTAAAGCTCAGACCCATGGCGATGCGGGCTTCTTCGACGATTTTCATCTCGCCCTCATCTGTATTCCCGTCGGCCAGAACCACCTCCCAGAGGGCATCCAAAGCGGCCAAGCGCTCGTGCAGGTCCGTGGTTTCCCGGATCAGCTTACCGAACGTGTCCGTTTCCGGTGCAGCTGCGTGCAGTTTCTCGCACGTGGCGCGGACCTTTGCGGCTTCGATCGCATTATGTTGATAAAGTCGGGCGAGGATACGGTCGATCAGGCTGATCTCTTCCAGCTTATAATCCCTGTCCGCTTGTGCAACGCGCACCATAAGCGCCCCGAGTGCAAGTTCAGCGTCTGGGTCGGGCAGATTGTCGTGTTGTGGCGGGCGGAAAGCCTGAAAGAGTTTTTTCAACATGGTCAGAGATTATTCCATATTTGATAACCCGCCAAGCACGGACTATCGCGCAAGGCTCAGAATGATCAAAAGACCGCCTGCTACAGCCGGATAGCGCGCTGGGTCAGAGTACCTTTCGCGCTTCGTCTTGCAGCCAGGCCAGCATTTTCCGATAGGGTACAGGGCCATAGCTTATACGCGCGACTCCCAGCCCAGCCAAAGTAGCGGTGTCCGGTGTGCCGGGTAATGCTATGATATTTAGCGGCAGGTCGATTGACTCTACCAACCGGGCAATCATGGCCTGATCCCGTAGGCCGGGGGCGAAGAATCCGCTGGCCCCTGCATCTGAATAGGCTTGTGCTCGGACCATTGCCTCTTCCAGCATCGCATCATCATGGGTTTCGGGCTGCGCCTTCAGGAAAATGTCGGTCCGCGCGTTGATAAACGCAGGAACGCCCGCCGCATCGCAACCTTCACGCATCGCGCTGACACGGGCGGCCTGAGTTTCAATATCGTACAACTCATTTGATCCGATGATCTGGTCTTCGAAGTTGAAGCCGACAACGCCGGATTCAAGGGCCAGCCTGACATTGGCAGAGATACCCTGAGCATCAGCCGCATACGCACCTTCGAAATCCAGAGTAACCGGAAGATCAACGGATTCGACAATCCGGCGAGCATTGTCCAGCGCGGCCTGCATCGGGATGTTTTGGCCGTCGCTGAACCCTTGTGCCATCGCAACAGGAGCGCTTCCAGTGGCAATGGCTTGGGCACCAGCGTCGCGCACGGCACCGGCACTGCCAGCATCCCAGATATTGTACAGGATAACCGGTTCGCCCTTTTTGTGCAGGGCCGCGAATGTCAGTGCATTGGTGATCTGATCGGTCATGGACGGTCTCCTATCTCTGAGTTGCGGACAGTTAACCGTGCAAAGGGTCAGCGCGTACAGTCTTTTCGCGCTGACCGATACAATCTGCTTTCGTGCCTGGTGTCAGACCAGACGCGAGGTGTCCTTGGCAGCGCGCACAAAGTCGCGGAACAAAGGATGCGGGTCGAACGGCTTTGATTTCAGCTCGGGGTGGTACTGGACCCCAATGAACCACGGATGATCCGACCACTCGACGATTTCTGGCAACCGCCCGTCGGGGGACATGCCTGAGAAATTGAGACCAGCTTTTTCCAGCTTGTCGCGGTATTTGATGTCCACTTCATAGCGGTGGCGGTGGCGCTCTTCGATGGCGGTACCGCCATAGACTTCGGCCACTTTTGACCCTTCGGCCAGAACCGCGTCATAGGCGCCCAGGCGCATGGTGCCGCCCTTGTCATCACCGACTTTGCGTTCGACCTTGTGATTGCCCTGCACCCATTCTTTCAGGTGATAGACCACCGGTTCGAAGCGCTTTTTACCGGATTCATGGTCGAATTCCTCGGACCCGGCCTCTTTGATGCCAGCGGCATTTCGCGCGGCCTCAATTACGGCCATCTGCATGCCCAGGCAGATGCCCAGGTAGGGCACTTTATGTTCGCGGGCGTATTGCGCAGCCTTGATTTTGCCTTCGGTACCGCGCTCACCGAATCCGCCGGGCACGAGGATCGCGTGGAAGCCTTCCAGATGCGGGGCGGCCTCTTCGGTATCGAATACCTCGGCATCGACCCATTCGACCTTGACGCGGACACGGTTGGCCATCCCGCCATGGGTCAGCGCCTCGGCTATCGACTTATAGGCGTCTTCCAACTGGGTGTACTTACCGACGATGGCGACCTTCACTTCGCCCTCGGCATTGTGGATGCGATCACTGACGTCTTCCCATTTGGTCAGATCGGGCTTGGGGGCAGGGCTGATCTGGAAGGCATCCAGAACCGCCTGATCCAGTCCCTCGCGGTGATAGGCGAGCGGAGCATCGTAGATGGTGCTGAGGTCCTGCGCAGCAATCACGCTATCGGGGCGGACGTTACAGAACAAAGCCAGCTTTTCACGTTCCTTGGTCGGGATCGGGCCTTCGGACCGGCAGACCAGAATGTCAGGGGCCAGACCGATCGAACGCAGTTCTTTTACCGAGTGCTGGGTCGGCTTGGTTTTCAATTCGCCCGAGGCTTTGATGTAGGGCAGCAGGGTCAAGTGCATGAACAGGCATTGGCCGCGTGGTTTGTCCTGGCTGAACTGGCGGATGGCCTCAAAGAAGGGCAGGCCTTCGATATCGCCCACGGTGCCGCCGATCTCGCACAGCATGAAATCGACTTCATCCTCACCAATGGAGATGAAATCCTTGATCTCATTGGTGACGTGCGGGATCACCTGAATGGTTTTGCCCAGGTAATCGCCGCGGCGTTCTTTTTCCAGCACGTTGGAATAAATCCGCCCGGAACTGACCGAGTCGGTTTTGCGCGCGGCGACGCCGGTGAAGCGTTCGTAATGGCCAAGGTCCAGATCGGTTTCTGCCCCGTCATCTGTAACGAACACTTCGCCATGCTCAAAAGGCGACATGGTGCCCGGATCGACATTCAGATAGGGGTCCAGCTTGCGCAGACGCACCGAATACCCTCGGGCTTGCAACAGCGCGCCCAAAGCCGCCGAAGCCAATCCTTTGCCCAAGGATGAAACCACACCACCAGTGATGAAAATAAAACGCGCCATGTTTTTCGGCTGCTCCCCGTGAGACGTCAATATCAGCTGCCCGGCGGTTCAAGAAAAACCGCTGCATCACGGGACTTCACGTATAAAGGATTCGCGCCAATAGCGCAAGAGAACCGCAAGATGCTGTTGCAGTTCTCTTTTCTGTTTCTAGGTTTTGTGTGTCAGTTGGCCTGCGGGATCAAAGGCGCGTTGTCACCCTGTGCCGGAGGCAACAGGTCATCCGCCGACGGAATTGCCGGTGTGCTTTCTTCGGTCGCGGCCGGTGCCTGTGTCCCAATCCGGTCGAGCACAGAGCTGCCCGAGGATTTTTGTGCCGCCAGAATGGTCAGCGTGATCGAAGTGACGATAAAGCACGCGGCTAAAATCCAGGTCACCTTGCCCAATGCTGTTGCAGCCGACCGGCCAGCCATGGCACCGCCTCCGCCGCCACCCATGCCAAGGCCGCCGCCTTCGGACCGCTGCATCAGGACGACAGCGATCAGGCCCAAAGCCAGAAGAAGATGGATAATGAGAACGACGTTTTCCATGGTGGTCCTGTACAGCGTGGCGTGTATCGCGAGGTACTTATGCAAGTTTGGTTCCGGGGGCAAGTCACGAGTTGCCATCACGCCAAGTGATCTTCGGGATCACAGCAAAGAGACTGGACAGGCAAGGGGATGGTAAAGCAGGCTGCGGCCCATGCCACATGACGATCTCGACCACCCGCACGCCTTATTGCCACCCGAACCCGCCCTGCGCGTCAAGGCGCTGGAAACGATTCTGACCCGCAAGGGTTTGATCGACCCGGCGGCTTTGGATGAGATCATCGACACCTACCAGAACAAGATTGGCCCGCAGAACGGTGCCCGGGTTGTTGCCAAAGCCTGGTCTGATCCGGCCTTTAAGGCCGCACTGCTTAAGGATGCGACGTCCGAGGTGGCAAAGCTTGGCTTTTACGGTCGGCAAGGCGAGCACATAGTTGTTGTCGAAAATACTCCTGATCTCCACAACATGGTCGTTTGCACGCTTTGCAGTTGCTACCCATGGCCTTTGTTGGGGATTCCACCGGGGTGGTATAAATCGGATGCCTATCGTGCGCGGGCCGTGCGTGAGCCGCGTAAAATTTTGTCAGAGTTCGGAGTTTCTCTGGCGGATGAAACAGCCGTGCGGGTTTGGGATTCAACGGCCGAGATACGCTATCTTGTTCTACCCATGCGCCCCGATGGCACCGATGGGATGACCGAAGACGACCTGACCGCGCTTGTGACCCGTGACAGTATGATCGGAACCGGCCTGCCAAAGGTGCCGTCATGACCCGCGTTCACGATATGGGAGGACGGTTCGGCGACGGTCCGGTGATCCCCGAATCCCAAGATGCAGCGATTTTCCCAGAAGAATGGCACGGGCGCGCATTGGCACTGACATTGGCTGCCGGGTTTCTGGGACAATGGAATATCGACATCTCGCGCCATGCACGCGAACGACTGTCGCCCAAAGACTATGCACGATTCTCTTACTACGAAAAATGGGTGTCAGCACTTGCAGATCTGTTGGTAGAGCAGGGGGTCCTGACTTTGGAAGACCTTCTGGGCCAAGGAACGGATGCTTCACATCCTTTGGCTTCCCGCGCGCTGACAGCCGGGGCGGTTGAGGGCGCACTGTCCAAAGGCGGCCCGGCTGATCGACCCTCGAATATCGCGGTGCAGTTTGAAACCGGCCAAAGGGTGCGTACAGTACGACCGGCTGCCAACCGCCTGAAAAACGGTGGTCATACCAGGTTGCCATCTTACGCTTCTGGCGCTTGCGGTTGGATATTACGCCTGCATGGGACGCATGTTTTACCGGATTCCAACGCACATGGTCTGGGAGAGGCACCTGAACCATTATATGCGGTTGCATTCCCAGCCTCTGAGCTTTGGGCCGATCCCGAGAACCGAAATGACGAGGTCATATTAGATCTGTGGCAAAGCTATCTGGTGCCCGATGAGTAAGTGTAACGCACAGCCATTACCCGAGCCGGCATTCGCAGAGCCCTGGCATGCACAGGTTTTTGCGGTCGCGGTCGCGTTGAATGAAGCGGGACGATTCGAATGGTCGGAATGGGCCGATCGGTTTTCGAAGATGCTAAAACGCCATGGTCTGAGCAAAGAGCTGAATGGTGGCAACGACTATTTCCATGCCTGGCTGGAAACACTCGAGGCCTATTTAGCCGAAATGGGTGACGCGAACCCAAGTGATGTCTCTGCAGTCTCGTTGGATTGGGAGAAGGCCTATCTGACGACTCCACATGGTGAACCCGTTCATTTGTCGAATGGCTAGAAAGGGGGCGCTGCCCCCGCCGCGGCAAGCCGCGACTCCCCCGAGGTATTTTGAGCCAGATGAAGCAAGGGATCCTCTCTTCATCTGGCCAAAAATACCTCCGCCGGAGGCACCACGCACAGCGTGGTTATGATCTGCGGCGAATTATCGGTTTCCCTGTCGCTGACACATCGCTATACGAGCCGGGTTTGATATCTCAGCGCAAAAGGACCAGATATGGCCAATGTGGTTGTTGTCGGCGCCCAGTGGGGTGACGAAGGAAAAGGCAAGATCGTCGATTGGCTCAGTGAACGGGCCGATGTGATCGCGCGTTTTCAAGGCGGGCATAATGCCGGTCATACGTTGGTAATCGACGGTGCCGTCTATAAGTTGCACGCTCTGCCATCCGGTGTGGTACGTGGCGGCAAGCTGAGTGTCATCGGCAATGGCGTTGTTCTTGACCCCTGGCACCTGCTGAAAGAGATCGCAACGATCCAGGCGCAGGGAGTCGAGATATCGCCCGAAACGCTGATGATCGCAGAGAACACCCCGCTGATCCTGCCCATCCACGGTGAACTGGACCGCGCACGCGAAGAGGCGGCAAGCAAAGGAACCAAGATCGGGACCACCGGTCGTGGAATCGGCCCCGCATATGAAGATAAGGTTGGGCGGCGTTCTGTGCGGGTTGCTGACCTGGCAGACGAGGCGACCCTTGAGGCACGCGTAGATCGCGCGCTGCAGCACCATGACCCGCTGCGCAAGGGATTGGGGATCGAACCCGTGGACCGCGATGCACTGATTGCTCAGCTGAGGGAAATTGCGTCCGAGATTCTGCCTTTCGCAGCACCCGTTTGGAAAGTACTGAACGAAAAGCGCAAGGCTGGTAGGCGTATTCTGTTTGAAGGCGCGCAGGGTGCCCTTCTGGACATCGACTTTGGAACCTATCCGTTTGTGACCTCGTCCAACGTGATCGCCGGTCAGGCGGCGACCGGTGTCGGCATCGGGCCCGGCTCGATTGATTTTGTCCTTGGCATCGTAAAGGCTTACACGACCCGTGTGGGTGAGGGGCCGTTTCCAACCGAATTGGATGATGCGGATGGCCAGCGTCTGGGTGAGCGTGGGCACGAGTTTGGTACGACCACCGGGCGCAAGCGGCGTTGCGGCTGGTTTGATGCCTGTCTGGTGCGCCAAACCTGTGCCACTAGCGGCGTAAACGGTATTTCGCTGACCAAGCTGGACGTGCTGGACGGATTCGAGACGCTGAAAATCTGTGTTGCCTATGACCTTGACGGTAAGCGTCTGGATTATCTTCCCACTGCAGCCGATCAGCAGGCACGATGTACTCCGATCTACGAAGAAGTGCCTGGTTGGAGCGAATCCACGGAAGGCGCGCGCAGTTGGGCGGACTTGCCTGCAAATGCCATCAAATATGTGCGTCGGGTCGAAGAGTTGATCGAATGTCCGGTTGCATTGCTGTCCACTAGCCCAGAGCGGGATGACACCATTTTGGTGACAGACCCGTTTGCTGACTGATGGCGGGCGAACAGAAAAATGGCCTGAGCTATAAAGCGCGTCGTCGTTGGTCGATGGTGCTGCTGCTGATTGGCCTGCCGGCTTATATCGTTGCGGTGGTGACGGTGATAAACTGGTTGGACCGGCCACCAATATGGTTGGAACTTCTGGTATACGGAGCGCTCGGCATTTTGTGGGCTCTGCCTTTCAAATTCATCTTCAAAGGTGTCGGAAAAGAAGATCCAAACGGATCCTCTGACTGAGCGGCCTATTCCGGGCTCATCCTGCGGCGGGTTCATACGCCTGCCCACAAAAGATCGCCCAATGAAAAAGGGCCGGAGTTGGTCTCCGGCCCTTTTTTCTTTTCGGTTTGAATTCAGCCTGCGGCGCGTTCATCTCCGTCAGGGCGGAACCCGATCTCGTCCGAAGCCGCAAACCGGCCTCCGCCGGCTTTCTCAATCTTGCCGTCGCGCAGCAGTTGCCCGAATGAGCGCAGGCTTTCCTCGCGATTAAAATCGTCCTGCTTGAGAGAACGGATCTTGTTCATCAGTTGCGGGCGCGAGAATTGTTCCTGGCCTTCGATGAACGACAGATAAGATGCCGCAGCTTCCAGCAGGTCCGGCAGAGATTGTGCGCCCTGTTCCTGCGCATAGTGCGCAAAGCCGCTTTCCTCGATCGGAAGACCCAGCGGTTTGGATTTTACACGGCGCGGAGAAATCGGCCCCATTTCATCCTCGTCTTTATTGTCGATGCGCTGTTCAGCAACCAGCTTGAGGGGAGCGGCAGGCTCTGCCTTGGGACGGGCAGTTGTAACATTGCTTTCGGGGCGGCGCGGGCTGATCTGCTGAGCCTGATTACGGTTCAGCGCATCTGCGCGATCAGCATTGGTTGCGGCCACTGCATTGCGCAGACGGGAATATGTCTCGCGCTGATTGGCGGTCGCGGGATCATCCATCTGTTTGACCGCCTTTTCCATCAGGCGAGAAACGTCCTCGTCCAGGTTCGGTTCCTCAGGCAGAGGCTCGGATGCACGGGCGGACAACACGGCTTCGACGCTGGCGATTTCGTCAAGCAGAGTTTCCTCGTCTTCTTCGGTCAAATAGCCGGCAACCTCTTCAGGTTCGTCTGCGTCCGCCGAAATGTCTTCTGTCAGGATATTGTCGATTTCGTCGCTCTCGGCTTCGTCCGTCTCGGCACTCAGATCCGAAAACAAAACCTCTTCTGCCTCGACAGTGGTCACGTCGTCGGCGATGGGTGCGACATCAATTTCTGGCACGGCGGGGGTCTCTTGGGCCGGGCCTTCGATCTCTGCCTCTTCCGCGGCGGGTGAGGGCATGTCCATCTGAGGTTCGGGCTCAATTTCCTGAGCCGCTTCAACCTCTGCATCGGCCGCGGGGGATTCGACCAGATCTGTGGGGGTCAGAGTTCCGGCCTGAAAGGCAGCCGATACGGCATCAGTTGGGCCGGTTTCGGATTTCATCAGGGGCGAATCTTCATCCTCGGCGTAGATCACCGAGTTTTCTTCGCTATGAGAGACTACCGCCCGGATCCGTTGCAGCTTTGCGGCGATACTATCAGCGGCGGGTTCGGGTCGACCCTCTACCGGCTCGGCCTCTGCGATGGGCGCGGACTGTGAGGGGGCAGGGGTATAGGCCGGAGCACTCGGGGTACTGGGCGGGGCCATGGGCGCGGTAGAAAGGGACGGCGAAGCGGCACGGTCTTGCGCCCGCAGAAGCAATCCGTTTTCGTTCTGGCTGGCTTCGACTTTACGCGTCGCATCTCGCTGAGCGATGCGGGTCAGCATTTCGGCGTCTGGTTGCGGGGGTTCGGACCCAAAATACCTGTCATCCGCTGCAAGGTCGCGGAAGTATTCGGCAATCGACTTCATCGTTTCAAAAGAATCGTCAAATCCTTCCAAAGTGCACGAGAAGGTTCCGTAGGAAACTGTCAAAACCTTGTTATTCTGTACCATCAGACGTACGTCCTCTACAAACTACACGAGCCATCAGCCCGGTCGTGGGCAGAGCTATTGGCTCAGAACTTTGTCCATGAACCTATCATTTTGTGGTCTCAATGTGTCAAAACCCGGAAAAAATGATCAATCTCATGAAAAAGACGCGAATTGTACGTTCGAAAGAGTCAATCACGCTAGTTGGAAGCGGTCAAATTGGCCCTGAAGATTTGGATTTGGCGTTGATTCGCACCAAGTTGGCCGTCGCCGCAGATGGTGGGGCGGCAAGTTTGTTGGAAATTGGGCGCATTCCAGACGCTGTTATCGGTGATTTTGATTCGCTTGATTCGGATCACAAAGATCAGATTCCGCTGGATCGACTGTTTCCAATTAGCGAACAAAACAGCACGGATTTCGACAAAGCCCTGCGCAGTGTCGAGGCGCCGTTGGTGATTGGGGTCGGTTTTCTCGGGGGGCGTCTGGATCACCAGTTAGCAGCACTAAACGTCTTGGTTCGCAGGCAAGATCAGCCCTGTATTCTGATTGGCGAAAGTGAGATTATCTTTCACGCACCCCCCCAAATCTCGGTTTCTATGGCACCTCGAGATGTCGTCTCATTGTTTCCATTACAGCGTGTATCAGGGCAAAGCCGCGGCCTTGAATGGCCAATCGACGGTTTGGTGATGGAGCCGAACGGCGCTGTCGGAACGTCCAACCGCGCATTGGGCTCGGTTGAATTGCGTATGGATGGGCCGGGCCTTTTGGTAATGTTTCCCAGGGCGATGCTGGATCAGGTCATGCAGGCGCTTCTGTCGGGGCCGTCCGGGCGCTGGCCCGCTCACGCAGAATGACATAGAGGCCGGCGGCGATGGTGATGCAGATGCCCAAAGCGGCGACACCGTCGGGCAGGTCGTGAAAGATCAGCCAGCCAAACACCGTGGCGACCGGGATTTCGAGATACTGCATCGGGGCCAATGTTGCAGAGGGTGCATATCGCAGCGACCAGGTCATGAACAGATGTGCGACCGTACCGAGAAGCCCGATTGCAAACAAAAGCCAGACATCGCCCAAATTCGGAGCAATCAGGGACAGCTCCCAGATTCCGGCGGGTGTTCCCACCAACAGTGCAGGCAGTAGGATGACAGAGGCAATGACGCCCGACACGGCCTGCAGCGCAATGGGATCTGTAGCTTTTGCAATTTGCCGGGTCACGAGCATGAACAGGGCAAACACCACCGCGACGACAAGTGGAAGCAAAGCCGCATATCCGACTTCGGCAAAGCTGGGTTGAATGACAAGCAATGTACCACCAAAGCCCACAAGGCACGCAATCAGGCGCCGCTTGCCGACTTCTTCCTTTAGTACCAGTTTGCCAAGAAGCAACATGATAAACGGCATAACAAAGGCGATGGCCACAGCGTCTGCCAGGGGCAAGTATTGCAGGGCACTAAACATCGCGGTGATACCGACGATGTGCAGCAGAGTTCTTATGACAGCGAGACGAAAAATGCGCCTCGGCATTTGCCAGGGCCTGCCGGTCCAGGCGACCAGCGGAACCAGCAACAGGGCCTGAAGTGTAAACCGGACAAAGACCAGCATCCCAAGTGGCATGGTTTCGCCCAGCAATTTGGCGACCGCGTCCCCCAGCGGTGCGAGCGCACAAAAGCCAAGCATCAGCACGATGCCAAAAACGGGACGATCCTGTGTCATGCAGCGACGCTAGCGCTTTGGCTGAACCGGGGAAAGCGAAAGCTAGGTTTCAGGCAAAGGCTGCATCTTGGTGTAGTCCGGGCCGATACAGATCGGTAGCCCGTCATCCATTTGCAACCAGTCCAGCTTTTCCTCATGCGCGACATGCAGTGTTGGCTGCAACTGGTTGGGGTCCTTCAGAAGGGCCACGTAGAGGTGCATTATGCCGGACATGGACGCAGACCGGAATGAGATCGGCGAGCCGCAATCAGGACAAAAGCTGCGTTCTACGCCGGGTGAGGATGCGAATGTCTTTGGTTCCTGGCCCGTCCATTTCAACTGTCCGTCGCGGACCCCGAAATAAGCTGTCATCGGGGCCGCGCATTGTCTGCGGCAACTGTCGCAGTGGCAGATCACACAGGACAGAACAGGCGGGTCCACCTGAAATGAAACTTTACCGCAAAGACAATGGCCATCCATCATGCTTCCCCGCTTTGTTTCAGCAATTCGGCACGTTCACCGCCAAACCGCCCAATGACGTTTCCTTGTATTTTTCATGCATGTCATGCCCTGTCTGACGCATGGTTTCGATGACGGCGTCCAGTGGTACGAAATGGTGACCATCTCCGCGCAGGGCCAAGGAGGCCGCTGATACCGCCTTGATCGCACCCAGCCCGTTGCGTTCGATACAGGGTACCTGAACCAGTCCGGCGACAGGATCACAGGTCATGCCCAGATGATGCTCGAGAGCGATCTCGGCGGCATTTTCCACCTGTTCCGGGGTGCCGCCCATAACCGCGCACAGCCCGGCTGCAGCCATGGCTGCGGCGCTGCCGACTTCAGCCTGACACCCGGCCTCGGCGCCCGAGATCGAGGCGTTGTATTTGACCAGCCCTCCAATAGCGGCCGCAGTCAGCATGAAATCTTCGATGTGGTTCTCTGAAGCACCGGGTACATGGTCCAGATAATAGCGCATTACCGCTGGAAGAACCCCGGCAGCACCATTGGTGGGGGCGGTTACCACCTGACCGCCAGCTGCGTTTTCTTCGTTTACGGCCATGGCGTAAACGCTCATCCAGTCGTTGATCGTGTGGGGCGCGTTCAGGTTCATGCCACGTTCGGCCATCAACGCGTCATAGATGCCTTTGGCGCGACGACGCACGTTCAAACCGCCTGGCAGAATGCCGTCGGTGGTCAGACCGCGCTCGATACAATCGTTCATGACCTGCCAGAGGCGCGCGGTGCCTTTGGCAAAACTGTCTGCACAGCCGCGCGCGATCTCGTTGGCGCGTTTCATCTCGGCGATGCTTTTGCCGCTGGTTTTGGCCATGTCCAACATCTCGACCGCCGATTTGAAAGGAAAGGGCACCGGTGCACCTTCATCTGTTGCCTTGCCCTGGGCCAGTTCTTCCTCGGTCAGAACAAAGCCGCCACCGATCGAGTAATAGACCTGCCGCAGGATCACGTCGCCCTGTGCGTCCGTGGCCATCAGGACCATACCGTTAGCATGGCCCGGCAGATTGTTTTCATAGTCGAAAACCAGATCGGCCTTGGGATCGAACTGCAGCGTGGGCAATCCTTCGGGGGTTACGCTGTGGGTCTCACTTATGCCAGCCAGTGCGGCCTCGGCCCGTTCGTGATCATATGTGTCGGGCACAAATCCGGCCAGGCCCAGGATCGTGGCGCGATCGGTTGCGTGGCCGACACCGGTAAAGGCCAGCGACCCGTGCAACGACCCGCGCAGCCCTGAAAATTCGAACGGAGAGGCGCGCATCATATCCAGAAACCGCGCGGCAGCAACCATTGGTCCCATCGTATGGGACGAGGACGGGCCAATGCCCACTTTGAACATATCGAAGACAGACAGAAACATATCAGGTAGCAAAGCCTTCCGGTGGGTTAGCATAGGTTGGTGAGGTAAAGGGTGTAACCCCTAAACCCTCGGCCGCGATTGCGGCGCGTGTTGCGGGGCGCGTCTCCAACTGCATTAGCATTCGCTGCAGATGCGGCGTGTCAGCGATCTGAAGCCAGCTGCGATCAGCCTTCGCAGGATAGAGCGCCATCCAGCGCATCTGACAGGCCAGATAATAGCTCAGGACCGATGGTATGTCCGGGCTCAGCCAGGAAGGCGCGCTTTTCGCAACATCGTCAAGAAGGCGCAAGTGCTGGCGCAAACGAGGGCGGATACCGGCGCGCAAAGGATTGACCTGCGCTGCGTCTATATATTTTTCGGCATAAAACAGAATACGCAGATCAGCGTGCAGCGTATTGGAGGCAAAGAACAGCCACTTCAGAAACGCGGCGCGGTTGCTGTCCATGGGGGTAGGGGCCAGCCGGCCATGCGTATCCGCCAGCCACAACAAGATAGCAGCGGTTTCGAAGATCGGCCCCTGTGGTGTTTCCAATACCGGGATCAGCCCATTGGGGTTCAGCGCGCGATATTCCGGGCTGTCCTGTGCGCTTTGGCGGCGGTCTACCAGAACGGTTTCATAGGGCAGGCACATCTCTTCCAGCGCCAGCCGGATGACCAGCGAAGCATTGTCCGGGGCATAGTGCAGGCGGTAAGGCGTGTTCATGCGAACTATGTATACCTCACGTATGTTTTCAACAGACCTGATTGCGACGTTTCCCATAGGAAACGCGTAGTTTCGCGACATGTTGGTCTACCGATCCGGACAATTCTCTCTCGCAGTTGTCGTAGGCATTCCGTATAAGTTCCGCAGCAAATTAGGGGGATGCTGAAATGGCCGGTGATCTGTCGCCCATCGACACTGCAAAATACGTCGCAGCACGCCGTGCGGCTGACATGGTGCAGAATGGGATGCGAGTCGGCCTGGGAACCGGATCGACCGCTGCATGGATGGTGCGTCGGCTGGGGGAACGGGTCAGAGAAGAAGGTCTGGCGATCAAGGGTGTTCCGACATCGACCCGGACGGCCCAACTGGCCCGTGAACTGGGCATTGAGGTTGTTTCCCTGGATCAGGCGGGATGGCTGGACATCACCATCGACGGTGCGGACGAATTCGACAGAGAGCTTAATCTGATCAAGGGCGGCGGCGGCGCGCACCTGCAGGAAAAGATCGTAGCCACGGCCAGCGACCAGATGGTGGTCATCGCCGATGCCGGCAAAGAGGTCGAGACTCTGGGTGCCTTCCCATTGCCGGTCGAGGTGATCCCCTTTGGCTGGCAGACCACTCGCACCCTGATCGAAGAGGTACTGGATACCATGGATGTTCTCGGTACCCGCTCGGCACTTCGCATGAACGGAGAAGCGCCGTTTGTCACGGATGAAGGCAATCACGTGCTGGACCTGCATTTGCAACGGATCGGAAACCCAAGGCAGATGGCGCTGGTGCTGAACCAGGTACCCGGCGTGGTCGAGAACGGGTTGTTCATCGACATTTGCGACAAGGTCGTGATCGGTTATGGAGATGGCCGGGTCGAACTGCGCGACATCAACGAGGGAACGGTGGAACTGGACGAGTTGTTTGATGGCGGCAAAGACAACCTGTTCACGGATTTGGCGGATTAAGGAATGAGCACCTCTCCGGTTGCTGAATACCGCGAAACCGAAGCAGATTTGGCTGCGCGAGCCAGGACGCTAAAACGCAACCTGATCAAGATCGGGATTGCGGCTGTGGTGGCGGCGTGGGGTTTTGTTTCCGCAGGGTGGACAGGTGGCACGCTTTTCACATTGGTGCTCGTTGTCCTTACTTCCGTCGTGTTGTTCATGAACTATCTAGTCTCACTCAATATGCCGTCGCCTGTGGCCCTAGTGGACTCTGGTGGATTGAAGCTACGCACGCGTAGAGGAATGATCCAAGACATTGTTTGGCCTGATGTACGCTACATTGATGCGTTGGACGAAACCGAGCAAAAACGACGCCCTATTTTTTTTGTTAGCTTCAACAAGTCAGATGGCGGGCATGAGTGTTTACCCCTTCCGTTGCAATCCATGCCGAAACCCATATCTGAGTGTTTCGTAGAGACGATTGAGCATTATCGACCAAATCTGTATGCGTCCTGGCAAGATCAACTGTCCCAGTGGTCCAGTCTGGGCCGTCATGAGTGACCGGGTACATCATTGATGATGGCTCGATAGCGTTGTCAGAAAACTGAAAGAGGCACTGTAAATGAGCTTTGACTATGATCTTTTCGTCATCGGAGGCGGCTCGGGCGGGGTCCGGGCGGCGCGTGTGGCGGCTGGCGAAAACGGGGCCAAAGTGGCACTGGCGGAAGAGGATCGCTATGGCGGGACCTGCGTGATCCGCGGATGTGTCCCTAAGAAGCTGATGGTATTTGCCAGCGAATTCTCTGGCATGGTCGAAGATGCGCAGGCCTATGGCTGGGACGTCAAACCCGGTGCATTTGACTGGGATTTCTTTCGCGGCAAACTCCATGTCGAGCTGGACCGGCTGGAAGGCATCTATCGCAACATCCTGAAAAACAACGGAGTCGAAAGCTTTGATCAGCGTGCACATGTGGTGGACGCACATACGGTTGAGCTGGCCGATGGCACCCGCATGACGGCCAAGCATATTCTGGTCGCCACAGGCGGACGCCCTGTTGTGCCCGAGTTTCCGGGCTCGGATCTGGCGATCACCTCGAACGAGATTTTCCATCTGGAAAAACTGCCCGAAAGCATCCTGATCGTTGGTGGCGGTTATATCGCCAGCGAGTTTGCAGGAATCATGAACGGCATGGGCGTGAAAACCACCCAGTTCTACCGCGGTGCGCAAATCCTTCGGGGTTTTGACGAAGAAGCGCGCGGTCTTATCAGCGAAGAGATGTGCCAGAACGGGATTGATCTGCATCTGGGCACCAATGTGCTTGAGATGGCCAAAGACGGTGACAAGATTCGCGTAAAGGCCACCAATGGCACTGAACAGCTGTTTGACGTGGTCATGTATGCCACGGGTCGCGCGCCCAATTCCGACAATCTGGGGCTTGAGGCGATCGGCGTTGAACGCGGCCGCAAGGGTGAGATCATCGTGGATGATTACAGCCAGACAGGCGTGCCCTCGATCTATGCGATTGGCGACGTGACGGATCGGGTAAACCTGACTCCGGTTGCGATCCGCGAGGGGATGGCTTTTGTCGAAACCGTATTCAAAGGCAACCCGACACCTGTGGATCACGACCTGATTCCAACTGCGATTTTCACGCAGCCGGAATTCGGCACGGTCGGGTTGAGTGAAGAAGACGCTGCAGCCCAAGAGCCGGTCGAGATCTATGCAACCTCGTTCAAGCCGATGCAAAAGGCATTCGCAGGTGGCACGCAGCGGGTTTTGATGAAACTGATCGTCTCTCAGGCCACGCGTAAGGTACTGGGCTGTCACATTGTGGCACCGGGCGCCGGCGAGATGATTCAACTGGCTGGCATTGCCGTCAAAATGGGTGCAACCAAGGAAGATTTCGACCGCACCGTTGCAGTTCATCCGGTCATGGCGGAAGAACTGGTAACAATGCGTCATCCTGTGCGTACGGCTTGATTTGCAACCGCGCGCACACAAGTTACAAGGGAACCCGTGATCACACGGTTCAACACAAGGGAATAGATAAAAATGGCGGGCAACAGCGGCGGCCCCTGGGGGGGCGGAGGCTCTTCTGGCGGCGGAGGAAATCGGGGTGACAACGGGGACGGGCGCAAGCCTCCCGAAAATGAAGGCCCGCAGATTCCCGAGATCGACGAGCTGATGAAAAAAGGCCAGGAACAGCTGCGCGTCCTGATGGGCGGCGGCGGTGGTCGTGGCACCAATGGTTCGGGCAGTGGCGGCGGTGGTGGTCCCATCTTTACCAAAGGGACCGTTGCCATTGGGTTGGTGGTGGGTGCAGTCCTTTGGGGGGCGGCCAGCTTTTATACGGTAAAGCCGGAAGAACAGTCAGTAGAGCTGTTTTTGGGTGAATTTTCAAACGTTGGAAATCCCGGTCTGAACTTTGCGCCTTGGCCATTTGTAACTGCCGAGGTCATTCCTGTGACCCGCGAGCAGAACGAAGACATGGGCGGAGCCCGTGGTAGCGATGATGGCTTGATGCTGACCGGCGACGAAAATGTTGTCGATATCGACTATCAGGTGGTCTGGAACATCAATGACCCGGCCAAGTATCTGTTCAATTTGCGCGACCCGCGCCAGACGATCCGCGCCGTGTCGGAATCGGCCATGCGCGAGATCATTGCACAAAGCGAGCTGGCACCGATCCTGAACCGAGATCGGGGTGTGATTGCTGATCGCTTGCAGGAATTGATTCAGTCGACGATGGACAGCTATGATTCCGGCGTGAACATTGTGCGTGTCAACTTTGACAAAGCCGACCCGCCACAGGACGTAATCGCGGCCTTCCGCGATGTTCAGGCCGCCGCACAAGAACGTGACCGTCTGCAGAACGTCGCCGACGCCTATGCCAATAAGGTACTGGCCGAAGCACGTGGTGAAGCCGCGCAAGTTGTGGAAGAGGCCGAAGGATATCGCGCCCAGCAGATCAACAGCGCACAAGGTGAAGCCAGCCGCTTTAGCGCGGTTCTGGAAGAATACTCCAAAGCGCCGGATGTAACGCGCAAACGTTTGTATCTGGAGCGGATGGAGCAGATTCTGGGTGATGTCGACAAGATCATACTGGACGAAAACTCGGCCGGTCAGGGACAGGGCATTGTGCCGTATCTGCCGCTGAACGAACTGCGCCGCAATCAATCCGGGGAGAGCAACTGATGCGTAAGTCACCCATTATCCTCATCCTTGTGGTGATCCTTGGCGTCGCTGGGCTGTCTTCGATCTTTATCGTTGATGAACGCGAGCGTGCGCTGGTTCTGCAATTCGGCCGTGTGGTCGCGGTGAAAGAAGATCCCGGTCTGGCGTTCAAAATTCCACTTATTCAGGAAGTTGTCCGTTATGACGACCGTATCCTGTCCATCGACGTTCAACCGCTTGAAGTGACGCCGTTGGATGATCGGCGTCTGGTCGTCGATGCCTTCGCCCGCTACCGGATTTCCGATCTGAACCAGTTCCGCCAGGCGGTTGGTGTCGGTGGTATCCCGGTTGCCGAGGATCGTCTGGACCGCATCTTGCGCGCTGAAACCCGCGAAGTTCTGGGTTCAGTTTCGTCTCGTGACATCCTGAGCTCGGACCGGGCTGCGCTGATGCTGCGTATCCGCAATAGTGCGATTGCCGAGGCACGTGCGCTGGGTGTGACCGTCATTGACGTGCGCCTGAAAGCGACCGATCTGCCGCAGGCCAACCTCGAAGCGACGTTTGACCGGATGAAGGCCGAGCGGGAGCGGGAAGCTACAGACGAACGTGCCCGTGGTAATGAGGCGGCACAGCGCGTACGTGCCCAGGCCGACAGGACCGTTGTCGAACTGGTGTCGGATGCGCGGCGTGAGGCTGAGATCATTCGCGGTGAGGCTGACGCCGAACGCAATGCGATCTTTGCCGAAGCTTACGGTGCGGACCCGGAATTCTTTGAATTCTATCGTTCGCTGACCGCCTATCAGAATGCATTGCAGGGCGGTAACAGCTCGATGGTATTGAGCCCGGATTCCGAGTTCTTCAACTATCTCAAATCACCCACCGGCCGGGGCCAATCGGTGGGGCAGGCGTCTGAATAATGGGTATGATCCTTCTGGCCTTTGGGCTGGTGTTGATTGTCGAGGGGCTGGCCTATGCGCTGGCCCCTTCGCTTATTGAACGTATGCTAGAGGCGCTGCGGTCGATGCCAGAGCAGGCACGTCGACTTGCAGGATTGTTATGTATGGTGGGAGGTCTCGTGTTGCTATGGGGTGCATATCAGGTCGGGTTTTGAACAACGGCTACACTTCATGGTGATTTCCCCGCGATCCTCAGTTGCGGGCAAGGACAAACCAGCTACATTGGATATCAAGAAGGGCCGCCGGCGGGCGATCCAGATAGTGTTGACGACAAGGAGTTCCCACGTGCAGTCACAAGCGCGCATTATATCCGTCCGGCGGGACGACATTGTTGGTTTCATGCGGTTGATGTGGCTGGCCTTTGCCGGGATGCTGCTTGTATTGGCGCAGTCAGTGGCCGCCCAGGCGCGGGGCGAAAGCCTGGCTCCGCTGGCCGATAAGATCAGCCCAGCGGTGGTCAACATCACCACTTCGACACTGATCGAGGGACAGACCGGCCCGCAGGGGATCGTTCCCGAAGGCTCTCCGTTCGAAGATTTCTTTCGCGAGTTTCAAGACCGTAACGGGGATGAAGATAACCGCCCCCGCCGCAGCAATTCGCTGGGCTCGGGGTTTGTGATATCCGAGGATGGTTTCATCGTTACTAACAACCACGTTATTGCCGAGGCTGATGAGATACTGGTCGAATTCTTCCCGGGCGACGGTCAACCGAAGAAAGAACTGCCTGCGAAAGTGATCGGTACAGATGAAAAAACCGATATCGCGCTTTTGAAGGTCGAAGCCACCGGGCCGCTGAAATATGTCAAGTTCGGCGATAGTGACATTGCGCGCGTTGGCGACTGGGTGATTGCGATGGGCAACCCGCTGGGGCAAGGGTTTTCGGTTTCGGCGGGGATCGTCTCGGCGCGGAACCGCGCGCTCAGCGGATCTTATGACGACTATATCCAGACCGATGCTGCGATTAACCGGGGGAACTCGGGCGGGCCGCTGTTCAATATGGATGGCGAGGTGATCGGCGTGAATACGGCGATCCTGTCGCCGAATGGCGGTTCGATCGGGATTGGCTTCTCGATGGCCTCGAATGTGGTGGTCAAGGTTGTCGACCAACTGCGCGAGTTCGGCGAGACCCGCCGCGGTTGGCTGGGTGTCCGCATTCAGGACGTGACCGAGGATATGGCCGAGGCGATGGGCCTGGACAAGCCGGGTGGCGCACTGATCAGCGATGTACCCGAGGGCCCGGCCAAAGAGGCAGGCCTGTTGGCGGGCGATGTGATCCTCAGCTTTGATGGTGTCGAGGTCGATGACACCCGTGGATTAGTACGTCAGGTTGGTGAGACAACGGTTGGCAAGTCGGTCCGTGTGGTGGTGCATCGGGATGGCAGCACGCAGACAGTGCTTGTGACTCTGGGCCGCCGCGAAGATGCCGAGCGGGCCGAAAGCGAAGAGGGTGAGGCAGAAGAAGCCCCGGTTGAGGAAAATGCCGATATTCTGGGGCTGACGATATCGCCCGTGACTGAAGCCCTGCGTGCTGATCTGGGGCTGGAGCCGGATACCGAGGGGCTGGTTGTGACCGAAGTGGACGAGGCGTCAGAAGCCTATGCCAAGGGTTTGCGCGCCGGTGATCTGATCACCGAGGCTGGCCAGCAGAAGGTCACTGCGATTTCTGATCTCGAGGACCGAATGGAAGAAGCCCGCACGGCCGGGCGGAAGTCACTGCTGCTTTTGGTGCGGCGCGGTGGAGATCCACGCTTTGTCGCGCTGAGCCTTGAAGAGTGATCTCTTAGGTTGAACAAACAGAAAGGCCAGGGGCACCTGCTCTGGCCTTTTTTCTGTGCTGAAAAAAGATGAGCCACACGCCGGGGAAGGCGTATGGCTCTGGTACAGGGAGAGGTCAGTGGACAGATATCGGGGATGATTCTCTGACCTCCTACGGTAACAGTTCCTAACGTAATCTTAATGCGATCCGTCGTATGTGAAGCAGGTCACAACAGGTCAAATGAGGTCGGAATCCGCCAGTTCCCGCAGCGCCTCAAAATCATGGATCATCAGGCCGCCCCGCGAAGCTTCGACAACCTTGTCGCGTTTCCAGGTTGAAATTGTCTTTGAGACAGCTTCGCGCGTGGCACCAACGAATTCGGCCAGCTCGCTTTGGGACAGGGTAATGCGAGTGGTTGGATCGTCTTGAAGGTTGGACAGATGCAGCAGTTTGCGCGCAAGCCGGATAGGCATCGGCAAAAAGACCTGTTCATTCAGTTGCGACCCCATCCACCGCATGCGCAAACCGGCCAGTCGGATCATATCCACCGCAAGGTCAGGATGTTGGCGGATCTGGTTCATGACATCGGACCTACGCACACGCAGCACCCGAGAGGCCTCGGCCGCGGCCACGGTTGCGGTGCGGGGGCCATTGTCGAACAAGCCGATTTCACCAAAGACCTCGCCAGGCTTCATCAATGTCAACGAGAGTTTTCGACCGCTCATCGCCAAGAAGGACACCTCTAGCGTGCCGGCAAGAATGGCATAGAGGGCATCCCCTTCATCCCCTTGTTCGAAAAGGATATCACCAGGTTCGAGAGAAATCTCTGTCGCCTGTGCTGAGAGCATTGATCTCAGCCGGTCTGAAGCTTCGGATAGAAAGCCACTATTTGGGAAAGCCGTCATTTGGTGTGGTGCTCCGGCGGGAAAAGGTGAGTGGTGACACAACTTTTCATAGCCCAAGCGTTTAGCCAAGGATTTTGTTAGGTTTTATGGCCTCCCGCGCTTCACGGAAAAGTCATCCGAAGGGCGGTTGAGGATTTAGCCGTCATTGATGATCGGGATCATCCATATAGCTTTGCAACAGGCTGAACTGCAGCATCAGGAACGCCATCAGGGCAATGGGAAATCCGAAGGTTTCAATCTTGACCCACAGGTCAGTCGACATCGTGCGCCACACGAATTCATTTGCGACGGCCAGAACAGCAAAACACGCACACAGACGACGGGTCAGGATCATCCAGCCTTCGTGTTTCATGGGCAGCATCTCGTCCAGAACATAGGCAAGATAGGATTTCTTTTGCAGCAGCCCGATCCCCAGGATCAGAGCAAACAGGCCATAAACAAGCGTGGTTTTCATCTTGAAGAACCGCTCGTCATTGAACCAGGCGGTCAGGCCGCCGAAGAAAATGACCATGAAAGCTGTAAATATCTGCATCCGGCTTAGCTTGCCGGTCAGGTACCACAAGATGCCCATTGCCCCCAGCATCAGCGGCACAAAAATGATCGTGGCAATGATAAAGCCGGAATACTCGATGCCGCCGATCATAAAGCTGTCATCGCGCAAGCGCAGGTAGATGAAGAAAAAGGCCAGCGGAGGACCCAGTTCCAGCACCTGTTTCAGAAATGGATTTATGTCGGTCTTGCCTGTCATGTCTTTTGTCCTGCTGCTTACCCGCCCATTTCAACTATTACGGCGCCGAGTGCAATCAATGCCATCAGCGCGATCCGCCTTGGGCCGACGGTTTCTTTCAGAACCAGCCAGCCGATCAGGGCGGCAAAGACGGTGGAGGTTTCCCGCAGAACGGCGGCTTCGCCGACCTTGTCCAACCGCGTGGCCAGCATGATGGCCCCGAAAGATAGGGGGGCGATGATCCCGCCGGCGATGCCGCGCAGCGCCAAGGGTCCCAAGGCCGGGCGATGGGCCATCACGCGCCAGCGAAAGAACGCATAGATCGGCATGGCGGCCCCGTCGATCATGAAAAACCAGGCCAGAAAGGTGAACGGATCGGCCGTCGCACGAATGCCATAGGCGTCATAGGTGGTATATAACGCCACAAACAGGCCGGTTGCGAGGGCCAAGGCTAGGGCGATCCCAAGCGTTTCGCGGTTGGTTTCAAGAAACCGCAAATTATAGGCCGCCAGCCCGAATATCCCGGCCAGCAAGACCGCGACACCAAACCATTGGGTGGCAGAGAAGGTCTCGCCAAACAAAAGATAGGCGCCGAAAACGGTGAACAGCGGCCCGGTGCCGCGCACGACGGGATAGACCACAGTGTAAGAGCCCTTGGTATAGGCCATTGCCTGCAGTATCTTGTAAGCGATGTGGATCAGCCAGACGGTGGCGAAGATTGGCCACATATAGGGTTCGGGCCAGGGCACTAAAAAAAACGCGAAAGGTGCAGCCAGAAGACAGTAGCTGGCGTCTATGGCCCCGCGAGACAGCCACGGGTCGTGACGGCCCTTTTGTAATGCTCCGAACACCGCGTGCAAGAAGGCGGCCATCAGCGCGAGCCCAAGGGCAAGGTCATGGCCCTTGGGCGTGCCTTCCAGAGAGATGAGCCAGTCGCTCAAGACATCGACCTTTCGCGGGTGGAGAGGGTGGGGAGCTGTCTGCCCCCCACACCCCCGAAGATATTTTTAGCCAGTTGAAGTTCGGATCAGCGTTGATCGAGGCCGGTTAGAGCAGCGGCGAATTCATCGGGATCGAAAGGGGCGAGATCGTCGATCTGTTCTCCGACGCCTATTGCGTGAATGGGCAGGCCGAACTTGTCGGCCAGTGCCACCAGCACGCCGCCTTTTGCGGTGCCGTCCAGCTTGGTCATCACCAGGCCGGAGACATCGGCCAGTTTCTGAAAGGTATCGACCTGACTGAGTGCATTCTGACCGGTGGTGGCGTCCAAAACCAAAAGGGTATTGTGCGGTGCGGTTTCGTCGACTTTGCGGATCACCCGGACGATCTTGGCCAATTCCTCCATCAGGTCGGCACGATTTTGCAGACGACCGGCGGTGTCGATCATCAACAGATCGGCGCCATCCTCTTGTGCGCGGGTCAACGCATCGAAGGCCAGGGAGGCGGGGTCCGAGCCTTCGGGGGCTGTCAGGACCGGAACGCCTGCGCGGTCGCCCCAGACCTGCAGCTGTTCAACGGCGGCTGCGCGGAAGGTGTCTCCAGCTGCGATCACTACGTTCTTGCCGGCCGCCCTGAACTGGCTGGCTAGTTTGCCGATCGTGGTGGTCTTGCCCGATCCGTTGACGCCAACGACCAGTACCACCTGTGGGCGTTTGGAATAGAGCGGCATGGGCTTTGCAACGGGTTCCATAACCCGGGCGACTTCCTGCGCCAGAAGCTGCTTGATCTCTTGTGTCGAAAGTTTGCGGCCATAACGGCCCTCGGCCATATTGGCGGTGACACGCAGCGCTGTGTCCACACCCATGTCGGATGCAATCAACAGCTCTTCAAGCTGTTCCAGCATGTCGTCATCCAGCGTGCGGCGAACTGTTGTCTCGGTCTCGGCGCGCCCGAAAAGCCGCCCGAGCATGGATTTGGACGGCGCAGACTCGGCTGTAGTGGACACCGGTTTGGCAACTGCCTGTTCCGGTGCCATGTCCGGTTGCGCGACTTCGGGTGCCGGTTCGGAATGCGGCGCTGGCGCTGGCGGGATTGGATCCGGTGCAGTTGTTTCCTCGCCCCCATCTTCAACGATGGCATCCAACCCTTGTTCAAGGCGGGATGAGGATTTGAACAGCTTGTCCTTGAGCTTTGAGAATAGCGCCATTTTTGGTCTCCGCAGGTGTTCCTCTCACCTAATGCGGAATTGCAGCAGTTGCAAAGGGTCAGAGGAAGGCGATCAGAAGACCGGCTTGCGCCCCCCAATACAATACCCAAACCAGATAGGAGGTGAAACGGCGGCTGGGATGGTCCACTGGCAGAAGAAACTTCTCAGTCGCCAGGATCAGGTCGGACGCGATAAAGGACAAAGCCGCAGGTAAAGCCCAACGCAGCGCGCCTGTTTCGGGCAGGGCCAGGACCGTGATGCCCATGCCCAGAATGATCGGAATATACCCGAGAACGGGCCATTTCAGGTCTCCGGCACGCGGCGGTAATAGGGTGACAACGACAATACCGAGGAGGATCAAAGACCAGAAATATCCGGGCTTCTCCAGAATAAGCGCGGCGTCGCTGGCCGGATGGGACAGGAACAGCCCGATATAGGCCAGATGACCAGTTGCAAAGGCACCGATCCCGGCCATGAAGGTGGCATCACTTTCCCGGGACAGAAGGGCGTCCCCCAGCGCACAGAATGCCAGCGCAAGGATCAACAGAAATGGAGCGCCACTTTGGGCGGCAATGACCGCCAGAACTGCGACGGATAGGGTCTTTAGGATTGACCGAACAGCGCCAGCGCCACGCGAGGTCAATGGCAGGTAAGCCAGAGCGCAAGCTGTCGCAATCAGAAAGAGGGCATTGGTCATAGAGTTATCTCCGCAGCATGTACCGAACACTTTCGCAGCGCATAACCGCAAAACTCAATCGGTGACGTGAAGGCACCCGGTTGGAATGAAAAGGGAATTGGCCTAGCGGCCTGCCATCTGACAGAATGAACCCATGCTGAAACGAATTGCGATTCTGTTGTCGTTGGCTGCCCCGGCGGTTTGTGCTGACACATCCCTGTCCGGCGCGGAATTTGACCGCTATACGCTGGGAAAAACCCTGTTCTATGGCTTTGAAGGCAGGATCTATGGGGTCGAGCGTTATCTGCCGGATCGCCGCGTGATTTGGTCTTTTCTGGATGGGAACTGCAAAGAAGGGCTCTGGTACGAGCAGGAAGGACAGATCTGTTTCGTCTATGAAGACCGACATGACCCGCAATGCTGGGTATTCACTGAAACTGGCGGCGGTCTGATCGCTCAGTTCGAGGGAAATCCTGAGATGACCGAACTATATGAGAACGAAGACACAGACGCCGAGATGGTCTGTTACGGTCCCGAAGTCGGTGTCTAGCCTGTGCAGGGGTCAGAACAACGACCCCTGATCCGGCGCATCCTTTTTCGGCGGCTTTTTCGAAGTTGACGGTGACGCGGTAGACGGGCCGGTCTTCAATTCGCCATCTGCAAATTCAATGTCAAAGGATTGGTGATTTGCCGCCTGTTTTCGGGTTGTCAGTACCTGTCCTTCGGCGCGTACGACCGCATATCCACGTTGCAGCGTTGCCTTGTAGCTGAGCGTTTCACGCAGCCGGTCTGCGGTTTCCAGGGATTGACGCATCCGGTCCAGACGCGCGGCTTGCGCTGTACTCAAGCGTTCGGCTAGGCGGTTGATGTTTTGCCGTTGGCTGTCGATTTCGCGCTGGATCGGCCGGACAGACAGGCGCGACGAAAGGCTGCGCAGTGTTTCCTGTCGGGTTCCGACCAGTGAGCGTAATGTGGACGGGCGCAGATGGGCGGACAGTTTCACAACTTGCAAACGGCGGTTTTGCACGCCGCGCTCAAGTGCTGGTGTCAGTCGGTCCGCAATTAAATCAAGGCGTTGTCGCGGGTTGTTCAACAAGCTATCCGGGCGTGGTAATGCGCGGGATAAATCCCGCAACCGTTGCGACCGTCTTTGCACAGCGTCCGTGGCTGCACGGGACAGGCGGGCGCCCTGCTCTCCGGTCCAGGCCAAAAGTTCCATGCGGACGGGCACCGCAAGCTCGGCTGCGGCTGTGGGGGTTGGGGCCCTGCGGTCCGACACAAAATCAATCAGGGTCGTGTCGGTCTCGTGCCCAACGGCCGAGATCACCGGGATCTCTGATGCCGCCGTAGCGCGGGCCACGATCTCTTCGTTGAACCCCCAGAGGTCCTCGATTGACCCGCCACCACGGGCGACGATGATCAGGTCCGGTCGTGGCAGCGCACCGCCAGGAGTCAGTTGGTTGAAACCAGTAATCGCGTTCGCCACCTCAGGCGCGCAATTCGAACCTTGCACGGCGACAGGCCAGATCAACACTTTGCGCGGAAACCGGTCACGCAACCGGTGCAGGATATCGCGGATCACCGCGCCCGAGGGTGAAGTCACCACGCCGATGATCTGAGGAAGATAGGGCAGAGGCTTTTTACGCTCGGGTGCGAACAGGCCCTCGGATTCCAACTGTTTCTTTCGCTTTTCAAGCAGGGCCATCAGGGCACCCTGTCCGGCCACCGAAACCTCATCCACGTTCAGATTGTATTTGGACTGCGCTCCAAAAGCGGTCAGACGGCCTGTGACGACCACTTCCAGACCTTCCTCGGGAACCACGGACAGGGCAGCAACCTGGCCTTTCCAAGTGGTGCAGGCCAGTACGTTCTTGTCGTCCTTGATGTCATAGTACAGATGACCAGATCTGGCTTTGAACACGCGACCGACTTCACCCCGAACACGGATTCGGCCGAAACTGCCTTCCAGCGTCCGCTTCACCTCGCCCGAGATGTCGGAAACAGTGTATTCAGGGGTATTTTGGCCGGGAATGGGGTCGTCAAGCAGGTCGGACATTTCAGCGCCTTGTGTCAAATGCTCGGCCAGCTTAGAACGCGCGGAAGGCGAGGCCAAGCAGATCGGAGAGCAGTCATGAACATCCTCATTCTCGGCAGTGGTGGGCGCGAACACAGCCTGGCCTGGGCGGTGATGCAAAACCCGAAATGTGACCGCCTGATCGTGGCTCCGGGCAATGCTGGGATTGCCCGGATCGCCGAATGTGCGGCACTGGACATCGAAAATGGCGGTGAGGTGGTCAGATTTGCGGATGAGAACGCGATCGACTTTGTGATCGTCGGCCCCGAGGCGCCATTGGCTGCGGGGGTTGCGGATCGTTTGCGCGAGGCTGGTGTCCTGGTTTTTGGCCCCTCGGCCGCGGCTGCACGTCTCGAGGCGTCCAAGAGCTTTACTAAAGAGATCTGCGACGCCGCCAATGCTCCAACCGCAGGATACGCCCGGTTTATCGAGGCCGAGCCAGCCAAAGCCTATATCAAAAAGCAGGGCGCACCTATCGTCGTCAAGGCTGATGGCTTGGCCGCGGGCAAGGGTGTGATCGTTGCGATGGACGAAGCGACGGCCTTGGATGCGATCGATGACATGTTTGGCGGAGCCTTTGGTGGTGCCGGTGCCGAAGTTGTGGTCGAAGAGTTCATGGAAGGTGAAGAGGCATCTCTGTTCGTGCTGTGCGACGGGGAAAGCATCCTGTCCATTGGCACGGCGCAAGACCATAAACGGGTAGGCGAGGGCGATACCGGTCTGAACACCGGCGGCATGGGCGCGTATTCTCCGGCTACTGTGTTAAGCGCTGTAATCGAAGAGCGCGCGATGAACGAGATTGTGCGCCCCACCATGGCAGAGATGAAGCGGCGCGGAACGCCGTTTCAGGGCGTTCTTTATGTTGGTTTGATGATCAAAGACGGCCAGCCACGGTTGGTTGAATATAACGTGCGTTTCGGCGACCCGGAATGTCAGGTGCTGATGATGCGCCTGGGCGCGCAGGCGATGGACCTGATGCACGCCGCAGCAGAAGGCCGGTTGGCCGAGGCGCGTGTAAACTGGGCGGATGATCACGCCTTGACGGTAGTCATGGCCGCAAATGGTTATCCGGGCGCCTACCAAAAAGGCAGCGTGATTAAAGGGCTGGATGACGTATCTGAAGATAGCGGTAATATGGTGTTTCACGCAGGAACCAAAGAATCCGACGGTCAGATCGTCTCTAGTGGTGGCCGGGTATTGAATGTCACCGCACGCGGCCAGAACCTGCAGGAAGCGCGTGACCGCGCCTATGAGCTGATCGACGGGATCAACTGGCCAGAGGGGTTCTTTCGCCGGGATATCGGATGGCGGGCGCTGTAATCGCGACGGCTCCCGCGCCCAGCCACTGCATCAGAGATGCAGCGTCAATGGGCTTGGGCCGGGCAGCCCTCTGACGCGGGCTGCAGTCAGGGCGAGGGTACGCAGTTAAGCGCAGAGGTCATTGCTTTCGGGCTAAAGGGGGCGACCAGATGCTGCACCCAGCCATTGTCAAAGCGGATGCTGACAATTTCGCGCCAGTCCGCAGACGCGACAACCAGTTCCGGGCCATTGCCACAGTCGCGCAGACCCCCTGTGATGAAATCTTCGCCGATCCGATGATTTGTCAGCCTTGGTAGGGCGGCAATCTGGATTAATTCTCCGTCGACAAA
This sequence comes from Ruegeria sp. CDSA241, assembly GCF_059611265.1. Classification (NCBI taxonomy): domain Bacteria; kingdom Pseudomonadati; phylum Pseudomonadota; class Alphaproteobacteria; order Rhodobacterales; family Roseobacteraceae; genus Ruegeria; species Ruegeria sp. CDSA241. The sequence continues at coordinate 71,549 of NZ_JBXWPF010000008.1, forward strand.
GCGCCAAATGCGCAATGTCTTGGCCAGATGAGGGCGGTCGACATAGGCGATTTCGATATTGCCATCCCCATCCAGATCCGCCGCCCCGACCGGAGCAAGCCATCGAAAGCTGGTACCGATATGCGGAGTTGCGGCGATTTTATCGCCTCTGGCATCATAGATGGCCAACTGAGCGCCCGCTTGGTCCTGAGATTCAACGACAATGGCCTCGGGGGTCCCATCCTGATCCACGTCCACAAGCCGTGGAGCGAGATCTTCAAATACGCGATCAGATGGAAGACGGATGGTCACATTTCCGCTTTGGATAGTCAGCTCCAACGCGCCATATTCGATGTTATCACCCAGAACTCCGTGGGCGTAACGTGTAGTCGGCTCGGTGAAACGAGCGGCTGGGACGGTCTCTGCCAGTGCCAGCGGGACATGGCCGGTCAGCCAGAAGCACAACGTCAGCGCTGCGCCGCGGGCCTGACCCTGCCAAGTTCGGTAGGGTAGGCGCGGCGCTTTGCAGGGCATCAGATCTGTTTTTCCGGCATCTGAACGATCAGGCCATCCATCTCTTCTGTGACTTTGATCTGGCAGGTCAGGCGCGAACGGGCAGGGTCGGGCTCATAGGCAAAGTCCAGCATGTCTTCTTCCATGTCATCCTTGCCGGGAATTTTCTCAACCCAGTCGGGGTGGATATAGACATGGCAGGTCGAACAGGCACAGGCGCCGCCGCAATCCGCTTCGATGCCGGGAATGTTGTTGTCACGGGCTCCTTCCATGACGGTTAGTCCGTTGGCGACCTCGACAGTGTGCTCGGTACCGCCATGCTCGACATAGGTGATCTTTGCCATTGCGTGCGTCTTCCTTTTTCGATTGTCGATTTCTTCCTTAGTGAAGGGCGTTGCCTGTTTCCAGTGGGAATTGCGACATGAACGGTCGCGGCTGAATATTCTTATCGACAATATTGCAATCGAGCCTGCACCGATGTCAGTCGCTTTGACCGATCTCTAGAACCATGTGCAGGTGCATTCCTATTCCATGCTCGTCGTCCAAAACGGGCACGCGCGATTCAATTTCGACGCTAAATCCAATATGTTCATAAAAACTAACGGCTTCATTGTTGGCAGCTACATCAAGGCATATTTGATTGCACCCACCCGCCAAAGCCCGTTTCGTTGCTATTGCAAAGAGTTGGCTGGCAATGCCTGTACCCTGCATGTCTGGGTTCACAGCGAATTCGAGAATGTAGTAAGAGTTTTGACGCGGGGCGGGAAACAACCGATCCATCCAATGCAAGGCAGATTTTAGATGACGGCTTCATCTTCGCCAAGAGCATTAGCTTGATGATCGACGGAAAAATCGAAATTCGCAGCATATTCTTCTTCTGTATGCCCAATAAGGAGGCCGGCGACTTTGCCACGGTGCATGGCCGTGAAGGCATGTTTGAACGAATACAAACCTAGTTGCGCGGGCCATTCTGTTCCGATGATCTTAAGCAAGACATCCATTTTTCCAAATATGTAACCGTTTAGTTTTGGATCTGTGCTCCATAGAAGATCGGCGAGAGCCTCGGGTGGAACAGATTTGGAGGCCGGTTGTACTAGGACGGTCAAAATTCACTCCTGATTCTGGCATCCAGAAAATGCGACATACCGTGTAAACAATACCCTCGCTTATCGTTTAAACAAAACGCCCTGCGATTGCCTGTCACGGTGATCTCCGCGCAACTCGGCATGCAAGGCGCGGCCCGCTTGCACACCGCGGCGAGAGCTTACGGTTTCCAACCAGCGGGTAAAGTGAGGCTTGTTTTCCAACACCTGTTGTTGCCCTTCCCACAAGCTCGCCCAGCCCCAGATCGACATGTCGGCGATGGAATAGAAATTGCCGGCCACATATTCGTTCTCGGCCAGCCTGCGATCCAGAACGCCGTAAAGACGTCCGACTTCGGCACGGTAGCGATCCTTGGGGTAGGGCAGGTCTTGCGGCGGGTCCAGCTGAGGTGCGTATTTCAGGAAATGGTGTGCTTGTCCCGCCATCGGGCCGATGCCGCCCATCTGCCACATCAGCCATTCTTCGACAGCGATCCGGTCACGTTCAGTTTCACCATAGAAGCGTCCGGTTTTTCGGGCGAGATACATCAGGATCGCGCCGCTTTCGAATACAGATACCGGCGTCCCTCCGGGTCCGTTCGGATCGACGATCGCGGGCATCCGGTTGTTGGGGGCGATCTTAAGGAACTCGGGGTCGAACTGGTCGCCTTGGCCGATGTTGATCAGGTGGGTTTTATAGGGCAGCTCCATCTCTTCCAAAGCGATGGACACTTTCCAGCCGTTGGGCGTGGGCCAGAAATATAGATCGATCATGTCATCTCCTCAAACTGGACGCGATCATGGAGGTGTTTCAGCGCGTTCGGCAAGAGGGCGCGCAGGTGTGTTACGAAAGCGTGACCTTGGTGCAGCCGGTCTTGACGTGATCTGGGACGGGGCGTAAATGCATCCTCATCAAGTGGCGATTTGTTACCGGATTGCGGGCCACGTTAAACAACACCGCTAAAAGGTCAGGATGAAAGACCCCTTTCGCTTGGCCGCGTCTGGGGTTTTTTGTTTACGTCCCTCAAGGGGCTGAAAGGAATGACATGAGCGAGAGCTGGAACAAGCGCACACAAGCCGTCCATGGCGGCACCCGCCGCAGCCAATACAACGAAGTGAGCGAGGCGATCTTTCTGACCCAGGGATTTGTCTATGATACGGCCGAGCAGGCCGAGGCGCGGTTCATCGAAACCGGCCCTGATGAGTTCATTTACGCTCGGTATGGCAACCCGACAGTTTCGATGTTCGAACAGCGTATCGCGGCTCTGGAAGGGGGCGAAGACGCTTTTGCCACCGCCTCTGGAATGGCTGCGGTGAATGCGGCACTGACTTCGATGTTGCAAGCCGGTGACCACGTTGTTTCTGCCAAGGCTCTGTTCGGGTCGTGCCTGTATATTCTGGAAAACGTGCTGACCCGGTTCGGGGTTGAAGTGACCTTTGTGGACGGTACCGATCTTGACGCATGGGAGGCTGCGATCCGCCCGGATACCAAAGCGGTTTTCTTCGAATCCATGTCCAACCCGACGCTTGAGGTCATCGACATCTCAGCCGTTTCCCTTCTGGCCCATGCGGTTGGTGCAACGGTCATCGTGGACAATGTGTTCTCGACCCCAGTTTTCTCGCGCGCGATCGCTCAGGGGGCTGACGTGGTTGTCTACTCGGCGACCAAGCATATTGACGGGCAGGGCCGCGCCCTGGGTGGTGTCATCATCGGCACCAAAGAGTTCATCCGTGGTACGGTCGAGCCCTATATGAAACACACCGGAGGCGCGCTTAGCCCCTTCAACGCGTGGATCATGTTGAAAGGGCTTGAGACCATGGCGTTGCGGGTCAACGCACAGGCCGAAACCGCCCAGAAGATTGCCGAGGCGCTAGAGGGCCATCCGGCGTTGGAGCGGACGCTTTACCCCGGTCTGAAGTCTCATGCGCAGAATGATCTGATACAAACGCAGCTTGGCGGCAAAGGCGGGACAGTGCTGTCGTTGGATATCAAGGGCGGAAAAGAGGCGGCATTTTCCTTCCTTAACGCCCTGACGATTCCGGTGATTTCGAACAATCTGGGCGATGCCAAGTCGATTGCCACCCACCCGGCAACCACCACACATCAAAGATTGAGTGACGACCAAAAAGTTGAGCTGGGCATTGCTCCGGGCCTCATCCGGTTCTCGGTCGGTCTGGAAGACGCCGATGATCTTCTTGCCGATATCAAGCGCGCATTGGACGTTTCTCAGCAATAGGGGCGTCAGCTGAACTGTTAGCCATGGTTCGAAAACGGTTTGTGACTTGTGCGCATGATGCGCCCATCACGAAGTTTCGATCCGGGCTGTGTTTCGGCGCGTATACCATTAGACTGGAAATCGCGTCGAACATATATATAGTCCGGCGACCAACCCGAGGAGCCCTGATCGATGAACGTGTATCCCCGTGACATTGATGACGCCCCCAACAATGATGAGGCCGCGGCAGCGTTGAAAACCCTGCGGAAATGGGCCGAGAACGCGACTGAGGCTGAAATCGGTCAGCTTGATCCTGCTGTCGCGCGGCTTGTGCCGGGGCTCCTGCCGGTCAACTACCCATCCCTGTCGCGGCATTACCCCGAGGGGTTTGCTGTGGATGAGGCCTACCGCGCCTCGTTGCCTGACCTTCAGAATGGACCTTCCAGCCTGATCCGTGGGGCGAAGCAACAGATTCAACATGTTGGCATATCGAATTTCCGCCTGCCGATCCGGTTTCACCGCAAGCAGGGCGACGACCTGACGCTGGAGACCTCAGTGACTGGCACTGTCAGCCTTGATGCGGAAAAGAAGGGCATCAACATGTCCCGTATCATGCGTTCGTTCTACAAACATGCTGAGCGCACGTTCAGCTTTGAGGTGATCGAGGCTGCGCTGAACGACTATATGACCGATCTGGACAGCTTTGACGCACGTATCCAGATGCGGTTCTCTTACCCGGACAGGACTCAAAGCCTGCGTTCGGGTCTGGAAGGCTATCAATATTACGATATCGCCCTGGAACTGGTCGAACAGAATGGCGTGCGTCAAAAGATCATGCATCTGGATTATGTGTATTCCTCGACGTGCCCATGTTCTCTGGAGCTCAGCGAGCATGCGCGGTCTACACGAGGGCAACTGGCGACGCCGCATTCGCAGCGCTCGGTTGCGCGGATATCGGTTGCGGTCGATTGCGATGCCGATTGCCTCTGGTTCGAAGATCTGATTGCGCTGTGTCGCAGGGCGGTGCCGACCGAGACGCAGGTCATGGTCAAACGTGAAGATGAGCAGGCCTTTGCCGAGCTGAACGCCGCAAACCCGATTTTTGTCGAAGACGCGGCACGCCTGTTTTGTGCCGAACTTTTGGCAGACCATCATATCGGCGATTTCCGAGTGATCGCCAGCCATCAAGAAAGCCTGCACAGCCATGATGCCGTTTCTGTTCTGACTGAGGGCCCGACCTTTGTGTCCTCCAGCCTGGATCCGAGGCTGTTTACGACATTGTTTCATGTCGGATAGGTGTTAAACCTTTGTAAAGCCTTGATTAAGTGCCGGCGTGGTGAAATTTCGCCGCATTGCAGCGATAAATGCTGCAAGCGCGAAGTTCTTGCTGTAAACTATCCTTGAATGCAGCCATCTCGTGGTCACTGTTCTGGTGATCATTTCACTCAATCAGGAAGCCGGCACGTGCGACGCCAAGGACTGCAAGGCAACGTAATCCGCCCGTTTTGTCAGGGCGGGCAGGGTTCTTTACTCATTCGCGGGTTGCATCACTTTCACAGGAGAACAACCTCATGAACCCGTTTACCCAGCCATTTGAATTTCAGGCAGCAGCAATTCGATTTGCCGGTGAGGCAATGACCAACCATTTGAAAATCATGCAAATTCTGACCAACTCTGCGATTGAACTGCCCTTCGCCCAGGTTCAGGCCCTGCGTGTCGCCTCCGAAAAGACTGTTGCTGACGTGAAGGCACTTGAGTTCAAATCTCAGGCGATGCCTGTGGTCAATGCTGATCCGCAACCTGCGGCAAAGGTCAAAGTGGCCGTCCAGAAAAAGGCAGAAGTCAAGGCAAAGGCCGAATCGCCCAAGCCCGCCCTGGCGAAACCTGTGACAAAAGCCAGAGCGTCGGGGGGTGCGAAAAAGGCACAGACCAAGTCCGCGGCAAAACCTCCAGTGGCAAAAGGCGCAGCCCCAAAGGTCGCAGCTAGGCCCGCTGCCCCCAAAGCCGCTACGGCAGAGCCTGCAGTTACCAAAACCGTAACTGCCAAATCTGAAACGCCCAAAGTAGAAGCCGCTAAACCTGCTGCAGTCAGACCTGCAGTGGCAAAAACTGCTGCTCCCGCCGCAGCGATCGACGCTGCTGTTGCAAAAACCGCAGCTGTTAAACCCGTAGCGTCCAAGGTGAAGGCAGATCGGGTTGCAACCGCCAAACCTGCACCTACAAATCCGGCCGCGCCGAAGGCTCAGTCGGGACAGGCGGCAGCTGCACGCCGGTCACGCGCGCCTTCGAAACCGCCCGTGATGCCCGTCTCGAGCAGCAAAACCGAAAAGTAATCGGGACATCCGCTTGACACAGTCGTGCAGGCGCGCCAACGCTGCGCCTCATGACGGACATGCGCCCGGTAGGATATGTGATTGGCCTGTTGGTCGCCATTCTTGGGGCGACCATGATGTTGCCCATGCTTGCGGACCTTATCGAGGGCCGCGGCGAATGGCATGTTTTCCTTGAAAGCAGCGTTATCACCATTCTGACCGGCGCTGTCCTTTCTATGAGCTGCTCAAATGGCGTTGGCGAAGGGTTGACGATCCGTCAGACCTTTCTGCTCACGACCGGCGTTTGGGTGGCTTTGCCTTTATTTGGGGCAATTCCTTTCCTGTTCGGGGAAACCGAGTTGCGCTTTGTCGATGCCTATTTCGAGGCCATGTCTGGCCTTACGACCACGGGCTCGACCGTGATTTCCGGGCTCGACGGGCTGCCGCAGGGGTTGCTTTTGTGGCGCGGTGTGCTGCAATGGCTGGGCGGTATCGGGATCATCGTTGTTGCAATGGTTTTTCTGCCCGAGCTTCGGGTCGGAGGAATGCAGATCTTCCGTTCGGAAGGTTTCGAAACTATGGGTAAGATCCTGCCGCGGGCGCAAGAAATCGCAGGCCAGATTTCCCTGATCTACGTGTTCCTGACCGTGGTCTGCGCGCTTGTTTACACCGGTCTTGGCATGAGCTTTTTTGACGCCGTGGTTCATTCTATGACCACAATCTCGACCGGTGGGTTTTCAAACTATGATGCATCGTTCGGTACCTTCTCGGGTCCGGCGGAATATGCGGCGTCGATTTTCATGATCCTCGCTGCCCTGCCATTTGTGCGTTATGTTCAGTTTGCCAATGGCAGCACCGGCTCCCTGTTCCGCGACAGTCAGATTCGGGCGTTTTTGGCCACGATCCTGATTCTTGTAGCCGTCATGGCGGTGTTTTTGACCTCTGTCTTTCCGCATCACTGGGAACAGGCGGTGCGGGAATCGCTGTTCAACATCACATCGATCATTTCAGGTACCGGATATGCCAGCGTCGATTATATGGGTTGGGGCAGTTTTCCGATCATGGTGTTCTTCCTGATTGGCCTGATCGGAGGGTGTGCGGGATCAACTGCCTGTTCGATCAAGATTTTCCGCTATCAACTGCTGTTTGCATCCATCAAAACTCAAATCCGGCGTATCCGTTCACCGCATGGGGTGTTCATGCCTCTCTATGACGGGCGTCCCATCGGAACGGATGTCCTGACTTCGGTCATGAGCTTTTTCATGTTCTTCGTATTGTCTTTGGGTTTTCTGGCATGGGCGCTGGCGCTGACCGGGCTGGATTTCATTACCTCTGTCTCGGGTGCAGCAACAGCGTTGGCCAATGTTGGTCCGGGCCTTGGGGATCAGATCGGACCAGCGGGTAATTTCAGCGGGCTCAGCGATACAGCCAAATGGTTACTATCTGCGGGGATGCTGGTCGGTCGGCTTGAACTGCTCGCGGTCTATGCGCTGTTCACAGTCCATTTCTGGAGAAGTTGATGAAAAGACCACTTGGCGCTCAAATCTCGCACATGCTCCGGGATCGGGGTGTTGATGTGATTTTTGGTATCCCCGGCGTCCATAATCAAGAGATGTATCGCGGGATCGAAGAAGCCGGCATCACCCATGTTCTTGCGCGTCACGAGCAGGGGGCCGGTTTCATGGCGGACGGATATGCGCGCGCAAGCGGCAATCCTGGCGTGGCCTATGTGATCACAGGGCCTGGGCTGTGCAACATCATGACACCCATGGGGCAGGGGTATTCGGATTCGGTGCCAATGCTAGTGCTGTCCTCCTGCCTTGATGATGATCAGGCGCTGCAGGGACAGCTTCATCAGATGAAGGATCAACGTGCCGCCGGAGAAACGGTCGCGGATTGGTCGTTGCAGGCTAATACAGCTTCGGCCGCCTATGGCCTGGTTGAACGTGCTTTCGAAGAGTTCGCGTTGAGCCGCCCCAGACCCAAGCACATACAGGTGCCGATTTCGCAACTTAAGGCACAGGCTGACCCAGCCCCATTCCCGAACCAGCCGGGTTTGCGGACAAAGGCTCTGCCGCCGGACGTCGCGCCGGTCTTGTCGATGCTGAACATTGCGCGCAGGCCGCTGTTCGTTCTGGGAGGTGGTGCAAGATCAAACTTGTGGCGGCAGATTCTGACACAGATCGGAGCGGCCTGTTTCACCACCTATGCGGGGCGTGGAATGGTGGGGTTGGATTATGCGTTGGATTTTGGCGCTGCCTTGTCTCGTCCCGAAAGCGCCCGGATCATCGCCTCCGCCGATCTTGTGGTGGTCGTCGGAGCCGAGCTGGGTGAGGTCGATCTGTGGCGCGATGCGCTGGGGCATACGGCCAATATGATCCGCATTGATCTGGACCCTCAGGTCCTGTCGGACCATCATCGGGCCTCTGTCAAGTTGCAGGCGGATGGCGGAAGCTTTGCCCACGCGATGTGGGCGTCTATTGACCATGTCAAACCGGCAAATGGCTGGTCCTCGGATGAGGTCTCCGAAGCCCGCAGTAAATGGCGCGCCGAGATTGATGCGGAACGGCCCGGTATTGTCCCGGTGTTGGATGCCTTGCGTAAGGCAATGCCAGCGGATGTGATGGTGTATTCGGACATGACCCAGTTCGCCTATGTTGCCAAGGGGGTGTGGGAAATGCCTTTCCCCTATCATTGGCACCACCCGAACGGCTTTGGCACGCTGGGCTATGCGTTGCCGGCTGGAATAGGTGGCGCTATCGCGCGGCCGGGCAGGCCGACTGCTGTGATTGCTGGGGATTATGGCTTTCACTACACGATGATGGAATTGGGCGTGGCGGTAGAGCTGGGTTTGCCCCTGCCGATCATTCTTTGGGACAATGGCAAGCTGAAAGAGATCGAAGACAGCATGGTGGGCAGTCAGATCGCGCCGAATGCTGTCGTTGCGCGAAACCCTGACTTTTGCAAACTGGCCGAGGCATTCGGCGCCTTGTCTGCTGCGCCCTCAACACTGGAAGACATGCAGTCTGCGGTGCGAAAAGCGTTTTCCGCTAAGGGGCCGACATTGATCCGGATCACTCCGGACATATGGCGCGCAGAATAAAAAACGCCGCCCGGATGGGCGGCGTTAATGCGCGATTTTACGAACTCAATCCCAGCATTGTACCAGAACAGTCATCCCATTTGCCCGGCGGCTAAGCTCATTGGGTGAGACCTGCGTGGCGGCGGTGGCGCTGGATTGACCTGCCAGCCCAGCCTTGCTCAGCGCCTTGTTCAGGCTCTCTGTATTGGCAGACAGGCTGACCGAGGCGGGCAGGGTCCGCCCATTCGTCGGGGTCGGCAAAAGCATCCCGACCACCTGACCGTTGCCGTCAAACACGGGGCCTCCTGCATCGCCGGGTTGGGTGGCCAGCGCCAGACGCTTCACGCCATCCTCACCGTTCAGGCCGCGCAGGTCGGCGATCTGCCCATATGACAGCGTCGGACCGCCCAAAACGCCCTGATACGAGAATCCGGAGACCGCAACCTCGGACTGAATCCGCGGCTTGGTGCTGCTGAACTCGGCCACGCTGATCGGGGAAAGGTCGCGGCTTGGCCGCAGAACGGCGATGCCGATATTGGGATCGGTCGAGGCGACCTCAAGCTCGTGCGCGCCGTCCAGCGTGATCCGCGAGCAGCTATCTGCCGCCTCGGTCACGGTGAGGACGGTGCCTTTGGCATCCGCAAAGAACCCCGAGCGTGACAGGCGCGGTTTGCGAACCTGCAGGCCGGATACAAGATCAATGCTTTGCGCAGCGTCCGATCCGGCGGCGGCGTCAAGAACCGCATCAGTGGTGCTAAAGCCCGCTTTCATGGCGGCAAGAACGCGGGTACGGCGCGCCTCGTCCCCTTCGGGCCAGACCAGAGTAAAACCTTTGATCTGACCATCTTTCAGCTTGGCCTCGGTATAGGATACAATGTCATTGCCGCGACCTTCCAGCGTAAAGCTGTCACCGCGCAGCTGGCGAGGGCCTTCAAGCGGAACGATTTCCAGCGACTGCATGACTTCAAAAAGGGCCCGCAGGGTTGCTTTGGTGCCATCCTGACTGATCAGCAGGGCCTGAGCATTCAGGTCGGTCGAGCCGTTGAAATGCACGAAGGGGGCCTCGTAACGGTCGAATGCAACAACACCCAGCGGCATGGCCATCTCGATACCTGCCTGTGGGTCTGTGTAGCGCTGCATTCCGGCGCTGATTAATGGCGCGTTATAGTCATCCATCAAGGCGTTGCGCTGTGCCGTCGTCAAAACCCCGGTCGCCTCGTATCCGTTGAAACTTTGCCAGTCGCCCATCGAGCGACGCGTTCCCTGTCCAAAGGCACCGTCAATCGTCGAGTTGTAGAAACCGGCTGCTTGAAGTGCGGTTTGAAGGCCCATACGCTCCTGCGCGCTCAGCAATCGTTCGCTTTGCAGCGCCTGTGATCTGGTTTCATCGGCAATTTGCGGGGTTGCCTCGGCCACTGGCTGTTCCGGTTCAGGTGCGACCGGCGCTGTCACAGCGGCCTGGTCCTGAGTATTCGCACTGACCGGCCAGAACTGCTGCCCCAGTGTGTTCGAGAAGGCGATAAAGCTGTCGGCTGGAATTTGCCCCTCTGCGCGGTACACCCGCAGAACTTGCTCGGCATCGCCGCGCAGATACGGGCCGATCACAATGGCATACCAGCCCGAATTCAGGCGAAATCCATTCACGTCTGGCAACGCGCCAGAATAGGCTTGTGCGCGTTCCTGGGCTTCACGCAGCGAAGGCTGCGCCTCGACCTGGACCCAAACACCTCCGTCTTGCTGAGCAAATGATGCCCGCACGCCGAAAAGGAAAAGAACTGAAATTACCGTTAATATGCGTCTCATTGTGTGCCTGTGTCCGCGGTGTTTTTCTGCGATGAAGAGTACGCGATATGCGGGTTGAAACACCATGCCTGGAATACGGGGAATTTCCAGTTCGGCCGCTCAGTGGCTTCCCGGGCACACTGTCCCGTTGACGCCCCTTGGCCCCTTGCATAGGAAGGGCAAAACCCACCGGAACAGGGCGCAATGGCGTCCAAAGGGAATGTGATGACCGTTAAGTCCAACGCACCTCGCTCTTTTCAGGAGATCATCCTGCGCCTTCAGACCTATTGGGCGTCAAAAGGCTGCGCCATTCTGCAGCCCTATGACATGGAAGTGGGGGCAGGGACATTCCATCCCGCGACTACTTTGCGCGCGTTGGGGTCCAAGTCCTGGGCCGCAGCTTATGTACAGCCCTCGCGCCGCCCAACAGATGGGCGCTATGGCGAGAACCCCAATCGCTTGCAGCACTATTATCAGTATCAGGTGTTGATCAAGCCTAGCCCGCCGGACCTGCAGGCGTTGTATCTGGGCAGCCTTGAGGCAATCGGCATCGACATGGACCTGCATGACATCCGGTTTGTCGAGGATGACTGGGAAAGCCCAACCCTGGGCGCCTGGGGCCTGGGCTGGGAGGTCTGGTGCGACGGCATGGAAGTCAGCCAGTTCACCTATTTTCAACAGGTCGGAGGCCATGACTGCGCGCCGGTTTCAGGTGAATTGACCTATGGGTTGGAGCGGCTGGCGATGTATGTGCTGGGTGTTGATCACGTGATGGACATGCCCTTCAACGATCCGCAGTCACCCAGCCCGCTGACCTATGGTGACATATTCAAACAGACCGAAGAAGAATATGCCCGCTGGAACTTTGACGTGGCCAATACCGACGTGCTGCTCGACCATTTCAAAGAGGCCGAGGCTGAATGTGCCACCATTCTGGCGCGGGATCATGACGATCCCAAGACCGGCAAACGCATCATCATGGCGCATCCGGCCTATGATCAGTGCATCAAGGCGTCGCACATCTTTAACCTGCTGGATGCGCGTGGCGTGATCTCGGTGACGGAACGGCAGGCCTATATCGGACGCGTGCGCGCCTTGGCCAAGCAATGCGCCGACGCCTTCGTCCAGACCGAAGCCGCCGGGTACGAGGTCTGATGCGGCAGTTACGCCAAACCGGGAAGCAGAACTTTAAGTCCGTCCGCGATCATGCTGATTGCGATGGCAGACAGGATCATACCCATAAAGCGGCTCATGATCACCCGAGCGTTGTCCGAAAGCCGCTTGGACAGCGCCGCGGCGTTCCAGAATGTGACGAACAGCAAAAACAGCACTGCCAGAAAAACGCCCGCATAGAGTATGACGTCCATAGGTTTGGACATTTGATGTGCATAGAGGATCAACGTCGTGATTGTGCCAGGCCCAACGAGGATGGGAAAGGCCAACGGATAAAAGGCGACGGTGTCGGCCTCGGGATAAGATTTCTTTTCGCCTTCGGTTCCGTGATGCGCCGTGCTCTCGGTGCCGCTCAGCATGTTCAGGCCGATCATCAGGACAACAAGACCGCCCGCAACGCGCAGATCATTGACGCTGATGCCGAACAGTCCCAATGTCTTGCTGCCAATGGCTGCAAAAGCACCGCCCAGGATCAGACAGTAGGTGACGGTTTTCACCGCAACCTTGCGTTGATCTGCGGGGGTCAGACCATCAGTCACGCTCAGAAAAACGGGCAAGTTGGTGATCGGGTTCATGATCGCAAAAAGCGCGCCGAAAAAACCTGCGGCGAGAGTCGTGTCCATTTTCATTACCCTAAAGTCAGCCTGTATCAGGTTGGAAACTGGCCCATTTTCGACCTCAATGAAAGAGGCCACGTGAATAGGATGCTCGAACGATGACCGGAAAACTACTTGCTATTCTCCTTCTTGGGTCGGCTGTTCTGGCTGGTGGGGCCATGTACTATCTGCAAGTTTACGGCTTTTATTATGAAGTGGTCTCAAAGCCGGGACAGGATGTCCGTTTGCTAGCAATCGGCGCAGATGAGCCCGAGACCATCGCCTATACGGACTTTCAGGCGATTGATGCGGACAGCTCTCCGATTCGATACCGCGCCTGCTTTGAAACTGACCTGACGCCAGCAGATCTGGCTGGTTATCAGACCGCCAATGACCCCGAACCGTTGACGGCGCCCGGATGGTTTGAGTGCTACGATGCCATAATGATTGCCAACGCGTTGCAGACCGGTCAGGCGCAGGCCTTTATCGGGGCTAAGAATATACACTTTGGCGTGGACCGGATCGTCGCTGTAACCCAGGATGGAAAAGGCTATGTTTGGCACGCGCTGAACAACTGCGGGGAAAAGGCCTATGACGGCACGGTCGTCGGAGAGGAATGCCCGCAGCAACCGGAAACGGGGCAATGACTTATCTCATCCCGGATATGATCGCCGCCACGTTGGGTCTGGCTGTCTATCTTTTGGGGGCGGAGTTGAACACGCAGGTGAAACTGCTTCAGCGCTTCAACATACCCGAACCGGTCAGCGGCGGGTTGGTCGCAGCGCTGGTGATGTTGGGATTATACATGGCCACAGGCATCTCATTCGATTTTGAGATGGCCACGCGGGATTACATGCTGGTGCTGTTTTTTGCGGCAATCGGCCTGAATGCCCGGTTCCTGGATCTGCTTACCGGCGGCAAACCTCTGTTCTTGCTGTTGGTTCTGACACTGATCACCATCATCATGCAAAACGGCATTGGTGCCGTCGGGGCAGTTGCATTTGGCTTTCCTGCCCAGTCCGGAGTGTTATTCGGATCAGCTGCCCTGATCGGAGGGCATGGAACCGCCATCGCGTGGGCGCCGGACGTTGGCGCCGTAACTGGGTTGGAAGGCGCGACCGAGTTGGGGGTCGCAGTGGCGACATTGGGCCTGGTGTTGGCCGCGGTGGTTGGTGGTCCCGTGGCCAAGTATCTTGTCGAACGCTATAATCTGACCCCCGACCGCCCCAACGAAGAACTGACAGTTGGTGTGGCAACCGAAGAACAGCGTTATCCCGATATTACGCCGCTTGGTCTGATGCGGGTCATGCTGTACCTCCATCTTGCCATTATCGTTGGCTACGGTGTGAATGTTCTGATCGCAGAGGCCGGCCTGAAACTTCCCCTGTTTGTACCTTGTCTGATCATTGCCATTTTGATCGGCAACCTGCGCAGTTGGTTGCGGCCAAATGCAGATCCCGTCAGCCGCACATCCGCGCTTGGGCTGGTTTCAGAGCTTGCGTTGGGTACCTTTCTGGCCATGTCGCTGATGAGCCTGCAGTTGTGGACGATTGCGGAACTTGGTGTGACCATTTTGGTCGTACTGGCGGCACAAACCGCCTTTACGGTCATCTTCGTTATCTACGTGTTGTTTCCGGTGATGGGGTCGGGATATCGCGCCGCGGTTCTGGCCGCAGGCTTCGGTGGGTTTGCGCTGGGCGCGACCCCCACCGCCATCGCCAATATGACCGCCGTAACCAAGCGATATGGCCCGTCCCCTATTGCCTTTATCGTACTGCCCCTTGTATCCGCATTCTTTGTGGATATCGCCAATGCCATCGTCATCCAGACGATCGTCAATTTCTAAGGACTGACTATGCCCGACCTGCTGATCGAACTGTTTTCCGAGGAAATCCCTGCACGCATGCAAACCCGTGCCGGTGAAGACCTGAAAAAGCGGATCACCGATGGTTTGGTCGAGGCCGGTCTGACCTATGCCGGGGCCGCCTCACTGACCACGCCCCGTCGTCTGACTTTGGTGGTCGAAGGCTTGCTGGCCGAAAGCCCGTCCATCCGCGAAGAACGCAAGGGTCCGAAAGTGGGCGCACCGGATCAGGCCATCGAAGGCTTCCTGCGCGGCGCCGGTGTAACCCGTGATCAGCTTGAAGAGCGCGAAACGCCCAAAGGCACGGTGTATTTCGCGATGATCGAAAAGCCCGGGCGACCGGCGACTGATATCGTGGCCGAAGTGCTTGAGGCGACCATACGCAATTTCCCCTGGCCCAAGTCGATGCGCTGGGGCAGTGGGTCGATGCGCTGGGTGCGTCCGCTGCATTCGATCCTGTGCATCCTCAATGATGAGACCGGAGCGCAGGTCGTGCCTCTTGAGGTCGAAGGGATCAAATCCGGCGACACAACCGAGGGTCACCGCTTTATGGCCCCGAACCAGTTTTCTGTAACATCGTTCGAGGATTACGCCGCCAAGCTGAAACGCGCTTTTGTTGTGCTGTCACCTGAGGAACGCGCCGAACACATCTGGAACGACGCGCAGAACATGGCGTTTGCCGCGGGTCTGGAAGTGGTCGACGACAAGGGTCTGCTGGCCGAGGTGGCCGGGCTGGTCGAATGGCCCGTGGTGCTGATGGGGCAGATTGACGAAGAGTTTCTGGAGCTGCCGCCTGAGGTGCTGCAAACCTCGATGAAGGAACACCAGAAATTCTTTTCCGTGAAGAACCCCAAAACGGGCCGGATTGAACGCTTTATCACCGTCGCCAACCGCGAGACCGCCGACAATGGCGCGACCATTCTGGCGGGGAACCAGAAGGTGCTGTCGGCCCGTCTGGCGGATGCCAAGTTCTTTTGGGAGAATGACCTGCGCGTTGCCAAGTCGGATATGACCCAATGGACCCGCGCGCTGGAGAACGTGACCTTCCACAACAAGCTGGGTACACAGGCGGAACGGATCGACCGAATCGCGGCACTAGCCCGCGAACTGGCCCCAGTGGTCGGAGCAGATGCGGATCAGGCCGAGAAAGCCGCGCGTCTGGCCAAGGCCGATCTGAGCTCGGAAATGGTCTATGAATTCCCCGAACTTCAGGGGCTTATGGGGCGGTACTATATTGAGGCTGCAGGCGAAGACGCCGCCGTGGCCGCCGTGGCGCAAGAGCACTACTCGCCGCTGGGCCCGTCAGACGACGTGCCAACCGCGCCTTTGTCAGTGACCGTGGCGCTGGCGGATAAGCTGGACACGCTGACCGGGTTCTGGGCGATTGATGAAAAGCCGACCGGTTCGAAGGACCCGTTTGCCCTGCGTCGAGCGGCGTTGGGGGTTATTCGGTTGGTTTTGGAGAATGGGTTGAGGTTGCCCCTAATCCCAATGTTGAAAACAGGAAATGTGGGCTTTGTCGCGGATAGGGTAGTTAAGTCGTCCGGTACCGAGCGTCACCGGCTTGAGCAAGTGGCCAACTATCTTGGCATGTCAGTAAGTGAGGTGGAATCCCTTCGAGACGAAGGACTTGGAAATCGGAGTGTCGAGCAGATCGAAGCCGAAGTTGCAGAATACGAGCGCCGTTATGGACCGCTGGATTTGAGCGTATTGTTAGGTGCCAACCTTGAAACAAACCTCCTCTCTTTCTTCCACGACCGCCTCAAGACCTTCCTACGCGATGAGGGTATCAGGCACGATATCATCGACGCCTGTATCGCGATGGAGGGCAATGACGACCTCAACCTGTTGGTCAAACGTGCCCGCGCGCTGAACGCGGTGATTGCGACCGAGGATGGCGAAAACCTCGTGCAGGGGTTCAAGCGAGCCAACAATATCCTGTCTCAGGCCGAGGAAAAGGATGGGGTCGAGTACTCCTATGGCGCGGATGTGAAATTCGCCGAAACAGACAGCGAGAAAGCACTGTTTGCGGCATTGGATCAGGCTAAGGCACAGATCGACACAGCGCTGGCGTCCGAAGATTTCCCGGCCGCGATGACGGCTATGTCCGCGCTGCGCAGGCCGGTGGATGCGTTCTTTGAGGATGTGCAGGTCAATACCGACAATGACATCCTACGCCGCAACCGTCTGAACCTGCTCAGCCAGATCAGGAAGGTCTGTTCCAGCGTGGCCGATCTGGCCCGGATCGAAGGTTAACGCTCTTGCGCCACGGGCGCAGGGGCCTATGCTGCGGTGAAACCAAAAGGTGCCGCAGTGCAGAATAACCCGCATACCACTCTGATCACAGCCGAAGCGCCCGTAGCGGCGAATACTCATGGCGGGCGCGCGAAATGCCTGCAGCGCCTGGTTCGGCTGGATTTTCCCGTACCACGAACGGTTGCATTGTCCTTTGATGCAGTGCAGCGGATCGCCGGCGGGCAGGTGCCCGACATTGCGGCCATTCTCGAACAGTTCGACGAGGCGGCGTTGCTGTGTGTTCGCCCAAGCTCCGAGGATCCCGATTGGGGCGGGCCGGGGGCAATCCTCAACATCGGCATGAATGATGCGCGCTATGTGGACCTGTCAGACGAGATGGGGAACGAGGCCGCGGCTGCACTGTCGCTGCGCTTTGTTCAAAGCTATGCCATTCATGTGGCGCGTCTGGATGCGGATGTGTTTGACGACATCGAGGCCGATGGGCTGGAAGGTCTGCGCCAGTCGTTGCGGGCCTATGAGGATGAAACCGACGAGCC
Source organism: Ruegeria sp. CDSA241 (assembly GCF_059611265.1). NCBI lineage: Bacteria > Pseudomonadati > Pseudomonadota > Alphaproteobacteria > Rhodobacterales > Roseobacteraceae > Ruegeria > Ruegeria sp. CDSA241. The sequence continues at coordinate 88,940 of NZ_JBXWPF010000008.1, forward strand.
TTTCCCACAGGATCGTGGTGAGCAGCTGGTTGCGGTTCTGCGATCGATGGCGCGGGCCTGGGATGGAACCTCAGCCCGGCTGTTACGCCAGGCAAAAGGTGCGCCAGCGGATGCAGGTCTGGGCCTGGTCATTCAGGAGATGGTCCCGGGTGTGGGGCAGGGCGAATGCGGGTCCGGCGTTCTGCAACTGATTGATCCGACAACAGGGCTGCAGCAGATAACCGGTCGTTACCTCAGCCAAAGCCAGGGTCGCGATGCGTTGGGCGAGGGGGTCGCTGCGCTGTATCTGGAAAAGGATCCGCGTGGTAAGTCGCTTGAGGAAGTTGCGCCCAAGGCATTCGCGGAACTCAAGGCACATGCTGCAATCATGCGCGAAAAGCTGCGTGAGGAAATGCAGGTCGAATTCGTCATCGAAAATGGGCACGTTCACATTCTGGACGGTGTGCGCGTGCAGCGCAGTGCCCGTGCTGCCATGCGGATTGCCGTTCGGTTGGCCGAGGATGGCATCATTCCTCAGCAAGAGGCGGTGATGCGGGTCGATCCGCATTCTCTGAACGAGTTGCTGCACCGGCAGGTTCACCCCGACGCGCGCCGTGATGTGCTGACCACAGGCATTGCAGCCAGTCCAGGGGCGGCAACCGGAAAGCTTGTGTTTACTGCGGCCGAGGCGCAGGCCAGTGCCGCGCGGGGCGAGCCCTGTATTCTGGTGCGCCGAGAGACGTCCCCGGAAGATGTCCGGGGAATGCACGCCGCAGTGGCTGTTCTGACCGAAAAGGGTGGGATGACCAGCCATGCGGCCGTGATCGGTCGCGGCTTGGGCCTGCCTTGCATCGTTGGCGCCTCTGAAATGCGGTTTCAGACCAAAGAGAAGATGTTGACAGCCCAGGATGGCCGCGTTTTCAAAACGGGCGACAAGCTGACGATAGACGGAACTTCGGGGCAGGTTCTGGCGGGGCAACCCGCGATGCTTGAGGCGGCGCTAGACGATTGTTTTCAGACGCTTATGAGCTGGGCAGACGCCGAACGTGATATTGAGATCCGCGCCAATGCCGATACGCCTGCGGATGCGCAGACCGCTCGGAACTTTTCGGCACAAGGGATCGGCCTGTGCCGGACGGAACATATGTTCTTTGATCCCGGCCGCCTGATCGTGATGCGCGAAATGATCTTTGCTCAAACCTCTTCCGGTCGTGCGGCGGTTCTGGAACGTCTGCTTCCGATGCAACGCGCAGATTTCGTGCAACTCTTTCGAATTATGGAAGGTCAACCGGTCTGTATCCGCCTGTTCGACCCGCCGTTGCATGAGTTCCTGCCCACGACTCGCAGTGGCCAGCGTGAATTGGCAGAGGCACTTGATCTGCCGGTTTCGGATGTGGAACGCCGTGTCGCCGAGATGACCGAATATAATCCGATGTTGGGATTGCGCGGCGTCAGGCTGGGCATCACGGTGCCGGAAATCTATGATATGCAGGCCCGGGCAATCTTTGAGGCGACGCTTGAGGCCAGCAAAGAGGGCGCTCTGGTGGTCCCCGAGGTGATGATACCGCTGGTTTCGGCCAAGCGCGAGGTTGAGCTTGTCAAATCTCGGATAGACACGGTTGCGGCGTCGGTAGCAGCTGAACGAGGGCAAGAGTTCGAATATCGGCTGGGGGTCATGGTGGAAACGCCGCGTGCCTGCCTGCGGGCGGACGAAATCGCTCCACAAACTGCGTTCCTTAGCTTCGGCACCAATGATTTGACCCAAATGACCTATGGATTGTCTCGTGATGACGCTGGTCGTTTCATGTCTGCTTATGTGCGTCAGGGTGTTTTCGCCGAGGATCCGTTCCACGTGCTAGATCCCGATGGTGTAGGGGAATTGCTGAAGCTGGGGTCTGAACGCGGACGCCGGGTTCAGCCGGACGTGACCCTGTCGGTCTGTGGCGAACATGGCGGAAACCCCGAATCAATCGCAATTTGTCGGGATTTGGGGTTCGACTATGTGTCATGTTCACCCTTCCGGGTACCTGTCGCTCGGCTGGCTGCCGCTCAACTGGCGATTTCGTCCAGACTTGGGGGTTGACAGTAACTGCCGACCCAAGGATTAGTGTGAAAAGAAGGTAGCCGTCGTCAACTTATTTTGACGTTACGGCGATTTTCCACTTGCATCTTCTTCTGATCTGGACGTTTCCGATTCAATTCGGTATGAGCCTCATCGCGCCCGCCGGGGGAGGGTATGGCGCAGAATGTGCCTGTGCGAGGTTATCTGATGCTAAGATATATTCTGGCTGTTGCCGTTATGGCGACAACCATGCTGCCTAGTGTGTCCTTCGCTGAGAGGGAAGCAACCGATACTGCGAAACGTGAGCTGGTCGCCCGTAGCGAACTGCCCGGTCAGAATTTTCGCGATTATCTGAATTTGTTCAAGCCCCGACAGGAGCCTGAGCCGAAAAAAGTGTCCTACTCCAAGAGCTGGTTGGACGAGCAACCCACCGCCACCGGAGGTGAACAGTTCAAGTGCCTGGCCGAGGCGTTGTACTTTGAAGCGCGCGGCGAAGGTGTGCGCGGTCAGTTTGCTGTGGCGGAGGTTATCCTCAACCGTGTTGCCAGCAGCCGCTTTCCCGACACGCTGTGTGGTGTGATCAATCAGGGCACAGGTAAGAAATACCAGTGCCAGTTCACCTATACCTGTGACGGTCAAGAGGAAGTGATCCGAGAAAAGAAGGCCTATGAGCGTGTAGCGAAAGTCGCGCGTACAGCCATCGACGGGGCTGCCAAAAAGCTCACCGAAGGGGCTACGCATTATCACACGACCGCAGTGCGCCCGTCTTGGGCCAAGGTCTACAAGGAAACTGCGCGTATCGGTGTTCATATTTTCTACCGTCACAACTATCAGACGGCGAGCAACTGATTGACGCACCCGCGCTGGAACCCTACTGGCGCGGGACGAAAATCGGTTTAGATTGCGGGCCAAGGAGGTCCGTATTGTTGTTATCACGCAGACAGATATTGCAATCCGGTACAGCAATGTTGCTGTTGCCCAAGGCAGTGCATGCCGCAATAGATGATTTGGTTGCCCAGATCGTCTCCCGACAGCTGGCCCCTGACGGGTACCCCGAGACCTCGGTTTGGTCCTTTGGTGGAAATGTGCCCGGTTCAGAAATTCGCCTGCGCAAAGGGCAAAACGTCCGGCGCAGATTGGTAAACGATTTGCCCCAACCCGCTACGATCCACTGGCATGGCATTCGAATTGTCAATGCAATGGACGGAGTCCCGGGTCTGACGCAGGACGCTGTTCAGCCAGGCCACAGTTTTACCTATGACTTTGTGGTCCCGGATGCGGGGACATATTGGTATCATGCCCATAACCGATCCATGGAGCAGGTTGCGCGTGGCCTCTACGGCCCATTGATTGTCGAAGAAGATAATCTGCCTGATGTGGATCAGGATTTGACCCTTGTCCTGGACGACTGGAGGTTAGCCCCGGAAACCGGGCAGATCGTAGAAGATTTTGATAACCAGCACGACCTCAGCCACGCCGGGCGTTTGGGCAATCTCGTCACAGTTAATGGCCAGTTTGATCCAGAATATGCAGTGGCGCGCGGCGCGCGCCTGAGGCTGCGGCTGATCAATGCGGCAAATGCCAGGATATTCGATCTGGGGCTGGATGGTCTGACAGGTTGGATCGTCGCTTTGGATGGAATGCCTCTGGTTGACCCTTTGCCGGTTTCCGGGAACGTCCCGCTTGCACCTGCTCAGCGGATGGATCTGATTGTGGATGTGCAAAGTGATGAGGGTCAGATTGCCGGGCTTGTAAGTCAAGAACGCGGTGACAGCTTCGGTCTGGTTCGGCTTGCGGTGGCCGGTCAGGCGGCGGCAAACAGGACTGGAATCCGCCCTTTGCCAGCAAATGAGATGCCTAAGGTTCGGCTGGACGACGCACCGATCCATCGCATGACGCTGCAAGGCGGGGCCATGCGCTGGCTGGATTCCGCCAATATGGGCGAGACCGAACTATCAGGCCGTGAATTGGCCCAACTCGGGAGGTTTTGGGCATTGAATGGCTATTCTGATCGACCGGATGAGCCGTTTCTGGATGCGCGATTGGGAAGTGCTCATCAGCTTGAGTTTGTCAATGAAACGGCGTTTCCCCACGCTATGCACCTGCATGGGCACCATTTCCGCATCATCCTGGATGACGGCACGCTGGGCCCCTGGCGCGACACGATACTGATAGGGCGGGGTCAGACCCGTAAAATCGCGCTGATTGCTGACAATCCAGGCGACTGGTTGTTACACTGCCATATGCTGGGTCATTCCGCATCCGGAATGATGAGCTGGTTTCGCGTCAGCTGACGCCGCATTCGAAGACTGGAATGGCGTTTGCTGCGATGTTATAGGGCCTGCAATGTGTAATTAGGGCCGATACGTCCACCAAGCCCAAAGGGTCAATCGCATGAGTTCTGAAATCCGTCTTGCCTTTGCGCACCCGTCCGAGCGGTCCGAGGCGACTGCCACGCGGGGACCTCTGGATCGCATCTCTCTGCGTGACCATATTGTCGAGGTCGAGATCGGCGCCTTTCAGGCCGAGCGTGGAACGACGCAACGCATTTGCTTTAATATCGTTGTCGAGGTGCGCCCGCTGACCGATCCTATTGACGATGATGTTGATCGCATCCTGTCCTATGATCGTGTGACCGAGGCCATCGGCTTTGAGCTGTCGGCCGAGCGGTTGAACCTGCTGGAAACTCTGGCGGACCGGATTGCCGAGAGAATTCTGCTTGAACCTCAGGCTGTAAGAGCCTTTGTCAGAATAGAAAAGCTGGATCGTGGCCCCGGCGCTTTGGGCGTTGAGATCGTGCGCGGTAAAGATGCAACTCACCACGAGCTGGTCGAGGAAGAGCGTCCGCACCCGCGTTTGGCCTTCCTGTCAAACGAAGCAATCGCGTCGGACAATCTGACCGGCTGGATTGACCAGTTGGAAAACCGGAAACGCCCCCTGATCCTCTGCGTCGGGGCGGCGGATATGGCCGTTTCGCAAACCGGTCACGCGATGACTCAGCGCCGGATCGACCTGCTGGCCATTGAACAGAACGCCTGGGTACTGGCCGCGCGCGACCTGCGCTGCGTTGTCGTTTCCACCCGGACCGAGTTGGATTGGGCCATGAAGAACGGGCAGATTTGCGTCTGGGCGCCGTCCAAGATCGTGCTTGATGCAGTGGACGGCCCGTCGGCTGCGCCCTCGGATGCGGTCGCTCTGGCGGCGTGGTTTGCCGCGACATTCGAAGCGAGCGAGCTGATGGTATTCGGAGGCGCCTTGCCGGACTCACCCCAGACTCCGCTGCGCGCTGTGCCGGTGGATCAGGCGAATCTGTGACTGCTTACTACCGACCCCTGGTTCAGCATGGTGAGGCGCGCCCTGAAGGGGCGGTGACCTTAGCCGGTCAGACGCTGTGGTTCACCCATGTCGAACGCCTCAGCCGGACTGAAGCCGCGTGCATCATCCCGGCTGCGCAGGTTCCCGGCGATGTGCTGGATCGGCTGACACGTCCACGGGCCGCTATTTCTGGCGTTGCGATGGATCGGCCCCAGATCATGGGCATCCTCAATGCCACGCCGGACAGTTTCTCGGATGGCGGGGTGCATAACTCGGTCGAGGCGGCACAGGCTGCGGCGCGGGACATGGTCGCGCAGGACGCCAGTATTCTTGATATCGGAGGCGAGTCGACACGCCCCGGCGCAAGTTTTGTTCCTGAAGACGAGGAAATCGCCCGTACCGAACCGCTGATCAAAGCGATCAGATCGGCCACCGATGCGCTGATTTCCATAGACACCCGCAAAGCCGCCGTCGCCAAAGCCGCCTGGAAAGCCGGGGCAGGGCTGATCAATGACGTCTCGGGCTTTACCTTCGACCCGGACCTTGCGCCGTTCTGTGCCCAAGTTGGGGCCCCTGTCTGCGTGATGCACATGCAGGGCGATCCCGGTTCGATGCAGGACGACCCGACTTACGACAGTGTTTTGCTGGATGTTTATGACTTCCTACATGGGCAGGTTGGTTTTCTTGAAGACCTCGGCATGAGCCGGGACCAGATCATTATCGACCCGGGCATAGGATTTGGCAAAACCGAAAAGCACAATCTTATCCTTCTGCAGAATCTCAGCCTGTTTCACTGCTTGGGGTGTCCGATCCTGCTGGGCGTATCCCGAAAGGGGTTTATCGGGCAGATAGGCAAAGAGCCCCGCAAAGACGCGCGTGCGCCGGGATCCATCGCCGTGGGGCTGGCCGGATTGGCACAGGGTGTGCAGATCCTGCGTGTTCATGACGTCGCTGAAACCGCTCAGGCCTTGCGTCTATGGGCCGCCGTCCGGTAATCCGGTCGCAAGCAAGAATTTACGGAGAGATACCAATGCGCAAGCTGTTCGGAACCGATGGGGTGCGTGGCACCGCCAATACGCATCCGATCACGGCTGAGATGGCCCTGCGCATAGGGGCCGCGGTTGGGCGGTACTTCCGACGTGACCAATCCGGCGTGCACCGTGTTGTTATTGGCAAGGATACGCGCCTGTCTGGGTATATGCTGGAAAACGCGCTGACGGCGGGGCTAACCTCGACCGGGATGAATGTTTTGCTGCTGGGACCAGTTCCAACGCCGGCTGTCGGCCTGATGACGCGGTCAATGCGCGCCGATCTGGGCGTGATGATCTCGGCCAGTCACAACCCCGCCGAAGACAACGGGATCAAGTTTTTCGGGCCTGATGGCTTCAAACTGTCGGATCAGGCGGAAATTGAAATCGAACGGCTGATCGAAGAAGGGGTTAAGCCTGCGCAGGCCCAAAATATCGGTCGGGCCCGCCGGGTAGACGATGCGCGGTTTCGCTATGGCGAGCGGGTGAAATCTTCGCTATCCCGCGATCTTAGGCTGGACGGTTTGAAAGTGGTGGTGGATTGCGCCAATGGCGCCGCGCACCGTACTGCGCCCGAAGTTTTGTGGGAACTTGGGGCCGAGGTCATTCCTGTAGGCACCTCTCCTAACGGTAAGAATATCAACCTGAATTGCGGTTCGACCAAACCTCAGCTAGCAGCTGAAACGGTGGTGGCGCACGGGGCCGATGTGGGGATCTGCCTGGATGGTGATGCCGATCGGGTTGTGATCGTGGATGAGCACGGACACGTGGCCGACGGCGATCAGTTGATGGCGTTGTTAGCGACCTCTTGGGCCAAGGCCGACCGCTTGCGCGGCGGCGCTTTGGTCGCGACAGTCATGTCCAACCTTGGTCTCGAACGCCATCTCGGTTCGCAGGGGCTCAGGCTTGAACGAACGGCCGTAGGCGACCGCTATGTAGTCGAGCGGATGCGTGAAGGAGATTTCAACCTGGGTGGTGAACAATCTGGCCACATCGTCATGAGCGATTATGCCACCACAGGCGATGGCCTCATGGCGGGCCTGCATTTCCTGGCTGAAATGGTACATTCCGGGCGCAACGCATCCGAACTGTCGGTTCAGTTCGAAACAGTACCGCAACTGTTGAAGAACGTGCGCTATGGCGAGGGGCAGGCCCCGCTGGAAACAGTTGGTGTGAAAGCCGCAATCTCGGATGCCGAAGAGCGTCTGAAAGGAAAAGGCCGATTACTGATCCGTAAATCCGGCACTGAACCTCTGATCCGCGTCATGGCGGAGTGTGAAGATGATCAGCTGTTGGCCAAAGTCGTTGACAGTATCGTTGCTGAGGTCGCGGCGGTTGCAGGCTAGCGACCGGCCAGCATTCTGCGCAGGCTGAACCACTGGCTGATCGCTAGCCCGGTCAGGATCATCGCTAGAGCAACGTAAAACCGTATCGGCAATGCCTCGGACAGAACCCACGCGCCAAACACCATCGACCATATCGGAACTTGGTAGTTGACCAGCGTCAGAAAAACAGACCCGGCGCTGCGAATAATCGAGACGCGCAGCAACGTGGCAAAGGCGGTTGGAACAAGGCCCAATGCGATTATGGCGAGGCTAGGCCGTGCGCCATGCCAATTTGGCACCCCTTCGGTTACCAGCATGATGGGCAACAAGATCGCCGCGCCGACCAGCAAAGTGAGCGCAGCCAGAACAACCGGATCGACCGGAGGGCATCTGCGCGTGAATATAGAAGCGCAGGAATAGCACAGTGCGGCACCAATACAGGCCAGCTGTGCCAGTGGTTCCGCACCTTTACCAAGCTGTGCGAGGCCAGGGCCAATCAGCACCAGCGCGCCTGCAAATCCAAGTGATACGCCAACAAAACGCCGCGCGTTGAGGGGCTCATCCGAAAAGAAATGTGCCAGTGGCAACACCATCAACGGGATGGCCGCCATCGACAGGCCCGCAAAGGCGGACGGAACATATTGCTGGCCCCAGCTGAGCAGCAAAAAAGGTAGGGCCGTCGACAGAATGCCGATCACGATGATTGAGGGCCAAAGGCCCCGCGTGGTTGTTGGCAATTTGCGACCCGTCGCCCCCATCAGCAGTATAAGGGTCAGCGCGCCCAGAGTCGTGCGCGCTGTTGCTACTGTGACGGGCCCGTACCCTTCGAGCGCGATGGCCACGACCATAAATGTGCCGCCCCAGATGAAGCCAAGTACAGCGACCATAAGCCAGTTTTTGTTGGTGATTTCAGAGGGTTCGCTCATGGTATTGCCTGCTTCGTCACAATTAGCTGCGAGTGTGGTATTGTAGGGGTATTGGAAAAAGAATTTGGAGACAAATTATGGACTACAAAGAAGTGAATGCTGTTTGCCAGCCCGGAGACGATGTGGCTTCACGAGATTGGTATGCTTGGAACAACAAGATGCCTCCGGGGCCCGGTAGGTTGATTGTGACGGGCATTGTCACGGTTGGTAATCCAGGGGTCGAGCCCATGTTGGTTATCGCCAATCCGCAGGGGATCAATCCCAGCCATTTGCTGCTCAACATCTTCCTCTGTCAGAAGCCCGGGAAATGGCCCTCGGTGGTTGTCGACAAGCCGGTGCGGTTCGAGCAGCATTCGAACCCGATGTATACCCATGTGGATATTGTTGGCGGGCCGTCGATAGAAATTTTTGACGCCCATTAAATGAATGACGCCGCCCCGGGGGGCGGCGTCATGATAGGATCAGTTCTTTTCCTGATCGACCAGTTTACCGGCCGAAATCCAGGGCATCATGTCCCGCAGCTTTTTGCCGACCACTTCGATCTGGTGCTCGTCATTGGAACGGCGCGAGGCTTTGATGGTGGGTTGACCCACAGCATTTTCCAGCATGAAGTCGCGTACGAATTTGCCGCTCTGGATGTCCGACAGGGTCTCTTTCATTGCCTTCTTGGTCTGCTCATAAGGCAGGATGCGCGGACCAGTGACGTACTGACCGTATTCAGCAGTGTTCGAGATCGAGTAATCCATGTTGGCGATTCCGCCTTCATAGATCAGGTCCACGATCAGCTTGGTTTCGTGCAGACACTCGAAATAGGCCATTTCGGGTGCATAACCTGCCTCGACCAGAGTTTCAAAGCCGCAGCGGATCAGCTCGACGATACCGCCACACAGAACCGCCTGTTCACCGAATAGGTCGGTTTCGCATTCTTCGCGGAAGTTGGTCTCGATGATGCCCGAACGGCCGCCACCGATGGCCGAGCAATAGGACAGACCGATTTCCAGCGCTTTGCCGGTTGCGTCAGTGTCAACAGCCACAAGGCAGGGAACGCCGCCACCTTTGGTGTATTCACCACGGACGGTGTGGCCGGGGCCTTTGGGGGCCATCATGATGACGTCTACGCCTGCTTTCGGTTCGATCAGGCCAAAGTGAACATTCAGGCCGTGGGCGAACGCAATCGCAGCACCCGGCTTGATGTTGTCATGCACGTATTTCTTGTAAGTTTCGGCCTGCAATTCATCGGGCATGGTGAACATGATGACATCACACCAGGCTGCCGCTTCTGCAATGCCCATGACCGCCAGGCCTTCGGCTTCGGCTTTCCTAGCCGAAGGCGAGCCTTCGCGCAGGGCAACGACCAGATTCTTCGCGCCCGAGTCGCGCAGGTTCAGCGCGTGTGCATGACCCTGGCTGCCATAACCCAGGATGGCCACTTTTTTGTCTTTGATCAGGTTGATGTCGCAATCGCGATCGTAATAGACGCGCATGATGCTGGTCCTTTCTGTTTCGATTGCTGTGGGTTTTAAGGCGATTTTCCAAGGATAGCGATACTGTTATCCTTGAATTATCACGAATAACTCGAGTATCTATTCTTGAAGTATAATAAAAAAGAAAAAATCATGCTTGATGATGTTGACCGCAGGCTTCTGCGTCATTTCCAGGCCGACCCGACGCTGACAACCGCTGAGTTGGCCGAGCTTTGTCGCATCAGCACAAGTGTCTGCTGGCGACGTATCGAAAAAATGCAAGAGGCCGGGATTATTCAAGCCCAAGAGGCGATCATTGACTGGGCCGCATTGGGATATGCAGTCGAGGTTTCATTGCGGGTGACGCTGGATAAGACCCAACCGCGTGCATTCGACGAGTTCATGGGTGTCGCGCGCGAGGTTCCCGAGGTGATCGAGATTCAGACCTTTTTGGGCCGCGTGGATGTGCGCTTATCTGTGCTTGCCAAGGATATGGCACATTACCAGCAGCTGTATCGTGACCGTATCCTGACTTTGCCGCATATCGCAGATATCGAGGCATTGATGCATATCGCGCGGGTCAAAAGCGATGAGGTGCTGCCGCTATGACCGAATTGGATGAGCTCGACCGCAAAATTCTGCGCGCTCTGATCCAGGATGCAACGCAAAGCGCGGGTGCCTTGGGGCGTAGATTTGGCCTGTCTCAGCCCGCGATGTGGCGCCGTATCCGGAGGCTTGAAACGACGGGGATCATAAAGGGGCGCCACCTGCGTTTGAATGCAGAAGCGTTGGGGTTTGGGGTGACAGTTTTTCTGGGGGTCAAGTTAGCGCGGAAAGGTCAGGTCAGCCTTGAAGATTTCGAACGCGCCGTCAGTGCGATCCCCGAGGTTCAAACCGTTGAACATGTGTTGGGCCTCTATGATTACCGTTTGCGCGTCGTGGCACGGGATCTCTCGGACTTTGAACGTGTTCTGCGCCGCCGGATAATGACTTTGCCCGGGGCCGGAGATGTCGAAGCCAATGTATTGCTGAGCGAAGAGAGGCTACCCGGGCCTATCGGCTAGGCCCGTTTTAGTACCTGGTACGGATGTAATATCCGGGATGATGTGTCATGCGCGCAAAGGTAATTGGCTGCCCGTCTTTCCATGTCGTGCGCTCTAATTGGATCATGGACGTCCCCGAGGTTGTCCCCATGAATTCAGCCAGCCGTCCATCTGCCGAAATCGCGCAAAAGGCGACCTCAGCATCGGTGAAGGGGGCGGCGTGCAACAGCCACTCATGCGGGCCTTTGGTGTCGAGGTCAGCATGTTCCACTTCTGGAACTGCATCGATATTGATCCAGCGCTCTTCCAGTTGAAACGGCCGGTTGTCTGCATAGTGCATGCAGACAATATGCAAAACACGCGCTTCTTGCGAGACGCTTAACTGAGAGGCAAGCCATCCGGGGCTGGAGACGATATTACGCTCGACCAGCGCATAACGATAGGTGGAGTTCTGCCCCTCGACATCCAGTCGGGTCAGGGAAAACTCCAGTTTTGCGTGTTTGCTGGGTTCTTTTTTGACCCGCGTTCCGCTTTTACGTTTTCTTTCAACGAAGCCCTGATCTGCCAGTTCCCGCAAAGCACGATTCACCGTGGCACGGGCACAATTAAATTCTTCTGCCAACTGGGTTTCTGTCGGCAGCACCGACCCCTGTGGCCAAACTCTGGTTTCTATTCGTCGTTTTACTTCGTCACGTACAAACTGAAAACTGATCCGCTTATGCGCAGTCACGAGTGAAAATACCTTTCTTCTCCAAAGTGTATGTATCTGGTCAGAAACACGTAGGGGTGTAAAGGGTTGCTGACACTGTTTGGCGTCATTAGTTGTCGATAGGGCCTTTGAGGCGTTAAAATTTTCTTAGGAAAACGGGTTCCGTTGGGTCAATTTTCAGTAATAACTGAGAGGCAGTGAGCGAAGTTGCGAACACCCGCTCGTTTCGTGGAATTTGAAAGGAATACCAATGCCCCCGCTTTTGGACAAAATTGACCCCAATGGGTTAGAGGAGTTTTCGGTCGTCTTCACCGATCGCTCGCTTAATCACATGTCGGTTCAGTTTCAGCATGTGATGCGCGACATCTCTGAGATGCTGAAAGGCGTTTACAACGCTGACGGTGTGGCCGTTATCCCGGGCGGTGGTACCTATGCAATGGAAGCAGTCGCGCGCCAGTTTGCCCGCAATGCCAATGTTCTGGTGGTCAGGAATGGCTGGTTTTCCTATCGGTGGAGCCAGATCATCGAGTCCGGTGGGTTGACAGCGTCGGCAACAGTTCTGAAGGCGCGCCAGACCGGCAACTCGGCAACGTCCCCATTTGCGCCTGCTCCGATCGAGGAAGTCATCGAAACGATCCGCGATGGGCGCCCGGATGTGGTCTTTGCGCCGCATGTCGAAACAGCGGCCGGGGTCATTCTGCCCGACGACTATATTTCGGCGATGGCAGCCGCAGCCCACGAGGTTGGGGCGCTGATGGTTCTGGATTGCATCGCTTCGGGTTGCGCATGGGTGGACATGAAGGCGACGGGTGTGGATGTCCTGATCTCGGCCCCTCAGAAAGGGTGGAGCGCATCGCCTTGCGCGGGTCTTGTCATGCTGTCCGAACAGGCTGAGGCAAGGCTGGAGGAGACGACTTCGGACAGTTTTGCCGTCGACCTGAAGAAATGGCGTCAGATCATGCAAGCCTATGAAAATGGCGGTCACGCCTATCACGCCACGATGCCAACAGATGCGCTGAAAGCCTTCCGCGACACGATGGCTGAGACTCGAGACTATGGCTTTGACAAACTGCGTGACGCCCAGTGGGCATTGGGGGACGGTGTACGGGCAATGCTGAAGGATAAGGGCATTGTTTCTGTCGCCGCCGATGGGTTTGGTGCGCCGGGTGTGGTGGTCAGCTATACCTCGGATCCCAATATCCAGAACGGCAGCAAATTCGCCGCCCTGGGCATGCAGATCGCTGCTGGTGTACCCTTGCAATGTGATGAGCCAGACGGGTTCAGCACCTTCCGTCTGGGCCTGTTCGGTCTGGACAAGCTGTACGATGTTGACGGCACAATCGCGCGTCTAAAGCGCGTGCTGGACCAGGTTTTGTGACCATCGGGCTTTAGCGGACGCCGAGGCCCATCTGCATCAGCGTCTTGCGCACGGTCGGCAGCGAATACAGCGCGTTCAACCCCATTGCACGTATGTCCCGTAAAGGCCGCGCTTCGATCATCGAGGCGCGGTTCAGCAGGTCGATACCCTTGACCCGGGCCTCGATCTCGGTATGACGCGCTTTGTGATAGGCATCCAACATCTGCGCGTCACCCAGGCCCTCGGGACGGGCCTGTGCCAAATCCAGCAGGCATCGCAGATCACCCAAGGACATGTTCAGCCCCTGCGCACCGATGGGGGGCACGACATGGGCGGCTTCGGCCATCAGGGCCACGCGTTCGCCCGAAAGGCGCTCTGCCGATTGGCTGATGATCGGCCAGATTGTTCGGCGTGAAGCCAGTTTCAACGGACCGAACAACCCGCAGGACCGTTCGGTCATCAGCGCTTCAAAGCTTTCCGGATCGGTGTTCAACAGCTCTACCGCGCGCGGGCCACGCTCCATCCATACAATCGCGGACGAGGGCTGACTCTGCCAGTCGGGCAGGGGAACTAGCGTGAACGGGCCGCCGGACCTGTGAATCTCGGTCGAGACGTTCTGATGCGGGATCGAGTGTGTAACCGCGAAGGCCAACGCCTTTTGCCCATAGCGCGTGGTGTGCACGTTGATCCCGGCGGCCTCTCGCATGGGCGAGTTGCGACCATCTGCGGCGATCACCAGTTTACAGCGGATGCGCGTCCCGTCGCTCAGGCCAACGCGGGCTTCGGCTGTACGGGTGAACAAGCTGACCGTGCCCGTTCCGGGGCGAAAATCGACATTGGGCAGTTCAGCGAGACGGGCCACCATTTCACGCCGCAAGAGCCAGTTTGGCAGGTTCCAACCAAAGGGCTGGTCCGAGATATCCGCGGCATTGAAGTCGCGCACAACGCGCGGCTCGGGCACATCGCCGCCTGCATCCACAATCCGCATGATCTGAAGAGGGGCGGCATGCGCGTCGAGTTTTTCCCACAGCCCGCATTGTTCCAAAAGACCGTGGGCTGGTTGCAAAAACGCGGTGGTCCGTAAATCCGATCCGTCCACGTCCCGCTGGGTCACAGGTTGGGTAGGATCAACACAGACCACATTGAATCCAGCCGCGCCAAGGGCCGCCGCTGCGGTCAAACCGGCAATTCCGCCGCCGGAAATCAGGATGTCACACTGGTCGTTCATGGCGCCCTCTTTGGTTCTGAGCCGACCCTAGAGCGGTTCGACTTCCCGCGCCAAGTGACATCCTGTCTCGCAGGTCAGCCGCGCGAGATCAGGATGAGGATCAGGAATATCACGGGCACCATCACGACGGCGGGGATATACAAGCCCGGCAAGCCAAACAGCATCACTGAACAGCCCCACATGCTGAAGATGGCGGCAGCGGTGTAATACCAGTCGTCCCCATCTGCATCGGCCGCATCGCGCGCCATCCAGCCAAACAGAGGAACAGCAAATAGCAGGCGCTGCCAGATGGGTGAGCGCGGGGGCATTTCGATTGCGGACATCTGGGTCTCCGTTCTGTTCGTCGCAGTTGGGATATAGGGGCGGCGCCCGGGTCGCAGTACGTGCAGATCGTCGCAGTGTGACAGCCTATCGCAGGCGGGCCAGAAAGGCGGTCAGGTCGTCTGTATGGTGGTGGATGTGATCTGCCATGTGCGGTTCGGGCGCGACATGAACCGTGCGCATCCCCATCTCATGCGGGGCCGCCAGATTGCGCGGATCGTCTTCGAACATGGCCGCTTTTTCTGCCTTGATTCCGTCTTGCGCAAAGATGGCCTGGAATGCTGCCTTCTCGGGTTTAGGACGGTATCCCGCATGCTCAACCCCATAGATGGCATCGAACAAACCGCTGAGGCCACGCGCCGCAAGGACGCGTTCGGCATAGGGCGCGCTGCCATTGGTATAGACAATGCGGCGACCGGGCAGAGCACGAATATGTTCCGCCAGATCCACGTCCGGGTCCATATGGCTCATATCCACCTGATGCACGGCATGCAGGTAAGGGTCGGGATCCAGATCATGTTCGGCCATCAGCCCGGCCAGCGTGGTGCCATATTCGCGCCAGTAATGGGATCGCAGCCGGTCGGCCTCGGCCCGGTCGACGCCGATGGCCTGGACCACATAATCCGTCATCAGCACCTCGATCTGATCGAACAGGCGCATATGCGGCGGGTACAGGGTGTTGTCCAGATCGAACACCCATTGGGAGACATGGCTGAAGGCAGGTTTGACCATGCCTGCCGTTTAAGCCGCGCAGCGCAGGTTTTCAATGCAGTACTTGATTGTGCGCACTGCAGACGGATAGACATGTCCGAACGAGGAGAAAAACTAAAGATGCCCCAATCCAAGCAGTCCAACAGCGACGCCTACAGCCTTATTCTCGAAGCGATTGATGTGGGCATCTACAAGCCCGGTGACAGGCTGGTCGAAAGCGAGCTGGCCGAAAGGTTCGGTGTTTCGCGCACGCCAATCCGCGAGGCATTGCAGCGGTTAGAGACCCAATCCTTGCTTGAACGCGACGGGCGTTCGCTGATTGTGGCCTCATTGGACCACAATCAGATGGCAGAGCTATATGTCGTTCGCCGTGAACTTGAAGGTCTCGCTGCAAGTTTGGCCGCCAAGCACGCGACCGAGGAAGAGATCAAGGTGCTGCAGGAAATGGTTGCCGAAGATGATGCGCTGGTGGACAATCCAAACGCCCTGTCTCGGGCGAACCGGCGGTTTCACGAACAGATCCATCTGGCCTCGCACAACCGCTATTTGGTGCAACAGCTGAACCTTGTGCACCGCACAATGGCCTTGATGGCAACGACATCGCTTGCGGTTTCCGGGCGCGGTGAAATCGCGCAAAGTGAACACAAAGGCATCGTCGAGGCGATAGCCGCCCGTGACGAGCAAGCCGCGGAACGTGCGTTGAAAGAGCATATCTCGGTCGCTTTCATGACGCGTCTCAAGCAGGATGCGGTTCGTCGCGAAAGCTGACGGTCACATGTCGAAGGCTTCTTCACTGGCTTGACCGTGTTGGGTTTTGTCCCAGAAGAACGGGTTGATAGCCAATTCCCAAAGGGCTTTGTAAGCTGCCAGCACACCCAAGGGGAAATACAACGGCATTGTCGGCACCCACGGCATCAGAAACTGTCTTTCACGGGCGGCGACAGCCAGTATCCCGATGGTCACATTCGTGATCTCTGCAAATACGAACAGAGCTATCAGTATGGTCATGACCTTGCCCGGAATGACGGGATCCAGCGGGCTGGCCAATCCGAATGTGGTAAGCCAGAACAGCCACAAAACCGGGGCCAGCAGGAATTGTCCGACGGTGCCCAGAAAAAACGCCTGGAGCCCAAGGAAGCGCAGCACACCCAGCTCTTTCAGCAGATGGATCGGCGAGCGCATGTGGACAAGATATGTGACCATAAAGCCCTTGAGCCATCGTGAACGCTGTTTGACCCAAGGCCAGGCCCGAAAGTTTGCTTCTTCGAAAGTGGCGGTATCAACCATCTCGGTCCGATAACCCGCGCGGCTGAGGCGGACGCCCAGATCCGCGTCTTCGGTCACATTATGGGCATCCCAACCGCCCAGTTCCAACAGCTTTTCGCGACGAAAGAAAAAGGTTGTACCACCAAGTGGAACCACCAGTCCCAACCGGGCAATGCCAGGCAGGATGACCCGAAACCAACTGTTATACTCGATGGTAAAGCAGCGAGACCGCCAGTTGGTGCGCGGGTTGTAATAGTCCAGAACGCCTTGCAAGCAGACGACGTCTTCACTGGCTTGGGTGAAATGTCCGACGACGCGTTCGATTTGATCGGGAAGAGGGGCGTCCTCGGCATCCCAAACGCCTAGAATGTCACCACGACAGAAATCCAGCGCATAATTCATCGCGCGCGGTTTTGTCGTCAGCCCGCTTAATGCCGGTACTTCGATCGTGCGGATCCAACAGGGCAGCTCGATTTTGGCCAGGGTTGCACGGGTTACCATATCCGTTTCTTCCAAAACCAGAATGACGTCCAAAAGAGCTTTGGGATATGTCAGACGCCGCAATCGGCGGATCAGAGCGCCAGCAATCTCTCGCTCTTTGTACAAAGGGACCATGATGGAAACGCGAGGCAGTCGAAGAGGAAGCGTGGTGGCGGTCTGACTGTGGCGTTTTCCTTTGTAACATAGAAACGAGAGCAATCCCGCCAGACGCAATGTCAGGAATAATACAAGCGACGTAACGGCCAAAACGACCAGAGCCAGCAGCCCCGGAATGGGTTGCGCCAGGAACAGTGTGGCGAGGCCAAGCACTATGGCAATCGGCCCAATACGCGAGCGCCGAGTCCAGGATCGGCAACTATGAGCTATTGCCACACGGGTTTCAGCCTTTTCAGCAAGGCTTTCCGAGAAAATTCTGGCGATCGCGTCGTCGATCCGGTCCGCATCGGCAAGCACGGGTATGATCGTTTGCTTTTCCTTTGCCAACTGCTTGCGAACTGCGTCGAATTGATCGGGATTGGCGGTAGCGACCAGCAGAATGGGACCGATGCGCATCCAGGGAATGATGTTGTGATCCAGCCAAAAGCTGGCGGGGCGGGTTTTGCAAAGGTCCGGATTTGGTGGATGCAGATCCAGGTCCGCGATCTGCAATCCTGTTTGTTCAGACAGCGCCGTCAGAACCTCGGACCGATCTACCCAGCCTTCGTCGACCAGGATTTCGCCCAGTGCAACATTTTGTCTGGATTGCAGGTGCAGGGCTTTTTGCAACTGATGGTTCGAAAGCAGCCCGCGGTCGATCAGGCAAGCCCCCAAAGGCTTGCGCACCGTTGCAGAAATCGGCGCGGCCGATGCGAAATGCTGCAGGTTCAGTTCAACCATTCAATCAACCCAGACGTGGTAATCTGCGTCAGGGTGGAGCGATTAAGGTTAACAGGCCGTTAAGGCTGTATGATTATGCCTGTGCCTTTCGGGCGGCCATCGCATGCGAGAACCGCTCGAACAGGTAGAAGCTGTCTTGTGGGCCTGGAGATGCCTCTGGGTGGTACTGTACCGAATAGACCGGTCGATCCGTCATGCGAATTCCGCAGTTTGAACCATCAAACAACGAACGATGAGTCTCAACGACACCGTCGGGAAGGGTTTGAGCGTCTACCGCAAACCCATGGTTCATCGACGTTATTTCCACCTTCCCAGTCTCGAGATCTTTTACCGGGTGGTTCGCCCCGTGGTGGCCGTGATTCATCTTGACAGTCTGACCGCCAAGGGCCAGCGCAAGCATCTGATGACCAAGGCAAATCCCGAATAAGGGTAGGTCGGTGGTGTCCAATACCTCTTTGATCATCGGTACTGCGTATTCACCCGTAGCCGCTGGATCACCGGGGCCATTGGACAGGAATACGCCGTCGGGATTATGGGCCAGAACCTCAGCCGCTGTGGCCGTTGCGGGCAGCACAGTGACATCGCACCCGGTCGAGGCAAGGCATCTCAGGATATTGCGCTTTGCCCCGAAATCCAGTGCCACAACCTTATGTACTGGGGCCTCTTGCCGTTTATAGCCATCTGGCCAGGCCCAACGCATCTCATCCCAGCGATAGCTTTGCGCACAAGTCACTTCCTTGGCCAAATCCATACCTTCAAGCCCGGCAAAGCCACGCGCTGCCGAAACCAGAGCTTCGATGTCGAAATTGCCCTCAGGATCATGAGCCAATGCCACATGAGGTGCGCCTTGCTGGCGAATTGCGCGGGTTAACCGGCGGGTATCGACACCGCCAATGGCAATACGCCCACGCTGGGCAAGCCATGATTTCAGCTCTTCAGCAGACCGCCAGCTGGACGGTTCGGTTGGGTCCCATTTGACGACCATTCCTGCCGCGACAGGATCACCGGTTTCGTCATCCTCGGGGTTCACACCAACATTTCCGATATGAGGGAAAGTGAAGGTCACGATCTGTCCGGCATAAGAAGGATCGGTCATGATCTCTTGATAGCCGGTCATTGCGGTGTTGAAACACAGCTCGGCCACGGTCTGGCCTGTGGCGCCGAAACCGACCCCGTAGAACAGTGTTCCATCGGCTAAAGCCAGACATGCGGTGGGCTTAGACGGGGCGTTCTGGGCCATAGCGCGACTCTCCTGCAGGGTAAATCGGCGCATACCTAAGGGGGTTATGCGCTTGGGTCAAGTGTGTTCAATTTTTGGGCTATTGAGCAATATCAATGACTTAGATGTTGAGGCCCCCGGTTGTATCACGCTTTTTGTTTCGATATGGTCGGGGTTCCTTTTGTCATGGGGATGGACAAACTAAATGGATATGCGATCACGGGTGAATTCCGCCCTGAAGCAAGCAATGAAAGACAAGAACGCCGAGCGTCTGTCGACCCTACGTCTGATCAATGCAGCAATCAAGGACCGGGATATCGCGTCTCGTGCTGCGGTCAACGAGGAAGCCAAGGGTTGCGGTGATGCCGAAGTTCTTGAAATTCTAGGGAAAATGTCCAAGCAGCGTAAGGAAAGTGCGCGTGCTTACGAAGAGGGTGGACGCCTCGATCTGGCGGAGCGTGAACTGCGCGAGATAGAAGTCATAGAAGAATTCCTGCCCGAGCAACTGGACGACGATGAGGTGACGAAAGCCATCCAATCAGCGATTACGGCCACTGGTGCCGGGTCGATCCGGGATATGGGCAAGGTCATGGGCGAGCTCAAGACACGCTATACTGGCCAGATGGATTTTGGGAAAGTTGGGCCCATGGTCAAAGATCAGCTTTGTGCGGCTGCCAGCGGCTGACTGCCGTGACATGCTGAGAGCTTACTGCGCGACTGGTTCGCGCAGTTTTTCTTTGAGGTCATCGTAAAGCGCAATCCGCTCTTCCTCGGACAGGAATGCGCCGATTTCTACTTCGCGACCTTCACCCTTGAGGGTGACGTAGTTCGGAACCGGGCCGCCGCTCTGATGGATCTCGGGGCGGGCCCAATAGCGATTACAGGCCCATTCCTGCTGCCCCCGTCGCGGGTCATGATGTATCAGATGCGCCTGTGTTCCGGTCAGCGTCAGGACTTCGAATATGCTACGGGCCCGATAGTTTGACCGGAGAGCCAGCCAAAGGCCAATAACTGTTAGCAGCAGGAAGGGCAGCAACCCCCAAAGCAAGGCCGAGCCGAGCACGGCCAAAAGCGGGATCAACCCGAACAAAAAGACACTAAACACAACCCGAACTGCCCAATGACGCGGCAGCGAGTTATGCGGCCACAAGCGCAGCTCAAGTTCTGATGTGGTGGTTTGATTCCATCTGTAGGGCATGGCCGGAAGATAGCCCAAAGCGCGTCCGGGTCGACGCTGAAAATTCAGATGACGTGCCCGACGCGGGCCCACGATAGGGCATCGTCCAGCCGATCATCCCCCCAAAAGACTTCGTTCCCCACAACCAGGCTTGGGGCGCCAAAAATGCCCAGCTTGATTGCGCGTAGTGTTTCCGCCTCAAGTGCGGCGACAATGTCGGGGCTGCGCGCGCGGGACAGGATCAGTCGGGGATCCTGCTGACTGCGATGTAGCGCTTCGGACAGGGCGGTTTCGCTGCCGGCCTCTACACCTTCTTCGAACCAGATCCGATATAGAATTTGCGTAAAGTTCTTGCCCCAGCCTTCTTCCATTCCCAACAGCGCTACTTGATTTGCCAAGGCAAGGTCAGAAATGGGGTAGGGCGCAGGAAGCTGGGCGTGCATATGGTACTTGGCCGCCCGACGCTCAATGTCGCGCCACATATAGGCGGATTTGACGGGTTTCCCTGCAAAGGGGATGTTCTTCTGCTGCGACATCACTGTGCGTACATTGAACGGCCGCCATGTGACGGACGCATCGTGTTCAGAACACCAATCGTCCAGGCGCATGATCGTCAGAAAGCTGTAAGTGCTTCCGATAGAGTACCAGAAATCAAGATCGGGCATATGAACCCTCGGGGTTGCCGATTGTTTTGCCTTTACCAGAGTACCCTATTTTGACCGATCTGGCGAATTTCCGGTGGCACGCCACTTAGAAATGAAAAACCCCGCCAAGTTGGCGGGGTTTTCTGTTGGTTCAGAGGGATCAGTGCGCGTGGCCCTTGTCCCAGTCTTCTTGCTTGGGCAGCTGCTCGAACGTGTGTTCGGGCGGCGGCGAGGGCAGCGTCCATTCCAGCGTATCCGCGTATTCGTTCCACGGGTTGTTCCGGGTCTCACGTGCGCCACGGAACAAGGCGTAGAACACGATACCAAAGAACAGCAGGAACGAGGCGAAGGATACAAAGGCGCCAATCGACGAGACATAGTTCCACTGCGCGAACGCTTCGGGATAATCGATGTAGCGACGTGGCATGCCCTGACGGCCCAGGAAGTGCTGGGGGAAGAAGGTCAGGTTGGCGCCGATGAAGAACAGCCAGAAGTGAACCTTGCCCCAGAACTCTGAATACTGACGGCCTGTCATCTTGGAGAAGTAGAAGTAGATTCCGGCAAAGATCGCAAACACTGCGCCCAGCGACATCACATAGTGGAAGTGTGCAACCACATAATATGTGTCGTGATAGGCGCGGTCGATACCGGCCTGCGACAGAACCACACCGGTCACACCGCCAACGGTGAACAGGAACAGGAAACCGAAAGCAAACAGCATCGGTGTCTTGAACTCGATCGAGCCGCCCCACATGGTTGCGATCCACGAGAAGACCTTAACGCCGGTAGGAACCGCGATGACCATCGTTGCCAGCATGAAGTAGGCTTGCTGCTGGACCGACATGCCGACTGTGTACATGTGGTGTGCCCACACGACAAAGCCCAGTACACCGATCGCAATAAGTGCCCAAACCATCGGCAGGTAACCGAAGACTGGCTTGCGCGAGAAGGTCGCGATGATGTGGCTGATAAGGCCAAATCCAGGTAGGATCACGATGTACACTTCTGGGTGGCCAAAGAACCACAGGATGTGCTGATACAGGATTGGATCACCACCACCGGCCGGATCAAAGAAGGTGAAACCAAAGTTGCGGTCCATTAGCAACATGGTGATCGCACCTGCCAAAACCGGCAGCGACAGAAGAATCAGCCACGAGGTGATGAAGATCGACCAACTGAACAGCGGCACCTTGAACAGGGTCATGCCCGGGGCACGCATGTTCAGGAAGGTGGTGATCATGTTGATCGCGCCGAGGATCGAGGAGGCGCCCGATACGTGCACGGCAAAGATCGCGAGGTCCATGGACATTCCGCCCTCGCTCGTCGACAGCGGCGGGTACAGAACCCAGCCGACGCCCGAACCAAGCTGGTCGTTACCACCGGGGCTCAGCAGCGAGGCCACGCCCAGCGAAGTACCGGCGACATAGAGCCAGAAGGACAAGTTGTTCATCCGCGGGAACGCCATGTCCGGCGCGCCAATCTGCAACGGCATGAAATAGTTGCCAAATCCGCCGAATAGGGCAGGGATAACCACGAAGAACATCATCAGAACACCGTGATAGGTGATCATCACGTTCCACAAATGCCCGTTCGGAGTGCAGAGCTCGGCACCGCTGCCGAACAAGCGGAACCCTTCCATGCACATGTGCTGTACCCCGGGCTCCATCAGTTCGATCCGCATGATAACAGTCATCAGAACCGAGATTAGACCGGCCAGGGCCGAGACGATCAGGTACAGAATCCCGATGTCCTTGTGGTTGGTCGACATGAACCAGCGGGTAAAGAACCCGCGCTGGTCTTCATGGTCGTGACCATGAATGGCTGCGTCTGCCATTAGGTGCCTCCTGTTGCAACTACACCGCGCTGTCGGACCTCTCCAACGCGCGGGATTCCTGCTGGTTTTAGATTGCGTGGGGGCGACCTTCAATGGTCGAGTTTGATCTGGATCAAGATTAATTGTCGCGGGTGCCGGTTGCAGGGCTTCGAAAAAGAGCACAACTTTCGGCAAATGGAGGAGACCGGATGGTTCTGAACTACGTGACGACCGAAAAGGCTCAGGCGGCCACCGGGCTACGCATGATCGTTGTCGGAGGTGTGCCAAGCCCTTGGAGCGAAGCCGCAAAGGGTATTTTTTACGTAAAGCGTCTGCCTTGGGTGCCAGTTTATCTGGACCATCAGGACCGGGCGCAGACCATCTGGGCGCAAACGGACAGCGCACCGGTTGTGTTCTGGAAAGATGAAGTACCGCTTTCCGAAACGGCCGATATTGTCGCCTTGGCACAACGAATCGCGCCTGAACCAGATTTGTTGCCAGCATCAATGGCGCCCGACATTCTCGCCTTCATTGACTTACTTACGGCCCCAAATGGATTGGGCTGGCAAAGGCGGCTTCAGCAAATCCATGCTGGTATGCGAGGCCAAGAAGGTGGGTTCCATCCCAAGATTGCCGACTATCTTGGCAAGAAATACGGCTATGATACAGAAGCAGGTGAAATGGCTGCCGGTCGCGCTGATGGGATATTGAAACGCGTCAGCAGCAAGCTCGCAGAAGGTGGTGATTTTCTGTTTGGCAACACGCTCACTGCAGCAGATATTTTTTGCGCTGCCTTCATGGCTTTGTTCGCACCGTTGCCGGAAGAGTTGTGTGCAATGCGGCCGAGTACCCGAAGGGTTTTCGAGCATATATCCGATCCTGTACGGGATACTCTTTCGGCAGGTTTGCTGTTGCATCGGGACAGGGTATACCGCGATTTTCTGGAAACACCCTTGTCGCTTTGATCGCATGTGCATTGCGTCTTGACCGCCAAGATGCGGCACCGCACAAACACCTCATGAAAAACGTCCAAACGGAGGCCGAGTATGTCTGCCTATGATCCCGATAACATTTTCGCCAAAATCCTGCGTGGTGAAATCCCTGCAAACCGGGTCTATGAAGACGACGACACACTGGCCTTCATGGACATCATGCCGCGCACGGACGGGCATCTGCTGGTGATCCCGAAAACGCCTTGTCGCAACGTGCTGGATGCCAGCCCAGAACAGCTTGCTTCTGTGATCTCAACGGTTCAGAAGATGGCGCAGGCGGTGAAAGCGGCCTTTGATGCGGATGGCGTCACCATCCAGCAGTTCAACGAGGCTGCAGGCGGGCAAGAAGTGTTTCATCTGCATTTTCACGTTCTGCCGCGGCACGAAGGCGTTTCGATGCGACCACCGGGCAATATGGGTGATTTTGACCTGATCGCTGAACACGCCGGTAAAATCAAAGACACGCTGGCCTGATCACCCGCTACAGGATCAGTGCGATCCAAGGCATTTGCTATGGTCGCCAAACGCGTTCAGCACTTCACATACATGGTCGTGGGTGCCGTCACAGGCGGCTGTGATGCGTTCCAGTTCGGCCTCAAGGCTGCGCAGCAATGTTATCCGGTTGCGCAGTTCAGTCAGCTGACGATCCGCGATTTCATGAACATGGTCCAGATCCGCCCCCTGCGCCCCTTCCAAAGAAAGCAACGCCTCGACATCCGGCAAAGGCAGGCCCAGATCACGCGAGTGGCGGATAAATTGGAGGCGTTTCAGAGCAGTCTCGTCATATCTGCGCTGATTGCCCGCCGTCCGATACGGCTTGGCCAACAAGCCTTTTTCCTCATAGAAACGGATCGTGGGCACCTTGACCCCGGTTTGCCGCGACAAATCTCCGATTGAGTACATTTTGTGCTTTTTGCCTCTTGAACCTCTAGTGACTAGAGGAATTACATAGGATGGCAGTTCAAAACAAGGATCTGATCTGCCATGTCACATAACCACACCCACTCTCACATTGATCCTAATGCCGGTGACCGGAGGGTGGTCGGAGCGATCGGCGTCAATATGGTATTGACGCTTGCACAAATAGTGGGGGGCATTTTGTCTGGCTCACTGGCCTTGATCGCAGATGCCTTGCATAATTTTTCAGATGCCATCGCGCTGATCATCGCGTTTTTCGCTCGTAAGATTGCGCGACGCCCGGCAGATCCACGGATGAGCTTTGGTTATGGCCGGGCAGAGGTTGTGGCCGCTCTTGTTAACTACACCATTCTTGTCGTTCTGGCCGTTTATCTGATGTACGAAGGTGTCATGCGGTTTATAGAGCCCGAACCGGTGAATGGCTGGATCGTCGTCTGGATCGCAGCGCTGGCCCTGATCGTCGATCTGATCACGGCTGTCCTGACCTATTCGATGGCAAAGGACAGCATGAATATCCGGGCCGCCTTTCTGCACAACGTGGCAGATGCCTTAGGCTCATTGGCCGTGATCGTCGCCGGAACCTTGGTTATCCTGTTCAACTGGACCTGGGTGGACCCGGCCGTGACCATCATGATCTCGGTCTACATCCTTTGGCATGTGAAATCTGAAATTGGCGAAACCATTCACGTCTTGATGTTGGGTGCACCATCCGACCTTGACCCAGAAGAGGTCGCTTCGATGATCGAGGCTACCGAGGGCGTTGTTTCGGTCCATCACGTTCATCTGTGGAGTATGCAGGAGCATGAACCTGCCCTGACTGCACATGTGGTTGCGACCAGCCACGCAGACGAAGATGCCAGGTGGCTTTCCACAACCATCAAGAATGCGCTGCAGGATCAGTTCGGGATCGGCCATGCAACGCTTGAAATTGAAAGTGGGGAAGAGGTTTGTGGCCATCCGGCCCGGTTTGGACATGACAAACACGAGCACTAAAAAAGAAATTGCCGTTCCGATTTGGGGTCGGAACGGCAGACTCGTAACCAAAACACATACCTGTTTTCCCAGGGTATACCTGCGATCACCGGCTTAACACACCACTCACTCTAGAACGGTAAATTCATACTAGGCGTTAATGGGACCCAAGTATTCATATTTGTGAAATTTAACTAGATTCCGTCGGAAACCAGACGGACCAATCGAGAATTGTTTCCAAATTATGAAGCAGAGCGGATCTGACGGCTGGATTGTAGTCGGTGCCGGGCTGTTTTTCGATTCGTGATCCGAGTTAATCCGCCCCCGCGGGTCCAAAAACCTCAGCGAATGTTTTTCTAAGCGCGTTGTCCACATCATCCATCGCGACCGGAAGACCCAGATCGACCAGAGAAGTCACGCCATGGTTCGAGATGCCGCAGGGTACGATCCCAGAGAAATGGCTCAAATCCGGTTCGACATTGATCGAGATGCCGTGAAAGCTGACCCATTTACGCAATCGCAGGCCGATCGCCGCGACTTTGTCCTCGGCTTTTTCGCCTGCAGGCGTCAGCGGCTTGTCATCCCGTTGCACCCAGACACCAACGCGGCCGTCGCGGATTTGCCCGGTCACGTTGAACTCGGCCAAAGCTGCGATCACCCAATTCTCAAGCTGCTTTACAAACTTGCGCACATCCCTGCCGCGTTTGTTCAGGTCCAGCATGACATAAGCAACGCGCTGCCCCGGACCATGATAGGTGTATTCACCACCGCGTTTTGACGTATAGACTGGAAATCTGTCCGGGTCTTTCAGGTCTTCGACCTTGGCTGAAGTGCCCGCTGTGTACAGGGCAGGGTGCTCAAGTAGCCAGATACACTCATCCGCCTCACCCGCCGCGATATCGGCCACGCGCGCCTCCATAAAGGCGATGGCCTCATCATAGTCGGTCAATCCGTCAGTAATCTTCCATTCCATGTCGGCTCCTTAGCGGCTGGATGCATGGATGGAAAGACCTAGGCTGCTTCGGTCAAACAGCGCTGCAGGACCTGCGCATAGGTGTCCGCCCCCTGCGCTCCGGTCAGCAGATACTTTCCGCCAAACACCATTGAGGGCACGCCGGAAATGCCACGGCTGGTCCAGTATTGCTGCTTCTCTCGGACCGGGCCGACATGAGCGCCCGATTCCAGCGCCGCGCGCGCTGCGTTCCGATCCAGACCGGCGGTTTCGGCGGCCTCAAGCAGGATATCGATATTCGAGACGTCTTTTTGATTGGTGAAATAGGCCTCGAACAAGGCCAGTTTCAGCGGATGCTGGCGCCCTTGAGCCTCGGCCCAGTCAAGAAGCTGATGCGCGGCAAAGGTGTTTACGATGCGGCTGTCGTCGTCAAAGGCGAAGGTAAAGCCCAGGTCAGTCCCGATTTGCGTCAAACGATCCCGCATCATCTGGCTTTGTTCCCGAGAGGATCCGTATTTCTCGGCGATATGCTCGCGCAGGTTCTGACCTTCGGGCGCCATGTTTGGGTTCAATTCGAACGGATGCCAGCGCAGCTTTGCCAGAATATTTTGCTGTTTGAGCGCCAGATCCAACTGCTGGAATCCAACAATGCACCAGGGGCAAACCACATCCGAGACTATGTCGATCTGAACGATGGGGCGAGGGTCGGGCGAGGTCATGGCGGGGCTCCTGACGGGGTCATTTGGACGACAACCTGTTAAAGATAAGAGCGCCGAATGGGAATTCAAACCAACGTGATTTTTGCCTCTTCACATCTTGATCATCAAGGTCTATACGCCCCACTACCAAGTCACTAACAGTGCGGTCGTGGCGGAATTGGTAGACGCGCAGCGTTGAGGTCGCTGTGGGGTAACACCCGTGGAAGTTCGAGTCTTCTCGACCGCACCAAGTGATTGGCTTCCAATCTTCTCATAGCTTGTATTCGCGACGCCCTCGGTGCGTTCAGTCGACGTGTCAAAGCCGGTCGCCAGCCGCCTGCTGTTAAGCAGGTTTCAGGGCTGGCAGCCGGGAATCTGACCAGGTGTCTTAGGTGTCCGGCGTCGCGTTACCGGGCAGGGACCTGCAGCTCAATACGCTGGAAGATCAGTGTGATGATGCCTGCAATGATCAGATAGATCAGTGCCAACAGCAGCAGCGGTTCATAGACCACGAAGGTGTCCGCCCGAATTCTGGACGACACGGCGTAGATCTCGACCACTGTGATCGTCGCCACCAGCGGGGTCGCTTTCAACTGCAGGATCGTCTCACCGCCCAGTGTCGGCAGCACGCTGCGAATGGCCTGAGGCAGCCAGATCCGGCGGAACATAGTGAACCGCGGCATGCCAAAGGATTGCGCCGCTTCGAGCTGACCCTTCTTAACGCTGGCAAAGGCGCCGCGCATGATTTCGCCCTCATAACCCGCGTAAGACAGGGTCAGGGCCAGCACCGCATAGGGCCAGGCCTGTCGCAGGTAGGGCCATAGCTCACTGCCGCGTATCCATGGAATCTGAGGGAAAAGCGATCCAAGCCCATAGTACAACAGCCAGATTTGCAGAAGAATTGGGGTGCCGCGAATGACGGTGCAGAACACTTTTGCCGGTGCCGAAAGGTACCAGGGACCAATCGCCTGAGCGAGACCCAGTGGAACGGCGAGCAAGAACCCAAGCACACAGGTGACGGCCAACAGCCAAATGGTCCTCCACAGACCTTCAAGCGCCAGCGGGGCATAGGTTGGAATCCAATCCCAGCGCAGTGAGACGGCGCACCAGATAACGAAAGCAGCAAAAAGTGCCATCAGCACGATCCGATGCGGCTGCATGAGTGCTCGCCAGTCCATTATCGGCTTCCTCCCTTCAACGAAGGCTGCCCACGACGGGCCCATTTCTCGATACGCGCGAACACGACACCGGAACAAAGCGTGACGATCAAGTACAAGGCACCTGCAGCAAGGAAGAAGGTGAAATAGGCGCGGGTGCTGGCCGCGGCCTGACGGGTCTCCAGCGTCAATTCGCTAAAGCCGACAATGGCCAGCAGGGCCGTATCTTTAGTTGCAATGAGCCACAGATTGGCCAATCCAGGCGTGGCAAAAGACATCATCGCGGGAATTGTCACCCGCCGCATCAGCAGCAGCGAGGGCATGCCATAGGCGCGGGCGGCTTCGATCTGTCCGGTGGGAACCGCTTTGATTGCGCCCCTGAGAACCTCGGTCGCATAGGCGCCCTGAACGATGCCCAAAACCCAGATGCCGGCAACGACGCCGCTGATTTCGACGCGGTCATACCCCATTGCCTGCGCGGCCTGATTGATCAGGTCGGTCCCGACGTAATACAGGATCAGGATCAGCACCAGTTCAGGCACGGCGCGCATTACAGTCGTATATATGCCGAGCAGGTCACGTGTGACCGGCCCGCCATATAGTTTTCCATAGGCCCCGAAAAGCCCGATGATCAACCCGAACCCGAACGCTCCAAAAGCGATCTGCAACGAGTTAGCGAGGCCACGCAGAAGGTTGCCGCCCCATCCCGGAGGACTAAGGGCAAGCAACTCCATGCTTTGGGCCAAACCCGGGCTTTCGAGGATTGCTTCCACGGCGAACCTTACTCGCTATAGATGCTGGCTGTGAAATAGCGCGAGGTGATTTCGTCATGCGTGCCGTCGGCAAGAATTGCCGCGATACCCGCATTCAGCTTTTCACGCAGCGCGTCATCGCCCTTGCGGACACCCGCGCCGACGCCGCGACCCAGGATCGAGACGTCATTTTCGACCGCGCCTTTGATTTCACAGCAGGCACCAGTGTCAGAAGAGACAAAATCTGCCATGGCGATGCTGTCGGCCTGGGTCGCGTCGATACGGCCGGCGAACAGATCCTGGTTGGCTTCGTCCTGAGTCTGATACACCCGGATTTCTGCCGCATCCTTGAAATGCTCGTTGGCATAGGCCTGATGGATCGTGGACGCCTGAATGCCGATGATTTTACCGGCCAGAGATTCTGGTGTCGGTTCAATGTCCATCGACTTGTCGGCGACGATAACGGCCGGAGTGTTGTAGTAAGGGTCGCTGAAATCGATCGTTTTCATGCGCTCTTCGGTGATCGACATCGACGCCATCAGTGCATCAATCTGCTGACCGGTCAGTGATGGGATGATCCCGTCCCACGCAACCGGAGTGATCACACATTCAAGCTGAGCCGCGGCACAGACCGCATCAATAACCTCGACCTCCCAGCCGACCCATTTGCCAGACGCATCCAGCGATGCGAACGGCGGATAAGGCTCGGCGGCGATCCCGATCTTGACTTCATCTGCGCTTGCCGTTCCGGCAGAAAGCACAGCGGCAGCCATGGCGGCCACGATTAGCTTTTTGTTTTTCATTGATATTCTCCCTGTTTGATATTTTGTTCGTTCAGCCGACTGATTTTAGGAATTGTTGCAGCCGTGCGGATTTAGGATTGTCGAAAAGTTCGTCGGGTGGCCCCTGTTCCTCAATCTTTCCTTCGAAAAGATACACAACATGGGTCGCAACCTCGCGCGCAAACTTCATCTCATGCGTGACCAGCAACATGGTTCGGCCCTCGGCCGCCAGATCGCGAATTACGGTCAGCACTTCACCAACAAGTTCAGGATCTAACGCGCTGGTTGGCTCGTCAAACAACATTACGCTGGGATCAACGGCAAGAGCACGCGCAATCGCAGCGCGCTGTTGCTGACCGCCTGACAGAAAGGAAGGGAAGGTATCCGCCTTGTCGCCAAGCCCAACGCGCTCCAGCAACTGGTGCGCGCGCTTGATCGCCTCGTCCCGCGGTACTTTCAGCACGTGAACGGGCACTTCGATGACATTTTCCAGCAGCGTCCGGTGGGTCCAAAGGTTGAAGGCCTGAAACACCATTGCCAGTCGGGTGCGGATGCGTTCCAGCTGACGCCGGTCCTTAGGCGTGCCATCCGGGCGCATCTCAATCGGCTCGCCGTTTACGACGATTTCTCCGGAACTGGGCGTTTCAAGGAAATTGATACAGCGAAGGAACGTGGATTTCCCCGAACCGCTGCCTCCGATGATGGCGACGACATCACCCTGATGGGCAGTAAGTGAAACGCCTTTGAGAACTTCGAGCGAGCCAAAAGACTTGTGCAAGTCAGTGACCCGAATGGCTTCATCCGGCGTGGTTTCTGGGTCAGCGTTCATTTTGCAGTTTCATCCCTCTCAACCGTTTTTTTACTTGCAGCTTTAGCAAATCCCTACAATTATGCAACTGTATAATTATAATTTCTGGAAAGATAGATGTCGGATCACGCAACAAAATTCAAGCGAGAACCCGCGGAGCAGCGCAAAGAGGCGTTGATCCAGGCCACGCTGTCTTTGATAGCTGAGCAAGGTTTGCAAGGTGCGACCGTTCGGGCGATTGCCGAGCGGGCCAGTGTAACTCAGGGTCTGATCCGGCACTATTTTTCTTCGAAAGAAGATTTAATTACAGCAGCTTATGACTTTCATATGCGGCGACTGACGGATATGACGTCGGCCCCTGCAGACGGAGATTATAGCACAGCCAGATTGCGGCTGGCGACGTTTGTAACGACCGGGCTGACCCATCCAGTGGTCGATCCGGGGTCAGTGTCCCTATGGGCGGGCTTTTTGAACAAAGTTCTGGCGGACGACAAAATGCAAGCGATCCACGAACAGACATATCGGGATTTTCGTGACCGCTTGGAATCACTCATTGCAGATGCGCTGAACGAGGTAGGCATACCAGCCAGCCCGGCGGAACTGCGCAGGTTGGCTATCGCATGCAACGCCGTGGTCGACGGCTTGTGGATGGAAGGCGGCGCCCTGCCATACGCCTTTGAGCCGGATGAGCTGCCCAAGATTGGGCTGGCTTCGGTTGGGGCAATTATCGGTGTTGAATTGACGGATCTTGAGCAGAGGCAGACATGAAGAAAACAGCGATTACCGAACGCCTTGCCGGCCTGGGTGGCGCCAAATGGGAAGTTTATCTCAAGGCCAAAGAACTTGTCGAGCAGGGGCAGGATATCATCGAATTGACCATTGGCGAGCCGGATGTGCCAACGCCCACCGAACTGGTGGAAAGCGCTGTGGACGCTTTGCGCGCCGGGCGAACCACCTACTCCAATGGGCGTGGTGAGGCTGGACTGCGCTCTGCACTGGCCGATCGTTATTCGGCCAGATCCGGGCGCACGATCACGGATAATCAAGTGCTGTGTTTTCCAGGCACCCAGACCTCGCTTTTTACCGTCCTGATGGGCGTGGCCGAGGCGGGTTGTGAGGTGCTGGTGGGCGATCCGATGTATGCAACCTATCAAGGTGTGGTACGCGCAAGCGGTGCGGATATTGTTCCGGTAACATTGCGGCCGGAAAACGGTTTTCGTATTTCTGCGGATGATATCGCGGACAGGATTACCGCGAAGACCACTGCGCTATTGTTGACCACACCGCATAATCCTACCGGGTCGATCCTGACACGCGAAGACATCGACGCAATCGGCAAGCTGGCTATCGAGCATGATCTATGGATCATTTCTGATGAGGTTTATGAAGAACTGATCTTTGACGGATCTGTGTTTTCCTCACCCCTGTCGCGGTCCGAGCTGGCGGATCGGGTAATCGTCGTCTCTTCGATATCAAAATCCCATGCCGCTCCCGGATTCCGCAGCGGTTGGTGCATTGGTCCCGAGGAATTTACCGCGCGCCTTTTGTCGCTGTCGGAAACCATGCTGTTTGGAAATCAGCCCTTCATCGCCGACATGACCGAGACGGCTATTCGCAACGGTTCAACCGTGGCTGAAGGCATGGCGCAACGGTACGCCCGCCGCGCCCGGATGCTGAACGACAGGCTGCCGAACGAGACACATCTGCGTGTGCATCTTCCACAGGCAGGTATGTTTGCGATGATTGATGTCTCGGCCACAGGGATGAATGGAAACGAGTACGCCTTTCATCTGCTCGAACATGGCAAAGTCGCGGTGATGCCGGGGCCGTCTTTCGGTGACACGGTTGATGACTGGGTCCGTATCGCGCTGACGGTGGACGACGCGATCTTTACCGAAGCCTGTGACCGGATCGTTGCCCACGCGACCCAACTGCAACTGGAAAACGCATGACAAGCATTGGTGAGGCGCTGGTTGATCAACTGGTCAGGCGCGATGTGGATACCGTGTTTGGCATCCCCGGCGTCCATACGGTCGAACTGTACCGCGGGCTGGCCGCATCGGGCATTCGCCATGTCACCCCACGACACGAGCAGGGGGCAGGGTTCATGGCTGATGGCTATGCCAGGGTATCCGGCAAGCCCGGCGTGGCCTTTGTGATTACCGGCCCCGGTCTGACCAATACACTCACGGCGATGGGGCAGGCTCGGGCAGACAGCGTTCCGATGCTGGTGGTGTCGGGGGTCAACACGTTGTCCAGTCTTGGCAAAGGGCTTGGTCACTTGCATGAGTTACCGGATCAACGAGCGATGGCGCGAACAGTCGCTCTGTCATCGGACCGAGTTGAAAAGTCAGTTGAACTAGCAGCCGCGTTGGACCGCGCCTTCGCCCTGTTTCAATCCGGTCGCCCAGGGCCAACACATATCGAAATCCCGCTAGACGTTGCGGGGGACGAGTTTGCTGGTCCGACCGATGCTGCGAAAGGTCCCGTCGATAAGTCTCTTGATCCGGCGCTTCTTGACCGTGCTGCCAAGCTACTGGGGTCGGCAAAAGCGCCGGTCATTCTGGTCGGCGGAGGTGGGCGCAGCGCCGGCAGGTCGATCCGGCAGCTGGCCGAAGCGCTGGATGCGCCGGTTGTTCAAACCGTGAATGCGCGCGGGTTGATGTACGATCACCCGTTGAGTGTACCAGCAAGCCCGAGCCTGAATTCAGTGCGTGCTTTGATCGAACAGGCCGACGTGGTTCTGGCTTTGGGGACTGAGCTGGGCCAGACGGACTACGATATGTACGCCACCGGCACGATGGCTGAAATGCCATACCTGATCCGTGTGGACCTATGCCCCGATCAGCTGAAGCGCCACGCGGCGGACATTGCCATTGTTGGTGATGCGGCGATGGCAGCGGCCGAGCTTGTGGATCGGTTTGCCGCATCGCCCAAGTCGGCAAACGGTGCCGCGCGCGCGGCTACCTCGCGGCGGAACGCGGTCGAAGAAATCGGGCCGGAAATGCAGGCGTTACTGGCTGTGCTGAACGCCATGCGCGATGCAGTCCCTAACGCGATCATGGTGGGCGATTCTGCTTATCCGATCTATGCAGGAAACCTGTACTACGATCATGATCGGCCCGGCGGGTGGTTCAACGCCGCGACCGGGTTCGGAGCGCTTGGATATGGCATACCCGCCGCGATCGGCGCTGCATTGGCGGACCCTGACGCTCCGGTCATTTGTATCGCAGGCGACGGCGGGGCGCAGTTCAGCCTTCCTGAACTGATGTGCGCCGTTGATGAAAAACTGCCGATCACCTTCGTGATCTGGAACAATCAAGGTTATCAGGAAATCGCAACATCAATGCAGGCGGTCGGCGTGACCGTGCTGGGATGTGATCCGACCCCGCCGGATTTTGAAAACGTCGCCCGATCTTGCGGCATGCCGTTCTGGCGCACAGGCCCTGACCCGTTGGACGTGGCCCAAGCTTTGTCGTCTGCACAATCCCAAGATGGCCCGCGGCTTGTTGAAATCCGCGCGCCCAACCAATCACACTCTTGATGAAAAGTGAGACCGAAAATGACTGACCCGACCTATGAGTTCTCGCGCGCGATCACCCGTCGCCCAGCAGCGTCCATCACCGATGGTCTGCGTGCAGAAGATATCGGTACGCCGGACCTAGACCGAATGCTTGCATCTCATGCGCATTATGTTGAAACCCTCAAGAAAACCGGAGCAGAGGTTATCGAACTGGCTCCCCTTGAGTCGTATCCGGATGCCGTCTTTGTCGAAGATACCACACTGTGTCTTCCTCAGGGTGCGGTGATGATGCGCCCCGGTGCACCCAGCCGCATGGGTGAGGTGGCCGAGATGGAGCCGACAATCCGCGGCGTTTATGACGAGGTTCGGCAGATCGCTGGGCCCGGCCATATTGAAGGCGGGGACATTCTGGTAACGGGTCGCGAAATTCTGGTTGGCCGGTCAGATCGGACCGATGCGGCCGGTGTCGCAGAGCTGACCGAAATCGTTTCCGACTGGGGCCACACCGTACGCGAGGTTTTTACACCACCGGGCGTGTTGCACTTCAAAACGGATTGTTCGTTGCTGGATGGGGAAACCATCCTGTCCACGAAACGGCTGGACGCATCCGGGTGCTTCGAAGGATATCGGGTTCTGCATGTGGCAGAAGGCGAAGAAGCCGCTGCAAACTCGATCCGGTTCAACCAATTTGTCCTGGCTCCGGCCGGCTTCCCGCGTACCACCGAGATGTTGCGCCAGAACGGCTATGATGTGGTTGAAATCGACAATGTGGAATGCGCCAAACTGGATGGCGGAATGTCATGTCTGTCGCTGAGATTCTGACCTGATTCACGACGATTCAGAACCGACTAACCTTGAACCAGCCAAATGCGTCCTGCTGCAACCAAAGAAAGAGTGGGCGCATTTTGGCGTGATTAAGGTTAGCCGCTTCAACCGCTTGGATATTCATTCGAAATAGTATGATCCCTATCCAGTGGGTGTAGCTTTGCACCAGTTTCGCGCAGTATTTCTTTTGCACCCAAATCCCATCTCGCTCGTGCTTGCCGGGTTGTGTATGACTTGGGCAAAGAAGTTATGGCAGGAAATACATGTCTCAGGCGCTCACCGTATTCACGACGATGAAGAACGAAGGCCCCTATATGCTGGAATGGGTAGCATTCCACAAAACACTGGGAGTCGATCACTTTGTGATCTTCACCAATAGCTGTGAAGACGGCACGGATGCCATTGCCCGCAGGCTGCAGGAATTGGGTCTTGCCACACATGTCCCGAACGAGGTCAAAGAAGGGGGAAACCCGCAGCATCAGATGCTACGGCGCGCGCGGCGTCAGCCCAAAGTGAAAGAGGCCGACTGGCTGATGTGTCTGGATGTTGATGAATTCTGGAACATCCGCTGCGGTGACAACAGCTTTGCGGCGCTGATCGCAGAAACCGAACAGCGGGCCGGAAAGCCGGTGGATGCGATCTCATTCGCGTGGAAATTGTTTGGTAGTTCGGGGAATATCAGCTTTGAAGACAAACCTGTGACCGAGTCCTTTTCGATGGGGGATCAGGAATTCCCGTATCATTCCGGCCGGGCCTATGGTCTGAAAACCCTGTTTCGTAACAACGGAAAATTTACGCGGTTCGGCCCGCATCGCCCGAAAGGGGTCGAAGAAGGGAAAGAAAGCGAAATCGCTTGGTCCGATGCAGGTGGCAGGCTGTTTCCTTCCGAGAAGGTCGGGTGGCGCGCATGGAGGAAATTTGATCATTCGCTGGGGCGGATTCATCACTATTCCGTCCGGTCTTTGGATGGGTTTCTGGTCAAAAGGGATCGGGGCCGGACCAATCATATCCGCGTAGACCAAGGGCAAGCCTATTGGCAGGACATGAATGCCAACAAAGAAACAGATCACTCGATACTGCCAGCAGCGCATCGCGCGGCCCCACTGCTGGCCGAACTGAAAGCCGATGAAGAACTCGGCCGCCTGCACGCGCAGGCATGTGACTGGCATCGCACCAAGATATCAGAGATCAAGTTGCGGCCTGACTGGGTGGATTTCCGCCTCTGGCTTGCGGAAAATCTGGTCTGATCACCATGGCAGAAGACCTTTCAAAAGAGCAGCTCAAGCCTGATCACCCCGATCGTAAGACGGGGTATGAACGGATTCTGACAGACCCTGCGCCCCCTTGGTTTGTCGAGCTGTATCCAGGTGGGGACGGGACCGGGTTTCTGCAAAAGCTGAACAGACACTCGGTTTTGTTTCACCAAAGGTCTGCGTCCCGGCTTGTGGTCAGCTTTGACAACATTGCCAATGCCAACGACCTGTCTTTTTCCCGCGAACCCTGGGGCTGGAAGTTCTTCCGTGACGAAGGCTGGTCCCATATGGGGATATTTGCGCGGACCAAAGCTTGGTACCGCGATCCCGAGATCATCTCGTATTTTCAGACCCAAGCGGATCAGGGTTTTTTTGCACAGTTTGATCAGGTTGTGTTTGCGGGCGCTTCGATGGGCGGATTTGGAGCGCTGACATTCTCGGCTCTTGTTCCCGGCGCCAATGTCATCGCTTTCAATCCGCAGACAACGCTGGATGAACGGCTGGTCCCGTGGGAGACCCGGTATCGGTTCGGACAGGTGCAAGACTGGGATCTTCCCTTTAGCGATGCCGCGCAAACCGTAGAAAATGTGGGGAAAGCCTACGTTTTCTATGATCCCTTTTTTGATCTTGATCGCCAGCAGGTGACGCGATTGAAAGGCGATAATGTCGTGCTGCTGAAGACATGGTTTTCAAACCATTTCGCGGCCCCGATGCTGCGCAAATTGGATATACTGAAGCCGGTTATGCTCGAGGCGATGGACGGCACACTGGAACCCCAGGCCTATTACCGGATGATGCGGGCGCGGCGGCGACTGCCTTTGTATATGCGTGGGATCGAGGCGATTGGCGGCGAACGTCACCCACAGCTTGTTGCGCAAGCAAGGCAGAGGTTCCGACGGCTGCGGCGCGCAGCCTTGGCCGAAGCAGCCTCATGAAGCCCGAAAAGGGGGTCTTTATCGGCCAGCGCAAAGACCGGATGGGTGCCCGGTTGCTGATGATGCTGACCTGCATCCGGTTGGCCGAGGATTTTGACACCAGCTATCGGGTCAACTGGTTTCCCAAAGGTGCGGATGCGCCAGAGCTGGACCAGCCGCAAGAATTGTTCTCACAAGAGTGGATGGATGAGCATTTCCTGAGCACCGAATCCTTTGATGCTCTAGGCGAGAACTCCCTGCCGATATGGTCGTTTCAGGGCGATGCGACACCGGATCGGCTGATATCCCATCTGAATTCCGGCCGCTCTGTTGTCGTCGAGGAAGGCTTTGAGGTTCTGGCCTTTCAATGGGAAGATATCGAGCAGATCCGTCCCCGGTACCGAGAGTTCATCCATAAGATCGGGTTCACGGATGAAATCCGGACGATCATGGAAAAGGCAGATGCCAAACTAAGTGGCAAGGGGGTGTCGGCCTATCACATTCGCCGTGGCGACATCCTGAATGGCCTGCCGTGGAAGCATAC
Organism: Ruegeria sp. CDSA241; assembly: GCF_059611265.1. Classification (NCBI taxonomy): domain Bacteria; kingdom Pseudomonadati; phylum Pseudomonadota; class Alphaproteobacteria; order Rhodobacterales; family Roseobacteraceae; genus Ruegeria; species Ruegeria sp. CDSA241. The sequence continues at coordinate 126,993 of NZ_JBXWPF010000008.1, forward strand.
GACCTGGCCGGCAAAGATCGAACCGGAAGAACTGTATGCGGCGCATCTTGGAAAAAACGCAGGGTGTGCCGCGATCATGTTTTCAGATCAGCCCGAGCTTGTGGCCCGATTCCAAGTGCAGTTTCCGCACCTTATGCAAATGTCAGATATCGCGGATCTTTCCAGTCTGACCCGCGCACAACGAGACTTTCTGGAGCTCTATACCATGTCGCGCGCGGATCAGTTGATAGCGCCGTACGTTTCCGCCTTTTCCATGGCAGCGGCGCGAATTTCAGGGCAGCAGGGAAAAGTTTTTCGCGATGTTTTGAACGAAGATGAAGTCAAACGCGCCAACGAACAAGTGATCGCACGCCTGCACCGCGGTCCAGAAGAATTTCTGAATCTCTCAGAAGCCGCTCATATCTATGCCAAGGCTTCGTTTTATCTTCATGGTTTGGGCGCGGGAGATCGGGCCGAAGAGGCATTGGAACTGGTGCAGCCGTTGATGGATGCAGGTTCGGATAATGCATTCCTTCCACTTCTTCAGGCGTTGAATTACTTTTATCTGAATCGTTGGGCCGAAGCGTTAGAGATGACTGAAGCAGCCTTCGAAAACCCGCATATCTGGCCCGAAGATTTTGCTGTGGTAACTGCACTTCAAGCCGCGATATTTGGAGGGCAGAAGAAACGCTGGAAGGCTGCGCAGGTGTTCAGCAGGGCGTTTTGGACAAAACCAATGCGCCCGGATGTCATCATATTTGGCTCTCGGCTTTTGTATCGTGAACAGATTGCGCAGCGCGCAATGCCGCCAATGGATTGGGTGATGCAGAAGGCTGTTCGGAGGCCTTGGTTCAACTACAATGCGCACGTTGCGCAGAGGAAGGTACTGGGTCGCCCGCCCTGTAATTTCGACCTGATCCTATTAGATTGGGCTAGTCTGTCCGTAGATCAAAGGGCGCGCCGTCTAACCTCCAACCGATCCCGCTTGCAGACTTTGGCTGACGGGCTAGAAAGCTCAACTCAGTTGCCCGAGGACGTTCGCATTTCACGCGAAGACCCGCGCTTTGAAGGGGTGCAATCTTTGCTGCGTTTGCATTTGGGAGATACATCTTTGGCGCAGTCTTTGGATATTGCGCGGAAAGTGGCCAAGCGCCATCCGGATAACCCGTTATACTTAAAGCGACTGGCCGAACTGTATGAGAAAGATGGAGATTTTGTAAACGGAAGGCTGGCCATGGCAGATGCGTTGGCCTGTGATCCGGGAAACCCATTTCTGGTCTTTGCGATGGGGCAATACCTTGAAAGGAACGGGGCCGAAGAACAGGGGCAAAACCAAATTATTCAGGCTGCGGAACTGGATGACAATACAGCGGCGATTCAAGGAGAGGCCGGCAGGATATTTCTGCAACGAGGTGAAAAGCAGAATGCGCGCGTTCATCTTTCCAAGGCCCACGCGCTGTGCCCAACCCTAAAACGATATTCCAATCAGCTGAAACGTGCGGGTGGAAAATAGACGGATTTCTCTTGGTGACCGGCTTGAATACCGGTAGTTTGCGGTCAAAATCTTAAACAAATCTCCGATACCACCGGGGCAATGAAAACAAGCAGGGCAGTCAGGTATGGCCGAACAGGATCCTCGATATATCAGCGTTACCCCTATGAAGAACGAAGGACCATTCGTTCTTGAATGGATCGCCCATAATCGTGCCATTGGTGTGGACCAGATTGTGGTCATGACCAATGACTGTACCGATGGTACAGATGCCTTGCTGCAGCGATTGCATGACCTTGGCATTGTCACGCATGTCGACAACAACTCGAGACGTCAGACCAGCCCGCAAAAACGCGCCTATAACGCCTTTCTGAAAATGGAAGTGGCCCGTCCACAGGATTGGGTGATCGTTATCGACGCGGATGAACATATTAACGTCAGAACCGGCGACCATACATTGCGTGCGCTGACGGGTGCCATGCCGGATGCAAAAACGATTTCAATGACTTGGCGTCTATTCGGAAACGCCGGCATTGTTCGGTACGAGGACCGTTTCCTGTCGGATCAGTTTCGCCAAGCTGCACCTGAGCGTATTTTTCGACCGCCGCAAGCTTGGGGCTTTAAGACCATGTTCCAACGCGGCCTGTGGGATGCGCTCGGTGTCCATCGACCGAAAAGGCCGACCGTTGAAACGATGGAAGAATGCCATTGGTACAACGGATCCGGTCAACCGATGCCCGAAAGGTATTTTACTGCCAGTTGGCGATCGGCGCGGGACTCCGTCGGGTACGAGCATGTTCAGATCAATCACTATGCTTTGAAATCCTGTGAAAGTTATCTGGTCAAGAAAATGCGTGGTCGGGCCCATCATCTGGGGGAAAGCCTTGGGATGGAATATTGGAACATGATGAACCAAAACGCCGAAACTGAGACCTCGATCGACACAATCCTCGATCGGAAACGGGCTTTGTATTACGAAATGCTGTCAGACGCTGAGACGGCCCGCCTGCACCATATGACCTGCGATCTGCATCGCCAACAGGTTGCCCAGTTGCGCGAACAACCCGAGATGCAAGACCTCATGCGTCAGATGACCGCCGGGTTCTCAGCCAAGGCCGAGACCTGAGGTCGCTTGGCGAATAGGAACGTTTCATGCTCTGGCTACACATAGGAATGCCCAAGACTGGGTCGACTGCGTTACAGGGGTTTGTTCGCAAAAACGGTCAAGTGATGGCTGGGGCCGGATTACACTATATGGAAACGGGCCGCAGGCGAACCGAGGGGCAGGGGCGTCTGGCCAGCAGTCATAACCTGATTGCCTTCCACATGAACCAAACCGAACAGCCGGTCACCGCCCTGCGCGAAGCGATGGCAAGGGAATATGCTGAGCATGAGGATAAGGCATGCTTGGTATCGTCTGAGATGTTGTATTCAGTCGATCTGCACAAACTGGCCGAGATTTTCGCTGAGATCCCCGCGCGTGAGATGAGGATTGCTTTCTACTGCCGTAGATATTCTGACTTTTTCGAAGCCGACTACAAACAAAGGGCAAAGAACGGCAGGCTTGCCGGGGGCGGTTCTGAATATATTCGTACCCAGCTGGACGAGATACGTGCGCATCCTGAGCGTTTCAGCTTTGCCAGTGCTGCGGCTCGGATAAGGTCAGCTTTTCCGGGCGTCTCGTTGGTGCCTATGCTGTATGAGCGCTCTGAAATGGCCAATGGCAACATTGTCGATGATTTTCTGGATCGCATCGGCGTCCAACTGCCCTTGGGCAGCAAGACCGAAACATCGTCCAATCCTTCGCATTCAAGGGCCGCGTGTGAGGCGTTTGGTGTGGTCACAAGGGCCATGGGACGCAAGAAAAGTCGCCAGTTGCGACGTCGGGCTGTCGATGATCCCGTGATGATGCGTAAGAATGATGTGCTTGAACCGGATGAACGCGCCTGGCTGGACGCGTTTGTGGCAAATGAAGATGTGAGTTTTCATCAAGAGTTCTTTCCCGACCGGACGCAGCTTTTTGCCCCTGTCAGGTTGAGCATGCATGATCAGTCGTTTCGCCGGGACACAGCCGCGGAATATCAGGCGCTGCGCCAGGCATCCGAGATCGTGTTTCGCATGGCGCTAGAGGGTTGACCTTATTCGACGGTAATTTCCTGGCGCTGCCGGCCAGTGGTTTTGTCAAAGATCAGGATGCGATTGTCATCAGTCACAACTGCAAACCAGTTGTTTCCAATGGTGACCGCCTGCGCTTTTGCGCCAACGGGCAACTCAACCTGATCGGGCAGGGTAGGGGTCCGGTCCGATAGCCGGATGACAATCAGTGCGAATGTCACTAGAACCCCGCCAATCATCACCGCGGTCAGCAGCATGACCATTCTCCGCAGCAGGCGAAGCTGCGGCGTTTCCTGCGGTTCTTGGGGTTCGGAAGGGACAGTCATGGGCACTCGCCAGATTGAGTTTCAAATCGCGGCCGATCCGCCGCCCCGCCTTGATAAGGCGCTTTCCCGGGATGTGCCAGCGGGGGAAAGCCTGTCGCGGACCCGATTGGGGAAGTTAATCGAAGAGGGGGCCGTGATGATCAACGGAACCGCCGCCCGCGACCCCAAGGCCAAGGTGGTCGAAGGCGCAGTGGTGGCGATCACTGTGGCCGAGGCCGAAGACAGCCATATCGGCCCGGAAGACATCCCGCTGGAGGTCGTATTCGAGGATACCGACCTGATCGTGGTCAATAAACCTGCGGGTATGGTCGTGCATCCTGCGCCCGGCTCTCCGAACGGGACATTGGTCAATGCGTTGCTGCATCACTGCGGTGATGACCTGTCTGGCGTAGGCGGCGTAAAGCGCCCCGGCATCGTGCATCGTATCGACAAGGAAACCAGCGGGTTGCTGGTGGTGGCCAAATCCGACGCGGCCCATCACGGGCTTGCCGCGCAGTTCGAGGCGCATAGTGTAGAACGCTATTATCGCGCCATCTGTTACGGTGTCCCGGATGCCAATGATCCCCGGTTGCGCGGCGTCAAAGGTGTCAGCTTTGAGCCCGGAAATATCATGCGGATCACCACTCAGCTGGCCCGTCACAAGACAGACCGGCAACGACAGGCTGTGCTGTTTCACGGTGGGCGCCACGCTGTCACGCGCGCCCGTCTGGTCGAAACGTTTGGGCCCCCGCAAGGGCTGGCTCTGATCGAATGCTGGCTGGAAACAGGCCGCACGCATCAGATTCGGGTTCACATGACCCATGCCGGTCATGGTCTGGTCGGTGATCCGGTTTATGGGGGCAAGCGGAAACTCGCAGCCAAAGCCTTTAGCGCGGCTGCCGCAGAGGCCGTACGAGACTTTCCTCGTCAGGCGCTTCATGCTGCGGTTTTGGGTTTTGAGCACCCGATATCGGGTGAAAACCTTCGCTTCGAGGCTGTGTTGCCGGATGATATGGAAAATCTGATTGAACAGCTGCGCACACCGCTGACATAATAAGCAAAGTTACGTGAATAACGTTTTCTTAGGTTTCCTTTATCAAACGTTAATTTCAAACTGTTAACGGTACCTCTTGAACGGATCGGGACGACCTCCCATATCCATGTTAACGACTTAAACATTTGTCGGAGGGACAAGAAACATGGCCAATTACGCAAATCTCCCCGCGCCGACGCCGGAAGGCGGGCTGAACCGCTATATGCAGGAAATTCGGAAGTTTCCCCTGCTGGAGCCAGAAGAAGAATACATGCTGGCCAAAAGCTGGGTTGAGAAGCAAGATACTGAAGCTGCACATAAAATGGTGACTTCCCACCTACGGTTGGCGGCCAAGATCGCTATGGGTTATCGCGGTTATGGGCTGCCACAGGCCGAAGTGATCTCCGAGGCCAATGTCGGTCTTATGCAGGCCGTGAAACGGTTTGACCCGGAAAAAGGATTCCGGCTGGCGACCTATGCCATGTGGTGGATTCGCGCCTCGATTCAGGAATACATTCTGCGGTCATGGTCTTTGGTCAAACTGGGTACAACCTCGGCGCAGAAAAAGCTGTTTTTCAACTTGCGCAAAGCAAAGGCACGCATCGGTGCGCTTGAAGAGGGCGACCTACGTCCGGAAAACGTGGCCCGGATCGCAAATGACCTTGGTGTGACCGAAGCAGAAGTGATCAGCATGAACCGCCGGATGTCCGGTGGCGACGCCTCTCTGAATGCGACCGTCGGGTCCGAGGGCGAAGGCACCATGCAATGGCAGGACTGGCTTGAGGACGAGGATGCCGATCAGGCGGGCGATTATGAGGCCCGCGATGAGCTTGACGCCCGCCGCGAGCTGTTGGCGGCTGCTCTTGAAGTTTTGAATGACCGGGAAAAAGACATTCTGACCCAACGCCGCCTGATGGATCAGGCCGTCACACTGGAAGAGCTGAGTACGCAGTATAATGTCAGTCGCGAACGCATTCGCCAGATTGAAGTCCGCGCTTTTGAGAAACTTCAGAAGAAGATGCGTGAGCTTGCCCGCGAAAAAGGGATGCTGGCCACAGCCTGACCTCTTCGTTATTTGAACGGGCCCGGTGCGACATTGGTCGCGCCGGGTTTTCTATTTGTGTTAGCGCTAATGACACTCGGACTGAGGGCGATTACAACAGACCGGATCAAAGCCATAGGGGGTGTCCATGATGCAGAATCCGGTGAATTGGGGCGTATTGGGAGCGGCGAAATTCGCGCGGCAATATATGGCCCCTTCAATCCACGCAGCTGAGGGCGCGCGTCTGGCAGGCCTTGCGACGTCCGATCCCGCCAAAGCCGAACCGTTTCAGGCCTTTTGCCCGGATTTGACGGTTTATGACAGTTATGATGCGTTGCTGAACGACCCACAGATTGAGGCCGTTTACATCCCGCTGCCCAACCATTTGCATGTCGAATGGAGCCTTAAGGCACTGGACGCCGGTAAACATGTGCTGTGTGAAAAGCCGATGGCTATGACCGTGTCCGAATTTGCCCCATTGATCAACAAACGGGATGAGACCGGATTGTTGGCGGCCGAGGCATATATGATCGTCCAACACCCTCAATGGAAGTTTGTACGCAAGCTGATCGCCGACAAGGCGATCGGGAATTTGGCCCATGTGACGGGTGCGTTCAGCTTTGACAGCCGGGCGGATACGGCAAACATTCGCAACCGGGCTGAGACCGGCGGAGGTGGGCTGCGTGATATTGGCGTCTATGTGATTGGCAGCGCGCGCTTTGTCACCGGGCAGGAGCCGGTTCAGGTCGAATCCGCCATCCGGTGGGAGGATGGGGTCGACGCTTTTACCGAGATTCGCGCTCAGTTCCCGGATTTCACCTATTCCAGCTATGTCTCGATCCGAATGCATCCGCATCAAGAGATGGTGTTTCATGGCGACCGCGGCATGATCCGGCTGACTGCGCCGTTCAATCCGCGTGTGTTCGGAGAGGCGCGTGTCGAATTGCACCGCCCCGGCCTGGAAATACAGGTCACACGTTTCCCCGCGGACGATCACTATAAGCTGCAGGTCGAAGCTTTTTGTCGGTCGGTCCGTGAGGGTGCCGAATATCCGTGCCCGCTTGAGTTTTCACGCGGCACGCAGGAAGTGATTGACCGTGTGCTGGAGAATGCAGTGGCGCTGCCATGACTTGCCACGCTTCTTGAATCGCCGCAAAATCGGCTAACACCTTAACAGGAGGCATCCCGATGGCAGGTGGCTGGGCGCGCGACGGCGCAGTAAGCGAACAGATCGAGGCATCCATTTCGGATGAGTTGGCCCGAATGCAGGCCCAGAAACGGCCCGTAGGCGAAAGCCTGACCCATTGTGCCGAATGCGAAGAACCAATCCCAGAAAACCGCCGCACAGCACTGCCGGGCGTGAAACTGTGCCTCGAGTGCCAGCAAGAACGTGACGGGGCGCACAAAATGCGCGGCGGTATCAACCGGCGCGGGTCGAAGGACAGTCAGTTGAGGTGAGTTTATTATGTTTGCTTTGAGCCCAAAGTTTCACTAGTCGGTACGCAGTTTTGAGAGCATGGGGCAAGAGACATTCCCGCTGTCGCAGTTGGCTGTGAGTTCGTTCAGCGCTGCTTCCAATCGCTTCAGCTCGTTTATCTTTTCACGCACATTGAAGATATGAAGCTCAGCCAGTTCTTTTACGGATCGGCAATCTTCTCCGTCGCCTTCGGACAGGCTTAGAAGCGTCTTTGTATCGGCTAGTGGAAAGCCCAAATTACGGCATTTTTTCAGGAAACGAAGCCTTCCAACATCGTGCGCGGAGTACATCCGCCGGTTATTAGGTGCTCGTTCTGGTTTGGGCACGATCCCTTCGCGTTCATAGTAGCGGATCGTTTCAATGCCGACACCGCTTTGCCGGGATGCTTCCCCAATCGCAAACATGTGAGTTTTCCCGTCTTGATCCTGTAGCGACTACAGAAGTTATACGAGAAGCAGTCACTTTGACAACTCCAACTAATCAAGGGAATGAGATGCAGAAGTACCTTAGCGTTAGTTATCTGGGATCACTGACAGCACTTGGCGTCGCGACTTGCTGTGTATTGCCCATGACAATGATGTTGCTGGGACTGGGGGGCAGTTGGCTAGCCATTTTCGGAAAGATCGCGGCGGCAAGCTACTACGTATTGGCGATATCGACGGCGCTTGTCGCTATATCGTGGCTTGTATCTTATCAGCGCGGTTCCCTAACAAAGTTGAAATGGTGGCTTTCGGGGACTACCGCAATCACCGCGTCAGCTTGGGTCGTCGTCTATAACGAGGCCCGTATCAACGATTACCTGATAATGCAGATGTGAAACAATGACAGAGCAAACTGTAGTGCTTGAAAGCACCCTGACGTGCCCGAAATGCGGTCACAGCGAAAGCGAAATAATGCCGACGGATGCTTGCCAGTGGTTCTATGAATGCAAGTCTTGCGCAGCGGTCTTGAAGCCATTGGAAGGGGACTGTTGTGTCTACTGCTCCTATGCCACGGTGCCTTGCCCCCCGATCCAGAATGGCGATAGTTGTTGCGGATGACAAAGTCCGCTTTGTCCGCAAAGCAGACATCACCGTCTCCGCTTCAGGCGACTTCAGCCCTCCATCGCTTCCAATTCATCAATAAAGCCCGAGATCATCGACAGGCCTTTGTCCCAGAACTTGGGATCGCTGGCGTCCAGACCGAACGGGGCCAGCAGCTCTTTGTGGTGTTTTGATCCACCGGCGCGCAGCATGTCGAAATACTTGTCCTCGAACCCGTCGGCGCCGCTTTCGTAGACGGAATAGAGCGCGTTCACGAGGCCGTCGCCAAAGGCATAGGCGTAGACGTAGAAGGGCGAGTGCACGAAATGTGGGATATAGGCCCAGAACGTCTCATACCCTTCCATGAATTCAAATGCGGGGCCGAGGCTTTCGGCCTGAACGCTCATCCACAGGGCGTTGATGTCGTCCGGGGTCAACTCGCCCTCGCGGCGTGCGGCGTGCAATTTGCATTCGAAGTCATAGAAGGCGATTTGGCGCACGACCGTGTTGATCATGTCCTCGACCTTGCCAGCCAGCAGAATCTTGCGCTGCTCAGGGGTTTCGGCCTTGTCCAGCATTTTGCGGAAGGTCAGCATTTCACCAAAAACCGAAGCGGTTTCGGCAAGCGTCAGCGGGGTGGATGACAGCATCTCGCCCTGATCGGCGGCCAGCACCTGATGGACGCCGTGGCCCAGCTCATGCGCTAGGGTCATCACGTCGCGCGGCTTGCCCAGATAGTTCAGCATCACGTAAGGATGCACGTCGGTAACAGTGGGATGCGCAAATGCGCCTGGCGCCTTGCCCGGCTTCACCGCCGCATCAATCCAACCCTTCGAGAAGAACGGCGCGGCGATTTCACCCATACGGGGATCAAAGGCCTCATAGGCATCCATCACGGTTTTCTCGGCGTCATCCCAGCCGACAATCTGCGTGTCTTCCATCGGCAGGGGCGCGTTGCGGTCCCAGACCTGCATCACATCCAGACCTAGCCATTTGCGTTTCAGCTCGTAATAGCGGTGGCTCAGCTTGGGGTAGGCGGCCACGACCGCCTCGCGCAGGGCCTCGACGACTTCGGGCTCGACGTCATTCGACAGGTGACGACCAGTTTGCGCGGTCGGCATATTGCGCCAGCGGTCGACGATTTCCTTTTCCTTGGCCTGCGTGTTGTGAACGCGCGCGAAGGTCTTGACGTTGTCCTGAAACACGCGGGCCAATTCGCGAGAAGCCGCTTCGCGTTTGCTGCGGTCCTGCTCGGTCAGCAGGTTGAGTGTGCCTTCGATGTTCAACTCTTCTCCGTCAACATCAAAGGTCAAGCCTGCGATGGTCTCGTCGAAAAGGCGTTCCCAGGCATCGCCAACAACACCCAGATCGTGCAGGAATTTTTCAAGCTCGTCAGATAGCTGATAGGGTTTCATCGCGCGGATGCGGCGGAATACGGGCTCGTAACGGGCCAAATCGGTGTTGGCGTCGAAATGCGCTTTTAGCGCGTCGTCGTCGAGGCGATTGATTTCCAGCGTGAAGAACACCAGCGGCGTGGTAAAGACAGTGATCTTTTCCTGCATGTCCGAGAGGAACTTGGCTCGCTCGGCGTCGGTCGTCAGCTGATAATAGCGCAGCCCGGCAAAGGACATGATGCGCCCGGCGATCGAGTTGATCTTTTCGTTCCGCAACACGCAGGTCAGCAAGCCCAGGGCATCAAGATCCGCCAAATTGCCTTCGTAATCTGCGGCAAAGGCGGCGCATTCGGTTTCCAACCAGTCCAGGTCACGCGCAAGCTCGGCCGCGTCTTCCGAAGCATAGAGATCCGTCAGATCCCATTCCGGCAGGTTGCCAAGATTATCGGCCCCGCCGACTGCGTTTGCGTCACGTAGTGGAAAAGGAAGGTCGCGCATGGATCACCTCGAAAATCTGCTTTGGCAAACATCTAGGCGCGACCGGCGAGGATCACAAGCGGACAGTCAAAGGGAAAGCGCCGGTTCCAGGGGGTGATCCGTCTATGCAGCTTTGAAATGCGCGGCGATTTGGTCAAATGCTGGGTCGCGCACCTCTGGCGGTTCCATCAGGACTTCGTGTTCACCGTCTGGAATTTCGATCAACGTGCTGTTGGGCCAGTTTGCCATGCGTGCGCGGATGGCCTTGCGGTCCACAATCTGCTCGTGGGAGCCAAGATATGTCAGGCATGGGATGGCTGGGGCAGTCTGCACCATCAACCAGTCGCATTCATCTAATGCCTCGCGCAGCCAGATCGTCGACGGTGCACCAAGAGACAGTTCAGGATACTTGGCCAGATGATCCTGCATCATTTTGTACATGGCAGGATCGCGCGTCAGGCTATTGCCTTCGAAAGGCTGTGTCAGAACATAGCTGTCCAGTGATGTGGTCGGGGGCGTCTTTTCGCCAAACCCCAGTCGTGGGGCCCAATTTGCGGTCAACCGGCTGATGGGTTTCATAAGGGGCGTAAAGAAAATCCCCCACATCGGACCGGTAAAAACACAGGTAGAAAAACAATCGTTTTCCAAAACTGCCCGCAATCCAATGGCACCGCCCATAGAGTGGCCAATAACATGCCGGGGCCTGGGCAGATCAAGCTTTGTGGCCAGCTCTTGCGACACATCTACGTCTTGCTGATAGTCAGTGAATTTATCGACATGGCCAACCCGCGGATCGTCAAGCAACCGGTCTGCCAATCCCTGACCCCGCCAGTCGATCACCAACACGGCAAAGCCACGCTTGACGAATTCACTCGCCGCATTACCGTATTTTTCGATGTATTCAGTGCGACCGGGAAACAGCATGACAGTCCCGTTCGCTGTACCTTCGGGGCGCCAATGCGCCACGCGAATTCGGGTACCGTCGGCGGTGTTCAACCAATGTGCAACACCGCCAGCGGGGCCGCCAGCCACGTCTTCGAACAAAGGGGCCGACGCATATTCCATCAGGCCAGGGCCGAGGCGAGTTTCATTGCCGCGCCCATGTCGCCGTCGATGCTCAGTTTTCCGGCCATGAAGGCGCTTGTCGGGTCCAGATCACCATTGAGAATTTGCTCGAACGTGTCCGCATCAGCGTTCAAAGTCACGTCCGTTTCTTCATCGCTGATGCGCGCGCCGCTTGCATCAACTACGATCGCGCCCAAATCCGCGATGGCAAATTTAGCCGATGCGTCGAAATCGCCGCCCGACAGTTTCTCATTCAGCACTGCTGCGGCTTTTTCCAATGAATCGCTCATGATCTTCCTCATTTTGTTAGTACGCCGTGAATGGACATCCTCGGTCGCAACGCTACACTGACACTTGTTATGAGCAATGCAATCAACAATCTCAAAGGTACCGTTGCGGCACTTTTTGTCCTAGTCATGTTTTCCTCCACTTGCCTTGCGCAGCAGGAGGATTCCCGCGACGAGGCCGAGTTGTTGCAGAACCTTGCACAGGCCACACCGGACCAAGCGACTGGAATCGACCGCCAGTTACGGGCGCTCTGGTCGCAATCGGGTTCGGCCTCCGCCGACCTGCTGCTGGAGCGTGGGCGCGAAGCACTGGATGATGGTGACACCTATGCCGCGATCGAGCATTTGACGGCCCTGACAGACCACGCGCCTGATTTCGCCGAAGGCTGGCACGCGCGGGCCTCTGCGTTTTTTGGGATCGAAAGGTTCGGGATGGCTGCCGCAGATCTGGAACATGCTCTGACGCTGAACCCGAACAACTATGAGGCCATCTACGGGCTTGGATTGATATTTGAGATTCTGGGTCAGCCCGAAAAGGCATTTGCGGCCTATTCCCATGCCTTGGCTATACATCCCCATTACGAAGAAGTAACCAATGCAGTGAATCGACTGAAAGCCCAGGTCGAGGGCTCGGCCCTCTGAGAACCGGGGGCAGGGGGCAAAGGTGAGCGGGTCATCCCGAATCGTGGCCGTACTTGGCCCAACCAATACAGGCAAAACCCATTACGCAATCGAACGTATGCTGGGGTACCGCACGGGGGTGATCGGCCTGCCGCTGCGCCTGCTTGCGCGCGAGGTATACGACAAAATCGTCGCCATTCGCGGACCGTCGGTGGTGGCGCTGATCACCGGGGAAGAACGTATCGTACCGCCACGTGCGAAATATTGGGTCTGTACGGTCGAGGCGATGCCCGAAGGCATGGGTGCCGATTTTGTGGCTATCGACGAAATCCAACTCTGCGCCGACCCGGAACGCGGCCACGTCTTCACCGACAGGTTGCTGCGCGCGCGCGGCACCAATGAAACCCTGTTTCTGGGATCCGATACCATGCGCGGTCCCATCGCGGCACTTGTGCCCGAAGCACAATTCGTCCGGCGGGAGCGGATGTCGCAACTGGTCTATGCCGGCTCCAAGAAAATCAGCCGCATGCCACCGCGCAGCGCCATCGTCGGGTTTTCGGTCGACAACGTCTATGCCATCGCCGAGCTGCTACGCCGTCAAAAGGGTGGGGCGGCTGTGGTCATGGGGGCGCTCAGTCCGCGTACACGGAATGCGCAGGTTGAGCTCTATCAGAATGGTGAGGTCGACTATTTGGTTGCCACCGATGCCATCGGGATGGGGTTGAACCTGGATGTGAACCATGTTGCGTTCTCGTCCCTGACCAAATTCGATGGCCGGCGGATGCGGCCCCTGGCCCCGAATGAGCTTGCCCAAATTGCTGGCCGCGCAGGGCGCGGAATGTCCGATGGAACCTTCGGCGTGACCGGCGAGGCGCCGCCTCTGGACGATGGTGTCGCGCAGGCCATTATGGACAGCCGCTTTGCGCCGATGAAAAAACTGAATTGGCGGAATGCCGCCTTGCAGTTTGGTTCGATTGACGCTCTGATCCACACGCTCGAGATTAGCCCGGATAGCGAACACCTGATCAAAGCCCGTCCGGCAGATGATCTGAATGTGCTTAAATCCTTGTCGCAAGTTGCCGAAATTGCGGCCCGTGCCAGTGATCCGCAATCCGTTCGTTTGTTGTGGGATGTTTGCCGAATCCCCGATTTTCGCGGCATCAGCCATGCCGAACATGCCAGCCAGATCGAAGTGATTTTTGGCCACCTGCATGAAGGTGGTTCGATCCCGGATGACTTTATGGCGCGGCAAATCCGCCGGATCGACCGAACGGATGGCGATATAGATGCACTGTCAAAAAGGTTGGCATATATTCGCACCTGGACTTACGTTGCGCAACGAAATGGTTGGGTACGTGACGAATCCCATTGGCGTGATGAGACGCGCATTGTAGAAGACAGGCTGTCAGACGCTCTGCATGACCGTTTGACTCAGAGATTTGTGGACCGGCGCACATCCGTTTTGTTGCGCCGGCTCAAACAGAAGGAGGCCCTTTTGGCCGAAGTAAATGACAAGGGTGAAGTGACCGTCGAAGGTGAATTCGTCGGTCGTCTGGAAGGGTTCCGGTTCAGTCCGGACAAAAGCGCGCAAGGAGCCGAGGCGAAAGCCTTGAAATCGGCGTCCTTGCAAGCCCTCGCGCCGCAATTCCATCTGCGTGCCGATCGCTTCTATAATGCACCCGATACCGAAATTGATTTTACCGATCAGGGTGGCCTGATGTGGGGTGAATATGCCGTTGGCAAGCTGGTTGCCGGGGCAGAGCCTCTCAAGCCGCTGGTCGAGGTTTTTGTGGACGAGGCCGCGGGCCCCGATGTTGAACAGAAAGTTCAGCGTCGCCTGCAGCATTTCATCGACCGCAAAGTGGCCGCACTGTTCGAGCCGCTGCTGAACCTGTCGCGCGATGAAGAACTCAATGGGCTGGCCAGGGGTTTTGCCTTCCGCATGGTTGAGGCGCTAGGCGTATTGCCGCGCGCAGGTGTCGCGCAAGACGTCAAGGATCTGGATCAGGACGCCCGTGGCGCGCTGCGCAAACACGGTATCCGCTTTGGTCAGTTCACCATTTTCATGCCGCTGCTGCTGAAACCGGCCCCAACGCGTCTGCGTCTTGTTCTGTGGGCATTGGCAAATGGCCTGCAGGAATTTCCCGACGCGCCGCCTCCGGGTCTTGTTACTGTGCCCATCGCCAAAGGCGCACCTGACGGTTATGACACTATGTGTGGTTATCGCGATGCGGGCGAACGCTCGATCCGGATCGACATGCTGGAACGTCTGGCCGACATGCTGCGCGCTGAAGACAGCCGTGGTGGGTTCGAGGCCAAGCCTGACATGCTGTCGATCACCGGTATGACGCTGGAACAATTCGCTGACCTGATGCAGGGGCTGGGCTACAAGGCCGAACGCGCCGAGCGTGAAAAGGTTAAGCCCGCACCGGCAGAGCTACCTGCCGCAGAGGCCACGGAAGCAGCTTCCTCCGAGGAAGTACCCGCACCAGAGGGAACCCCCGAAGAGGTCGCCGCACCCACCGAGGCGTCAGCCGAGGCCACCGAAAGCACCGAGGCAGCAGCCGAGGCCACCGTGCCGACAGCAGCAACAGATGAACCCGAGGTTGAGGTTTTCTATACTTTCACCTGGGGCCGTCAGCGTCAGGCCAACCAAGGCCCACGCCGTGAACAGCGGCAGGGGCAGGGCAAAGGTAAGCCGCGCGGTAAGCCTCAGGATGGCCGGGGCAAGCCGCAGGGCAAGAAAGGTGGCAAGCCGCAGGGTGCCAAGACCTTCTCGTCTCGTCCGCCCAGGAAAGAAAAGCCCATTGATCCCGATAACCCGTTCGCGGCCGCGCTTATGGGTTTGAAGGAAGGCAATTAACGCCTGATGACCGAGGCCCGGCTTCGGATCGATAAATGGCTGTGGCAGGCTCGGTTCTTCAAGACCCGCAGCCTGTCCGCCAAACAGGTCAGTGGCGGCCATGTCCGCGTCAACGGAAACCGGATCCTGAAACCGGCGCAGCCTGTGGCCCCCGGTGATGTTCTGACCTTCCCTCAGGCGCGCGTTGTGCGCGTTGTGCGTATTGAAAAACTGGGTGATCGGCGCGGACCGGCAACCGAGGCGCAGACATTATATACCGATTTGACCGAAAAGCAGGACACGCAGCCGCGAAATCCAGGGTTTGAGGGAAAAGGTCGTCCCACCAAGAAGGATCGGCGTCTACTTGATCTTTCTCGCAATCAAGATAGCTGAACATATCTTGAAGCTGACGCCATACTGATTTAGCTAGACGCCCAAACCGCAAACGGGAAATTCACCATGACCTATGTTGTCACTGAAAACTGCATCGCCTGCAAATACACCGACTGTGTCGAAGTGTGTCCGGTGGATTGTTTCTATGAAGGTGAGAATACACTGGTCATCCATCCCGATGAATGCATCGATTGCGGAGTATGTGAACCTGAATGTCCCGCTGATGCGATCCGTCCGGATACTGAGCCGGGCATGGATCAATGGGTCGAGTTTAATCGCAAGTTCTCCGAGCAGTGGCCGGTGATCGTGACCAAGAAAGACCCGCTGCCTGATGCAGAAGAGCGTGATGGCGAAGAGGGTAAGATGGAGAAATACTTCTCTGAGGCCCCCGGCGAAGGCGGCTAAGCGATTCGCGCTCTGAACTTGTCAGTTCAGCAGTGGGATGGCGCCTTATCTATCTGTTTCTTAACACCTTTCTTTCAAGTGGAAAGGGGCAGCCTTTCGAGTGTCTCAATTTTGTGATATACTCGGAAATTGAACGTTGATTGAGATGGGGATGACTCCGTAAGTATGCTCGCTTTGGAGTTCTGATTAGTTGAAAACACAGCAACCTGACCGGGCCGTACTGGCACGGGGTGGGTCGTTTTGTTGTCTGTCCCGCGCTCTCGTAACCAAGGAAGAACCTGTATGTCTAAGTCGAAGAAGCTTGAGTTTCGCCCCAACGACTATGTTGTTTACCCGGCCCATGGTGTCGGTCAGATCATTTCGATTGAAGAACAGGAAGTTGCGGGATACTCGCTCGAGCTGTTCGTCATTTCCTTTGAGAAAGACAAAATGACCCTGCGCGTGCCGACCAACAAGGCGACCGAGTCCGGTTTGCGCTCGCTCAGCTCGCCAGATGTCATCAGCCAGGCCATGAAGACACTGAAGGGCAAGGCCAAGGTCAAGCGTGCCATGTGGTCCCGCCGGGCACAGGAATATGAACAAAAGATCAACTCGGGTGATCTGATCTCGATTGCCGAAGTTGTCCGCGATCTGCACCGCACCGATGATCAGCGCGAACAGAGCTATTCCGAACGTCAGCTTTATGAAGCCGCGCTTGAGCGTCTGACCCGCGAAGTCGCGGCAGTATCCGGCGCAGGCGAAGTGTCTGCGGCCAGGCAGGTGGATGAGGTTCTGACCTCGCGCGCGGCAGCGGCGGCCTGAACCTGCTGAAATCAAAATTTTAGGGCCATCCCCGCAAGGAGGTGGCCTTTTTATATTGCAGTCACCAGATGAAATCGGGGCCACTAAACCTGCGTAGCTACGGCCATAAGAAACCCTATCTCGGCCAGTTGTTGAGTGGCGCCCAGTATATCACCGGTCTGACCCTCGATCTTGGCCTTGGTTAGCATCGCCATTGCCACCACAGACAAAGCGGCAATCAGCGTAGGGAAAACCACCTGCAACCCGATCATTGGCAGAGTGAGCAGCAGCGCCATGACTCCGCCGAGTATCACCGCGGTCGATCCGGGTGCGCCCACTGAATGGCTAAGGCCCGATTGGCGGGCATTTGGAAGGACGGACATAACAACAGGCATCATAGCCCGCGAAACGATGCATGCGGCCAATACGGTGGTAAAACCCGCATTCGAAAGGAACGCGGCAATCAACGACACGCGCAGCAGTTGCGAAGAAATCAGGGCAAGGACGCCATAGGTGCCGATGTGGCTGTCCTTCATGATCTCTAGCCGCCGTTCAGGCGTGAAACCGCCCCACAGCCCGTCGGCGGTATCTGCAAGCCCATCCTCGTGCATCGCGCCGGTGGTGATGGTCAGGACAAGAACGACAAGTATGGCACACACTATCGACGGCAGCCCCATGGCCGTCGCCATCCATCCCACGGCACAGGCCAATAGGCCGACAACAAGCCCCGCCAATGGAAAGGCCCAAACGGCACTGGCCTGACGCGAGAACACTCTGTCAGGCAGCCGCGGCACGGGCAAACGCGTCAACAGGACCAAAGCCAGCGGAATATCCCAGGCAGAAATGAGCTTGGTGTCGTTTTTTAGCACTCCTGCGCCTTTCAGGGTCTTGTCGGTTTGATCGCTTCGGTTAAACACGCAGGACCACTCTGATGCAACGAGGCTTTGGATGCTGCCCGAAATTAACAATCTGAATTCTTTCCGCGAAGCTGTCCGGCAAGCCTCCGGGCCCGATGATGCCGCTGCGCAAGGGGCGACTGACCGTAATGGGCAGCTGACCAAACCTCCGGGCGCGCTTGGTCGGTTGGAAGACCTGGCAATCTGGTATGCAGGCTGGCGCGGGGATGCCCGCCCGCAGATCACCTCGCCGCAGGTTATCGTGTTTGCCGGAAACCACGGTGTCACAGCACAGGGTGTTTCGGCCTTTCCGCCGGAAGTGACCGTGCAGATGGTGTTGAACTTTGAACATGGCGGGGCGGCCATCAACCAGCTGGCCAAGGCGGCTGGTGCTACGATGGATGTCCACGCGCTGGAGCTTGAACGACCGACCGCGGATTTCACATCAGGTCCAGCTATGTCAGAGGACGACCTATTGCAGGCGCTGCGCAACGGGTGGACTGCGGTCAGACCAGACGCCGATCTTCTTGTTGTTGGTGAAATGGGTATCGGCAACACAACCCCCGCAGCGGCGATTGCTTGCGCCTTGTTCGGAGGTCAGGCGGGCGATTGGACTGGTCGCGGAACAGGTGTCGATGATGCGGGATTAGCAAACAAAACCCGTGTGGTGGCCGAAGGTGTTACGCTACATGGCGGTTCGGGCGATGGGCTAGAGATTCTGCGCCGTCTGGGCGGACGCGAGATCGCCGCTATGGCCGGAGCCATTGCCGCCGCACGCGCGCTGCACATTCCGGTTATTCTGGATGGCTTTATCTGCTCAGCGGCCGCCGCGTGTCTGTCTGACCTTTCAGAGAGCGCGCTGGATCACTCGATCGCCGGGCACCAGAGCGCGGAAGGTGCGCATGGCGCTGTGTTGGCCAAGCTCGGTAAAGAGCCTTTGCTGAAGCTGGGGCTGCGACTGGGTGAGGGCTCTGGCGGGGCGCTGGCGATCAATATCCTCAAAAGCGCTGTTGCCTGTCATTCCGGCATGGCGACCTTTGCCGAAGCTGGCGTCTCGGACAGTTGATCCGCGCGGCCTGACCGTCAGTTGAAGGTCAGGCCGATTTTTTGTCGTTTTCTTCCGCCAATTCCAGCAGTTCGGTCTCAAGGTCTTTTTCCAGCTGCTGCGCACGCTCGATGTATTTTTTGTTCTCGGCGGTGGGCAGCCCGGGAATCCAGAGCTCTGCCAGTTCACGAACCGACATGCGATCATGGTGGTAGAAAGTCTGTTCGGCCTGCGCTGCCTCGTATTCGCTGAGACCCACATTCTCGAGCACATATCGCCCGGCCCGCAATGAGCCATCGAATGTCTCGCGCACAATGTCGTTCGCGCCGGCTTGATACAGCTCGTACACATGGGTCCGATCCCGTGCCCGCGCGACGATGTGTAGGTCTGGGCGCTGGCGGCGCGCATAGCCGACAAGACGCGTCACCTTCTTGCGATCATCCATCGCAGCCACCAGAACAGATGCTTTTTCAAGGCCGGCCGCGCGCAACAGTTCCGGACGGGTCGGATCCCCCAGGAACCCTTTTACGCCAAAGCGACGCATCAGCTGGATGGTTTCGATGTTATGGTCAAGAACGATGGTTTTGAACCCGCTTGCCTGCACCAGACGATTGACGATCTGACCAAATCGCCCGATCCCGGCGATGATGACCGGGCCTTTCTCGTCGATCTCATCCGGTTCGGGTGCCGGTGTGCCATCCCCCATCCGGCGCGAGAGAAGATCATAAATGATGAACAAAAGCGGCGTGATCAGCATGGTCAGCGCAATGATCATCAAAAGTTTTTGTGACAGATCCCCTGGAATCACATTCTGCTGGGTCGAAAACGCCAGCAGGACAAAGCCGAACTCACCTGCTTGCGCCAGCCCCAGTGTAAACAGCCAGTGATCGCGTCCGCGCAGTTTAAATGCGCGGCCAACCAGGAACAGAATGATCCCTTTGACCAAGATTACCAACAGGGCCAGTCCGATCAGGTCGAAGGGGTCGTCAAAGAAATAGGCGACATCGATGCCCGCGCCAACGGTGATGAAAAACAGACCAAGGAAAAGGCCTTTGAACGGCTCTAGGTCGCTCTCCATTTCATGCCGGAACTCGGAACTGGCCAGCACCACACCTGCAAGAAACGCGCCCAGAGCGGGTGACAGGCCAACCAGCGTCATCAGGAAGGAAATGCCAACCACAATCATCAACGCCAGCGCCGTATACATCTCGCGGAGGCGGGTCGCATGAATAAAGCGGAACAAGGGCCTGGTCAGGTACACTCCGGCGAGAATGACGAAACCGATCGCGGCAATGGTGACAAGCGTTACCGCCCACCCTGGCAACCCCTCGACCAATGACAAGCTATGATTCGCCGCGCCGTGGTGCCCCGTGGATATGCGGTTGATAGATCCGTCATTTGCAATCTGGGGAATGGCAGGCAGAGCCAGCAGTGGAAGCAGTGCCAGGATTGGTATGACCGCGATGTCTTGAGTCAGCAGTACTGAAAAGGTCGCCCGTCCTCCGTTCGTTTTCATCAAGCCCTTTTCCGACAGGGTCTGCAAAACAATCGCAGTTGATGACAGGGAAAGCGTCAACCCCACTGCCAGGGCTACGGACCATGGATGATTTGCATACATGGCGACGCTGGCGATCACTGCGGTCGATAAAAGCACCTGGAGGCCGCCAAGCCCCAAAAGCCTGTCCCGCATATCCCAAAGAGCGCGCGGTTCCAGTTCAAGTCCGATCAGGAACAGCATCATGACTACGCCGAATTCAGCCACATGCTGCAGGTTTTCCGTTTCCGCACCCACCAATCCGAACAACGGCCCTATGACAAGGCCCGCGGCCAGATATCCCAGTACAGAGCCCAGTCCCAGACGCGCCGAAAGCGGCACGGCGATCACAGCCGCAGCCAGATAGATCGTCGCCTGGTAAAGGAAGTTGTCCATGATCGTCCTTTCAATGCGCTCAGGTGGGCAGGGGGGCGTCGCGTTTGAGCTGATCCATAACGATTTGGCTTTGTATCCGAGCCACTGCAGGATGTGGAAGGATTACCTGATGAAGCAAGCGATTAAGCGCGGATAGATCGTCGCAATAGACATGTAGTAAATAATCGGCCTCACCTGTCATTGTCCATGCGCTGGTGATTTCGGCGCGTGTTTCGACCATACGGGCAAAGCCTTCAGATTGCTCGGGGCCGTGCGTACTCAGATGAACCTGAACAAAACCCTGCACCTGCAACCCTAACTTTAGAGGATCGAGGCGAGCGACATAGCTGGTGATATACCCTTCAGCCTCCAGCCGTTGGCGCCGGCGACCAGCCTGACTGGGCGACAGGTTCAACATCTCTCCAAGTTGGTGTGCTGTTAGGTGGGCGTTTTTCTGCAGCGCTGACAGCAGGCGCGTATCAGTGGAATCAAGCATGTGCGGAAAAACTCCGTGATTGGCCAATCTTATGCGCAATTTACGCGCGCCCCTTTAAGTTATTGGAAAACTATGCGCGAAAAAAGTGCCGATTAAGACGTATTTTGAAATCAGCAAATAAATTCCTGTATTAACGGAGACGCGCCATGGGTCCTTTCCCTCACAACGCCCCGAAATCAATCATATCGGATGAAAACCCCGCCGGAACCGATGGGTTCGAGTTTGTCGAGTTCGCACATCCCGAGCCGCAAGAGCTGCGCGATCTGTTCGCAAAGATGGGATTCGCGCTGGTAGGTCACCACAAGGACAAGCCTGCGATTGAGTTGTGGCAACAGGGTGATGTGACTTACATCCTGAATGCAGATCCCGACAGCTATTCTGCCCGGTTCGTGGGCGAGCATGGCCCTTGTGCTCCGGCGATGGGATGGCGCGTCGTGGATGCGCAGAAAGCCTATGAGCACGCTGTAGCGAA
This sequence comes from Ruegeria sp. CDSA241, assembly GCF_059611265.1. Lineage (NCBI taxonomy): Bacteria > Pseudomonadati > Pseudomonadota > Alphaproteobacteria > Rhodobacterales > Roseobacteraceae > Ruegeria > Ruegeria sp. CDSA241. Next base: position 148,540 of record NZ_JBXWPF010000008.1, read on the forward strand.
AGGGGCTGAACCTTATGACGCGGCAGACAAGACACTGAATGTGCCTGCAATCAAGGGGATTGGCGGATCGTTGATCTATTTCATTGATCAATATTACGAAACATCGCCCTATAATCAGGAATTCACATGGACAGAACAGTCCAAGCCCCGGGGGGATGGGTTCTATTATCTCGATCACCTGACCCACAATGTTTACAAGGGCAATATGGACAAGTGGTTCAAGTTCTATGGTGATTTGTTCAACTTCCGTGAAATCCGTTTTTTTGACATTCAGGGCAAATTCACCGGTCTTTTTAGTCGCGCGCTGACGTCTCCATGCGGGCGTATCCGCATTCCGATCAACGAAGATCGCGGTGAAACCGGGCAGATCGTTTCCTACCTGAAGAAATACAAGGGCGAGGGCATCCAGCATATCGCTGTGGGCAGCGAGGATATCTATGCCTCGACCGATGCGATTGCCGAAAAGGGGCTGAAGTTCATGCCCGGCCCGAACGAAGCCTATTATGAGTTGTCCAAAACCCGCGTGGTCGATCATGAAGAGCCGTTGGACCGGATGATGAAGCACGGCATTCTGATTGATGGAGAGGGCGTTCTGGACGGTGGTGAGACCCGGATTCTGCTGCAAATCTTCTCGAAAACGGTCATCGGACCGATTTTCTTCGAGTTCATTCAGCGCAAAGGCGACGATGGGTTTGGCGAGGGTAACTTTAAGGCGCTGTTCGAATCCATTGAGCGAGAGCAGATTGAAAGTGGAGAAATTTCAGCAGCTTGATGCAAGAAGGTAATCCTGCGTGGTCACCCGCGCAGGCCGCCTCTTAACCACGTGGCATCTTGAGAACTACGTTTCGCCCGCGTTTCTGATAGCGCAATTCATTGTCGCTGATAGCAATGACATTGCCGCCGTCAAGCCTGTCCCCGATCTTAAGCTTTTTGTACCTGCCGCTGGGCAGCCGAACCAATGCGCGGCGATTGGATGGGCTGCCGTAAACCCCGATCAGGTTCAGTTTCCGCAGGTTGATTGCATTGTCGATTGTGGCCTGCCGTGCAACCGAAGCCGAGGATGGGATTTTGGGCGCTGTGGTTTTGGGCTGGAACGTTCCGACCTCATTGTTGAGCTGTTCAATTCCAGCTGCCGAACCCAAAGTCGCAGTACCTGCACTGGCCTGCCGGGTCAGTCCGGCCGGTCGGAGTTTGGGGCGCGGCACCCTCATTTCCGCAAGGGGCTCAGTCGATTCCGGGGGCGGCGGAGCACGCAACAGGGATTCCGGGCGCGGTTTCGGGCGAATTCCGGACAATTCCTTCAATGTACGCCCTTGAAGCCGTTGCCGTTCAAAATTTTCGGTCAGGTTCTCGGGCCTTGGTTTTGGTCGCAATGTCGCCAGCCTGTTGTCGACCACTTCCTCAACAGGTGCCTTTTCCAGCCGGACCAAAGCCGATGGAGGGGGAGTTTTAGAAGGTGTTCCCAAATAGACAACCACTCCGTCCGGGTTCAAGACGCCTTCTTTGGTTGGTATTACCAGCCCGCGCTCGTCAAGGCTGAACCTTGCCCCGGCAGCGGTTGAAAGTGGTTCGAAATCAAATGGCAGGTCGGTGTCGTATGTGTGTACTGGCGGCAATGCGATTGCATCACGCGACAGATTCGAGTCGTCTTTGGAGGCCAGATACAGCTCAATTTGCGGATCCTGCGCTGGCGCTATCAAAAGGCCCGGTGACGTGATTTCGATCTCCGGCTGTGTAGGAACTAACTGAGGTTCAGGCTCAAGCTCGATTTCGTCTACCAACGCGGGCGCAACGTTCAGCGCCTCAAGAATGGCCTGGTCGGTTGCAGACAGCTCGGGCTCTGATTCAGAGGTCGGTGCCATTTCTGGCTCTGCGGTCTCAGGCACTGTGACTTCGGCCTGTGCTGCGGGTGTCTCTGCAGGCTCGACAGGTCCAGAACTCGGTTCGGGTTGGGATATTGTTTCGTCCAGCAGGGCCAGTTCTGAATCGGCAGGGGCAGGGCTGTCTTCTCCAAAAAGGCTCCATATGCCACCGGCCACCAACATCAAAGCCACCGCCGCTGCAATTCGCACTGATGGCAGAGAGGCCCAGTTAGGTGCGGCCACTTTTTGGACAGGCCAAAAGCTGGTCGGAGCGGTAGAATCGGCGATCGCGTGAACAACCGGACTATCCTGCGCGGGGTCTGTGGGGATCACTTTGGGCGCGTTTGTGGTCGCAGGCGCGTCCCCAAGCGGGAAAAACGGTTCGGTCGGAAAATCATCTGTTTCATATGCAGCGCTGAACGCGACCGGAACGAATCCGTATCCCAGCACAAACCCCCGAGCTTCCTCCAGTGTATCGCGTGGAACGACGGCGACGCATGTGGTCGCCCCGTCATGTGCCGTGACATATACCAGCTCTGTCAGGTCATAAGGGGTGGCATCGGATACAGCGTTTTGCACAGCCTGTTCGGTGTCTTCGAAGGATGATCCGGCGGTATCGACTTTGATGAATTTGACCTGATCCCTTGGGATGATGACCTTGCAGCTCAGGTCATTTTCAAGCGCAAACCCCTTGTCCCGAAGCGCTTTCAACTGCTCTTCCAAGTTGGAGGCATCCAACGACACCTCACCTATGGCGAACCAGTCGCCATCGGAATTGTGGTGCAAAGAAATTCCGGTTGTAGAAATGGACAGCGCAAAAGCGGGTTTCATAATCCGGAGGAACCATAATTGTCAGTTGCAATGCAAACGATGCCTCGTCCGCAGACCGACATTAAAGCAGGATCTCGCCGAGGGAAAGAAAAAGCCTGCGTCTCCTCTTGCCCCGTGACCCGGTGCAGCCCCATGTTGAAATCAGGATAATTGGAGGGAAGATATTGAAGAAAATCGCTTTTCTGGCCGCTGTGCTGGCCATGACGTCGGTAGGGATGGCAACTGCGGAAGAACGTCGCATCATTGTTGATACGGTAGGCATGGTGCATGCGGCCCCGGATATGGCCACCATTACCCTGGGTGTAACAAACGAAGATGCACAGGCATCAAATGCGATGCAGGCGACTTCGGACGCGGTGACCAAAATTCTGACTCGACTGGATGAGATGGGGATCGAAACCCGTGATGTGCAGACACGTGATCTGTCTTTGTCGCCGGTATGGTCTGGGCGGAACAGTTCTAGCGGAGAGCGGCCAGAGATTTCCGGCTTTGTCGCATCCAACAGCGTCGTGGTGCGTGTTCGCGATCTGTCGCAGCTGGGTACCATCATGGATGCGGTCATTGACGACGGGGCCAACAATTTCGGCGGGCTGAGTTTCGGAATTCAGGACCCTGCACCGCTTGAGGCACAGGCGCGGGCCAAGGCAGTGGGTGAGGCAAGGGCAAAGGCCAACCAACTGGCACAGGCGGCCGAAGTCACGCTGGGCCCGGTTCAGATGATCCGCGAACAGGCCGGAGGGTTCAATCCCATGCCTCAAATGCGTGCAATGAACATGGCGGCTGAGGGCGGCGTTCCGGTTTCCGGGGGCGAGATTTCGGTCTCGGTCAACGTGTCGATGGAATTTCTGATTTCCGACTAGGATGTGTCGCTGGTTCGGGCCATCAGGGATTGCCGCTGCTGGCCCGACTGATCAAAATTTTCTGGTGAAAGCCAGCCCTCGAAAGCCGAGCGGATGCGCGGCCATTCTGTATCGAGGATCGAGTACCAGGCCGTATCGCGGTTGCGCCCTTTGTAATGGGTGGCCTGCCGAAAGACGCCTTCGAAGGTAAAGCCCAGCCTTTGGGCCGCGCTGCAGGAAGGGGCATTCAGCGCGTCGCATTTCCATTCGTACCGGCGATACCCCAGCTCGTCGAACACGCGGCGCATCATCAAGTACATCGCCTCGGTGGATTTCGGACTGCGCTGCAGCAGCGGTGAGAAATGGATGTGCCCAACCTCGACCACACCGGCCGCAGGTTCAATCCGCAGGAACGAGGCCATGCCAATCGGGGTGCCATCACCGTCTAGCACTGTGTGGAACATGGGATCGGCATCCATACAGGACGCGCGGGTCCAGGCGGCGAAATCTTCTTCGCTGTCGAATGGGCCATAGGGCAGATAAGTCCAGTTCCGCCCATCAGTGTCATTGGCAAACGCCCGGTACAGACCGGGCGCATGCCTGTTCACATCAAGGGGCACGACCGAGCAGTATTGACCTTCCATCGGTGTATAAGGCGGCGTCGGGCGCGGAAAATTGCCCGAAACCGGCCGGCCGATGGGCTGGCCTAGATCGTTGGTATCGTGCCCAGCCATTTGTCAGGCCGTTGCCTTGGCCAGCGCCTGATCCAGATCGGCAATCAGATCGTTGGCGTCTTCGATGCCGATGGACACCCGAACAACGCTGGGACCGGCGCCTGCGGCCTCTTGCTGTTCCGGGGTCAGCTGACGGTGGGTGGTCGAGGCCGAATGAATGATCAACGACCGCGCGTCGCCCAGGTTGGCCACATGGCTGAAGATCTCCAGCGCGTTCACCAGTTTGACACAGGCGTCATAGCCGCCCTTGACCGCAAAAGTGAATAGCGCACCGGCCCCTTTGGGGTAATGCGTCTTGACCCGGTCGTGATAGGGCGACGAGGGCAAGCCCGCATAGGTCACATATTCCACGCGGTCATCGGCCTCTAGCCAGGCTGCGATCTTTTGCGCGTTCTCTACATGACGCTCCATTCGCAGAGACAGAGTCTCGATCCCCATCAGCGTGTAATGCGCCGCCTGTGGGTTCATCGTCATGCCCAGATCACGCAGGCCGATTGCGATGCCGTGGAATGTGAAAGCCAGCGGACCGAATGTCTCGTGGAATTTCAGCCCGTGATAGGCCGGTTCCGGCTGGCTGAGCGAGGAAAATTTGTCATTCGCGGACCAGTCGAACTTGCCCGAATCCACGATACAGCCGCCGGTGACAGTGCCGTTGCCGGTCAGGTATTTGGTGGTTGAATGCACAACCAGCGTCGCGCCGTGCTCAATCGGGCGGCACAGATAGGGTGTGGCCGAGGTGTTGTCGACGATCAGCGGAATGCCGGCGCCATCTGTCACATCCGCCAGTGCGCGTATATCGGTGACATAGCCGCCAGGGTTGGCGATGGATTCGCAGAACACCGCTCGTGTATTTTCGTCGATCGCGTCCTTCACAGCGTCCAGATCGTCAGTATCCACAAACTTGGCAGACCAGCCGAACCGTTTGATCGTCTGGCTAAACTGAGTGATCGTGCCGCCATACAGCCGGGTCGAGGCCACCACGTTGCAGCCAGGTCCCATCAGCGGAAACAGTGCCATGATTTGGGCGGCATGACCGGACGAGCAGCAAACTGCTCCAACGCCACCCTCAAGCGTTGCCACGCGTTCCTGCAGAACCGCCACGGTGGGATTGGTCAGGCGGGAATAGATAAAGCCGACTTCCTGCAGGTTGAACAGAGCCGCCGCGTGGTCTGCATCGCGAAACACATATGCCGTTGTTTGATAAATCGGCGTCTGACGGGCACCTGTTGCCGGATCAGGGCGCGCGCCTGCGTGAATTTGAAGCGTGTCGAAACCGTAGGTGGGGCCGTCAGACATGGTGGAAATCTCCTGTTGGACTATGTGTTGCAGAATCTCTAGGCGATTGGACGCGTGCGCACAACATTGCTGTCAGCGCATCCATAGACCTTTGCTTTTGATCTTGTTGCGAATGACCTGCTCGCGCTGAGGCAGGTTTTCGCGATCGAACATCTCGCGTATTTTGTGCCCTTTGCGCTGGAGCACCAGTTTCTTTATTGGGTCATAGCCCTTGAGCACTTTCTTGAACTTGTTGGGCGCAACCACAGTTTCCAGAACCTCGATCACATTGTCGCTTTCGCGTGCATACAGCAGAGGAAACAGACGGTAGTGGCACGTGACCGACCCGTCCAGCAGGCCAGTGGGCAGTGCGTCGCGGCCGCCGCCAAGGGCATGGATAACCAGCGGCAATGCGACCTGATCCAGCCATGGGTCCAGTGTTTGGCCCGCGAGTTCCGGGATATCCTCATCCCGGATGGTGCAGGCATATTCCAGGAACCGTTCGCCGAACTGGCGTGGGCATCTGTAAAAGAAATAACCCGCATTGAAATACAGGTAGCGCCGCCAGTATTCGGCTGGTTGGGCCTTGTCCAAGGAGCTGTCGAAATCCAGTTCGAACCGCTCATACAGGGCGCGCCAGATACCGTCATACCCCGGGCCATACAGGGTCGGGCGCGGCCATGTCCCCTCAACTTTCAGCGAGGCACCGGGGCGGTCAAAATCGAAGGGCACACTATTCAGGTCTCCGGTGACAAGCGTATCGCTGTCGAAAAAGACAAATGGTTCCCCCTTGGGCAAGGACAAGAGCGCCTCGATCTTGTTTCCATAGGGATAGCTTCCACCGAAAGCCCGGTTTTCAAACGGTAGAATTTCGGCCCCAAGCTGGTGTAACGCTTTCAGGACATCCTCATCCTGAATGCTGGGGTCCTGTGACCATCGGGCCCCCGGTTGAGGAACGGCAACGAACAGGCGGCCAGCGAAATCGGGACAGCTGTGTCGTAACGAGGCTGCAAACAGCAGTGCCTCGTATTGCAGCCGGTTGTTTTGGCCGATGACCACGATATTGAATTTATTGTTGGCGGTCTGCATCGGGCGTCTCTCGGGTTCGTGGCGTTGGGCCAGCACTGCTCGAATTTTGGTTGGGCGTACACTAGGTAGAGACGTGGCACAAAACCAGATGTGATCATAGATCATAGATCATGCATCTGAAATTTGAATTCAGGACTTGCGCAACCATCTAGAGACCAGACCAAACAGGAGAAGCCGCATGAGAGTTAACGCAGATTTCACAAAACGTGTTGCTGTGCATTTCGACCGGAATGACTGGATTGCGTCACCTGCCGCAGGGGTCGAGCGCAAGATGTTGGACCGGATCGGGGAAGAGGTCGCCCGCGCCACCACGATTGTCCGCTTTGCCCCAGGAAGCGCCTTTGCCGCCCATACGCATGATGGAGGAGAGGAGTATTTGGTGCTGGACGGTGTGTTTCAGGACGAGACCGGTGATTTTCCTGCAGGTAGTTATGTGCGCAATCCTCCGACATCTTCCCATACGCCTTCGGCAAAAGAAGGCGCGACGATACTAGTCAAACTGCACCAGTTTGACCCTGAGGACAGGACCGAAATTCGTCGGTCGATTACTGGGGATTCGAATCTTCAGCTTTTCAAGGACTCACGCGAAGATGTTCGCGTATTGAATTTGTCACCTGGCGAAAAGCTGGATCTGGATGCAGTCGATGGGTTGGAGTTGTTTGTCATCGCAGGTTCGGTGCAGGAATCCGACGAAGAATTTTCGGTCTGGGACTGGTTGAGATTACCGCCAGGTGCGCGTTCCACTGCTTTGGCAGGAGCAGAGGGCGCGCGAATTTGGATCAAATCCGGGCACCTGTCACAGATGATCTGAGCGGTTCCGGCCCAAAAAACCAGCAATGTACAGTAAAAAACCGGGTGTTTCGGCCTGGTTATTCATTTTTTGACCATTTGGCAAAATTTACCATTTGATAAAAAATCAGATTGTGCCAAGCTGAGGCCATAACAACATATCTACAGGGAGTAGAGCGATGGCACAGGGCCAGATGGTCCCCGGCATAGTCTCCGGGAGGCTTTCCAGCGATGAGCTGACCTCGAATTTCACGGATCTGCATCCACCACTTGCCCCGCATGAGGCCGCAGTGGCCGCGGATCGGTGCTATTTCTGCTATGACGCGCCGTGTGTGACGGCCTGTCCGACAGACATTGATATTCCATTGTTCATGCGCCAGATTCAGGCCGGTCAGCCTGAAGCTGCGGGTGAAACCATCCTTGGCCAGAATATCTTGGGTGGCATGTGCGCCCGTGTTTGTCCGACCGAAACGCTGTGCGAGGAAGTCTGCGTACGCGAAACCGCCGAAGGATCGCCAGTCGAGATCGGGCGTTTGCAGCGGTTTGCTACTGACAGCGTTATGGCATCGGGCGACCATCCGTTCCAGCGCGCCGCATTCACCGGCAAAACGGTGGCCGTGATCGGGGCAGGGCCCGCAGGGCTAGCCTGTGCGCATCGGCTGGCGATGCTGGGGCATGATGTGGTCATTCACGAAAGCCGCCCAAAACCCGGCGGTCTGAATGAATATGGAATTGCCGCCTATAAATCGACCAATGATTTCGCTCAGGCTGAGATCGATTGGTTGCTGAGGATCGGCGGCATCACCATCGAGACCGGATCGGTGCTGGGCGAGGGCCTGTCGCTGGATGGCCTTGTTGACAACTATGATGCGGTTTTCCTGTCCATCGGTCTGACAGGTGTGAATGCATTGCGAGCGGGCGGCGAGGATCTGACCGGCGTGCGCGACGCGGTCGACTTTATCTCGGATGTGCGTCAGGCGGCCGATCTGGCTGAGCTGCCCGTTGGGCGGAATGTCGTCGTCATCGGAGGCGGCATGACCGCGGTTGACGCAGCTGTAAAGTCGAAATTGCTGGGCGCGGAAAACGTCACCATCGCCTACCGGCGCGGACGCGAGGCGATGGGTGCCAGCCGCTATGAGCAGGATCTGGCCGCATCGCACGGCGTCAGGATCATGACCAATGTTCAGCCCATAGCCGTACACGGCAACGGGGCAGCCGCCGAGATCGAATTGGAGTATACTGCCAGCCATGACGGTCAGTTGAAGGGCACCGGCGAGAAAACCTGCCTGCCTGCCGATCAGGTGCTGAAGGCGATAGGTCAGACGCTGGAAGGAGCGCCCGAAGGGCTGACGTTGGACGGGAACAAGATCGCCGTCACGGGCGCCGGGCGCACGTCGGTACAAGCGGTCTGGGCCGGAGGCGACTGCGCCGCAGGCGGGGATGACCTGACCGTGACCGCAGTGGCCGAGGGGCGCGATGCCGCGATGGATATCCACGCAAGTCTGATTGCGTGAAACTCAATGATCAAGATGCCTGCAAGCATCAGGGAGGCCGGATAAATGGCTGATTTGAAATCGAACTTTCTGGGAATTGAAAGCCCCAACCCATATTGGTTGGCATCTGCGCCGCCGACGGACAAGGAATATAACGTCCGCCGCGCCTTTGAGGCCGGATGGGGCGGTGTGGTGTGGAAAACACTCGGGTCCGAAGGTCCACCGGTCGTCAATGTTAATGGCCCCCGCTATGGGGCGATCTACGGCGCAGACCGTCGGTTGTTGGGTCTGAACAACATCGAGCTGATTACAGACCGCCCATTAGAGGTAAACCTTGAAGAAATGGCGCGGGTTAAGGCTGATTATCCAGATCGCGCCCTGATCGCCTCGATCATGGTGCCGTGCGAGGAAGAGGCCTGGAAGGCTATCCTGCCGCGTGTTGCCGAAACCGGTGCCGACGGGATCGAACTGAACTTTGGCTGTCCACACGGGATGAGCGAGCGCGGTATGGGGGCGGCCGTAGGGCAGGTGCCTGAATATATCGAGATGGTGACGCGCTGGTGCAAGAAATACTATGACCGACCGGTCATCGTGAAACTGACGCCGAATATCACTGATATCCGCAAGCCTGCCGAAGCCGCAAAGAATGGTGGTGCGGATGCGGTATCGCTGATCAACACGATTAATTCGATTACCAGTGTCAATCTGGATAGCTTCAGCCCCGAGCCCTCGATTGACGGTAAAGGCAGCCACGGCGGCTATTGTGGCCCTGCGGTGAAACCGATTGCCCTGTCGATGGTGTCCGAGATTTCGCGGGGGCAGGCCACGCATGGACTGCCGATCTCGGGTATTGGCGGTGTGACCACCTGGCGCGATGCGGCAGAGTTTATGGCCCTGGGCTGTGGCAACGTTCAGGTTTGCACGGCGGCGATGACCTATGGGTTCAAGATCATTGACGAACTGACGGCGGGCCTGTCGAAATGGATGGATGAAAAAGGGTATCAGGACGTCTCGGAAATTGTCGGTCTTGCGGTTCCAAACGTGACCGACTGGCAATATCTGAACCTGAATTATGTCGCCAAGGCCAAGATTGATCAGGATCAGTGCATCAAGTGTGGCCGTTGCTATGCCGCCTGCGAAGACACCAGCCACCAGGCCATTTCAATGTCCGAAGAGCGCGTGTTCGAGGTTATGGATGACGAATGTGTGGCCTGTAACCTGTGCGTGGATGTGTGCCCGGTTGAAGGATGTATTTCGATGGTGCCGATGGCCGCTGGCGAAATCGACCCGCGCACGGGACAAGAAGTGCAGCCCGAATATGGCAACTGGACAACCCATCCCAACAATCCAATGGCGAAAGCCGCCGAGTAGTCCAAGAAAACTCGTCGAATTTTCTTAGAGCAGGATGTCGATGAGGGGGCGTTGTGGCAGTTTGCGAACTATTGGGTGGCGGTGCGGATCAGATGATATCCGCGCCTCCTCACTTAGTCTTGGAACGCCTTATGTCCCACTTCTCGCTCTACCCACCCAACGAAAGCCTTACCACGGCAACTGTGTGTGGACAGGGAAGAAAAGAGTAGCGTCATCCTAGGCTCATGGTGAGCGGGTTCCGGCTAACGAAAACCTAAGGCGCCAGCAATTTGCGGTAGAGCGTGTCGATGAACGGTTCAGCACCTTCATACGGGTCTTCGTCGCCAAGAATGGCCCGAACCTGGACATCGAAATCCGCATAATGCTGTGTCAAAGCCCAGATGGAGAAAATTAGGTGGTAGGGATGGAGGCGCGCGATTTTACCCTGTTCCATCCAGGCCGTAAGGATTGCGGTCTTCTCATCCATCAAAGTTTTGAGATCATTGGACAATGCATCGTGTATGCGTGGCGCACCCTGGACCAGTTCATTGGCAAACAGACGGCTTTCGCGCGGAAGTTCCCGGCTCATTTGCAGTTTGCGATGGATATAAGCGCGTATCTCTTCCAATGGGTCCCCGTCGGCGTCGAGATCATGGAGGGGGGCCAGCCAAATCTCGAGAAGGCCAGATAGAAGGGCCGTGTGAATCGCTTCTTTTGAGGGGAAATAATACAGAAGATTCGGCTTGCTCAACCCGGCCTCGGCAGCAATCTGGTCGACGGTGGCACCGCGGAAACCGTAGGCAGAAAACACGTTCAAAGCGGCTTCTAGAATTGCAGCGCGGTTTTTTTTCTGAATTCGTGTTGGTGCGCGGTCTTTGGACATGTCTTTGCCTGTCTGATTTTTGGGCTCGCAAGTGCGGAATATGCCAAAAATTCCCACCGAGCTCTGCTATTTCTTGACTGATGTCGAACCCGTGATAGCGTGAGTTTGACCAGATGGTCAAATCAAGACACCAAAAGCGAGCAAATCGCAAGCAACAGGGAAGACTAGGATGGCAGCTCCGGCGCAGAACCTCAGGATCAATGGCGACAGGTTGTGGGACAGCCTGATGGAGATGGCCAAGATTGGCCCGGGTGTTGCGGGGGGCAATAATCGTCAGACCTTGACGGATGAAGATGCGGCAGGCCGCGCGCTGTTTCAGAAATGGTGCGAAGAGGCCGGGTGCACCATGGGGCTGGACCAAATGGGCAATATGTTTGCGCATCGAGAGGGCACGAACCCCGAGGCATTGCCGGTCTATGTGGGTTCACATCTGGATACGCAGCCGACAGGCGGCAAATATGACGGTGTTCTGGGTGTATTGGGCGGGTTGGAAATCATCCGCACGCTCAATGATTTGGGAATCAAGACCAAACATCCAATCGTTGCGACCAACTGGACGAATGAAGAAGGCACGCGCTATGCACCTGCGATGCTGTCCTCGGGGGTTTTTGCCGGGATGCATACGCAGGATTGGGCTTATGACCGTGAGGATGCCGATGGTAAGAAGTTCGGAGATGAGCTGAGCCGCATTGGCTGGCGCGGTGACGAAGAGGTTGGCGCCCGAAAGATGCACGCCTTTTTTGAGCTGCATATCGAACAGGGCCCCATTCTTGAGGCCGAGGGGAAGGATATCGGCGTTGTCACCCATGGTCAGGGTCTCAGCTGGACCCAGATTACCGTTACCGGAAAGGACGCCCATACCGGGTCTACGCCGATGCCGATGCGCAAGAATGCCGGATTGGCGATGGCGCGTATCCTTGAAAAGGTTGACGAGATTGCTTGGTCCCATGCGCCCCACGCGGTGGGTGCGGCGGGGCATATTGATGTGTTTCCGAATTCGCGTAACGTGATCCCGGGGAAAGTTGTGTTTACTGTCGATCTCCGTTCGCCCGATCTGGACGTGATCACCGATATGGAAAATCGTCTGCGCGTAGCGGCCGAAGATATCGTGGATGAGATGGGCCTACAGATCGAATTCGAGAAGGTCGGCGGATTTGATCCGGTGCAATTTGATGAAGGCTGCGTGGCAGCCGTGCGCGATGCGGCTGAACGGTTGGGTTATTCTCATACAGATATCATTTCGGGCGCCGGTCATGATGCCTGCTGGATCAACCGGGTTGCACCAACAGCGATGGTGATGTGCCCTTGTGTGGATGGGCTAAGCCATAACGAAGCCGAAGAAATCAGCAAGGTTTGGGCTGCCGCCGGGGCGGATGTTCTGTTTCATGCGGTCGTAGAGACGGCTGGAATTGTGGAATAGGGGGCTCTGCCCCCGTCGCCCGTTGGGCGACTCCCCCGAGGTATTTGTAGCCAGATGAAGCAAGCGGCGCAGACCGCATCAGGGAGATTGATATGAGCACTGTTATCAAGAACGGGACCGTCGTAACCGCGGATTTGTCTTACCAGGCGGATGTGAGGGTCGAGCATGGGGTGATCACCGAGATTGGGCCGGACCTAAAAGGTGATACGGAACTGGATGCGACAGGCTGCTATGTGATGCCTGGCGGGATCGACCCGCATACGCATTTGGAAATGCCGTTCATGGGCACCTATTCCAGCGATGATTTCGAGAGCGGAACCCGGGCGGCATTGGCTGGAGGAACCACGATGGTGGTTGATTTCGCTCTGCCCAACCCAGGTGAAAGCCTGTTGGATGCGCTCAAGCGCTGGGATAACAAGTCGACACGTGCAAATTGCGACTATTCTTTCCACATGGCGGTGACCTGGTGGGGCGAGCAGGTGTTTGATGACCTCAAGACGGTGATCGAGACACGCGGCATCAACACGTTCAAGCATTTCATGGCCTATAAGGGCGCGTTGATGGTCAATGACGATGAAATGTATGCTTCGTTCAAGCGTCTTGCCGAGCTGGGTGGAACGGCCATGGTGCATGCCGAGAATGGCGATGTTGTTGCCGAACTCAGCGCAAAGCTGTTGGCCGAAGGCAATACAGGCCCCGAGGCACATGCCTATTCCCGTCCGCCGCAGGTCGAGGGCGAAGCGACCAACCGCGCAATCATGATCGCGGATATGGCCGGAGTGCCGCTGTATGTGGTGCACACATCGTGCGAAGAGGCGCATGAGGCCATTCGGCGTGCAAAGATGCAGGGCAAGCGGGTGTGGGGGGAACCTTTGATCCAGCATCTGACTTTGGATGAGAGCGAGTATTTCAACCAGGATTGGGACCACGCGGCGCGGCGGGTCATGAGCCCTCCGTTCCGAAACAAGCAGCATCAGGATAGCCTGTGGAACGGATTACAATCTGGTTCGTTGAGTGTCGTGGCCACCGACCATTGCGCCTTTACGACGGATCAGAAACGCTTTGGCGTGGGGGATTTCACCAAGATCCCGAACGGTACCGGAGGGTTGGAAGACCGGATGCCGATGCTGTGGACTCATGGGGTGAACACTGGTCGGCTGACGCCAAATGAATTTGTGGCAGTCACTTCAACAAACATCGCTAAGATATTGAATTGTTACCCAAGAAAAGGCGCAATTCTTGTAGGTGCCGATGCCGATTTGGTGGTGTGGGATCCTGAGAAAGGCAAGACGATCAGCGCGAAATCGCAGCAATCTTCGATCGACTACAACGTGTTTGAGGGCAAAGAGGTCAAAGGCTTGCCGCGCTTTACTCTGACCCGTGGGCAGGTTGCAGTGCATGACGGAGAGATCAGGACTCAGGAAGGCCATGGCCAATTTGTTGAACGCGAGGCCAATACAACCGTCAACAAGGCGCTGAGTACTTGGAAAGAGCTGACAGCGCCGCGACCGGTGGTACGCACGGGTATTCCAGCAACCGGTGTATGACAGAATATGTGGCAGATATCACGTCTTATTACGGTTTAAGTTCAAGGGGATGGAATGAATATTGAAACCGCTGCACCGCCTGTAATCGAGGCGCGGCAACTGGATCTGACCTTTCAGACCAATGACGGGCCGGTCCACGCTCTGAAGGATGTGAACCTGACCATCGAAAAGGGAGAATTCGTCAGCTTCATCGGACCCTCCGGCTGTGGTAAGACCACCTTTTTGCGGTGCATCGCTGCGTTGGAAACTCCGACCGGCGGGACATTGACCGTCAACGGTATGACCCCGGATGAGGCGCGGCGGAATCGGGCCTATGGCTATGTATTTCAGGCCGCGGGTCTGTACCCTTGGCGCACCATTTCCAAGAACATCAAGCTCCCGCTTGAAATCATGGGGTTTACAGCTGCCGAGCAGGAAGAACGCGTAAACAAGGTTTTGGAACTTGTTGATCTTGAAGGGTTTGGTGGAAAGTTTCCCTGGCAGTTATCGGGTGGAATGCAGCAACGGGCCAGCATTGCACGGGCGCTGGCCTTTGATGCGGATATCCTGCTTATGGACGAACCTTTTGGCGCGTTGGATGAGATTGTCCGCGATCACCTGAACGAGCAGCTTCTGGCACTTTGGGCGCGGACTGAAAAGACCATTGGGTTTGTCACCCATTCCATCCCTGAGGCCGTCTATCTGAGCACCAAGATCGTTGTGATGAGCCCTCGGCCCGGACGGATCACTGACGTGATCGACAGTCCGTTGCCGAAAGAGCGGCCGCTCGATATTCGCGACACGCCGGAATTCATCGAAGTTGCCCATAGGGTGCGAGAAGGGTTGCGCGCGGGGCATTCGGATGAATAGTAGCGGGTTCAAGGCATTTTGGGCTGTATTGACGGTACTGGCCGTCATAGTAGCCTTTTGGTACGCCGCTTGTATTCCGATGAATATCAAAGGCGTTCTGACCGAACAGGAACGGGCCGGCGCCACTGTTCAGCCACCCTCGGCAAAAGATCGTCGCGATCTGTCCGAATTCAGCCTGGTTCTGGACAATAGCTTTGCCATTCCAGCCACGTGGGAACAGGATCGTCCGCGGTTGCCCGCTCCGCATCAGGTGGCCGTTGAGATATGGAAGACAACGGTTGAGAAGAAAATCACCTCAAAGCGCTCGCTGGTTTATCACGGCTGGGTGACGCTGAGTGCGACGATACTGGGTTTTGCCATTGGCACCGGTCTGGGAATTCTGCTGGCTGTTGGGATCGTACATAGCCGGGTCATGGACCTGTCGGTCATGCCCTGGGCGATAGTCAGCCAAACCATCCCGATCATCGCTCTGGCCCCGATGATCATTGTGGTCCTATATTCCGTTGGCGTGCAGGGGATTATCCCCAAGGCGGTCATATCGGCCTATCTCAGCTTTTTTCCTGTCGTGGTGGGCATGGTCAAAGGTTTGCGCAGCCCGGATGCGATGCAACTGGATTTGCTGCGTACCTATAGCGCGAGCCACGCGCAGGGGTTCTGGAAACTGCGTTTGCCGGCCTCGATGCCGTATCTGTTCACATCGCTGAAGATAGGCATTGCGGCTTCATTGGTAGGGGCCATCGTGGGGGAATTGCCCACCGGGGCAGTTGCGGGACTGGGCGCGCGCCTGCTGGCAGGCAGCTATTATGGTCAGACCGTGCAAATCTGGTCGGCCCTGTTTGCGGCGGCGATTCTGGCGGCCTGTCTTGTGGGGCTTCTGGGGCTGATTGAAAAGTCGGTCCTGAAACGGATGGGGATTGCGCAATGATACCAATTCTGGGCGCACTCGGTGTGTGGCTGTTGGGATGGTGGTTGAACAGCCGCTTGGCCAGCGGGCCTTATGCTGATACGCGGATGGTCCGGTTTCTGGCTCCGCTGATCTTTGGTCTGACTATCATCGTCATCTGGGAGCTTTTAGTGCGCGGCCTTGAGGTGTCTTTGGTCATTCTGCCCGCTCCATCGGTTATCTGGATTCGGTTCTGGGACAGTTTGCCAACGCTTTGGATGGATTTCGTGCAAACCATCATCAAGGGCGCGCTGAGCGGTTACATCATCGGCTGTGGAGCCGCCTTCCTGATGGCGATTGCAGTGGACCGGTGGGATTTTCTGCGCCTTGGGCTTTTGCCCGTGGGCAACTTCGTGGCCGCTCTTCCGATTGTTGGCACCGCGCCGATTCTGGTCATGTGGTTCGGGTTCGACTGGCACTCCAAAGCGGCGGTGGTTGTCGTGATGGTCTTTTTCCCAATGCTGGTGAACACCGTCGCCGGGCTGCGCGAGGCGACAGCAATGCAGCGCGACTTGATGGAGACTTATGCCGCCACGTATTGGCAGAGCTTTCTGAAGCTGCGCTTGCCTGCCGCGATGCCATTTGTTTTCAATGGTCTCAAGATATCCACCACCCTTGCATTGATCGGCGCTATCGTGGCCGAGTTCTTTGGCTCACCGACGCTTGGCATGGGGTTTCGGATATCAACCAGCGTGGGGCAGCTCTCACTGGATATGGTCTGGGCCGAGATCGTAGTGGCGGCTTTGGCCGGGACATCATTTTATGGTCTGGTGGCCATGATCGAAAAGGCGGTGACCTTCTGGCACCCGTCGCAACGCGGATAAGAATTCAACAGACCCCAAAAATGAAAAATGGGGCGCCAACTGAAACTAGGAGATGTGAAGATGAAAAAGATACTCAGCGGGGCGGTTGCCGCCTTTAGCCTGGCCGCCAGTGCAGCCTGGTCGGCGGATGAGGTGACATTGCAGTTGAAATGGGTCACGCAAGCTCAGTTCGCAGGTTATTACGTGGCCAAAGACAAAGGGTTCTACGAAGAAGAAGGTCTTGATGTCACAATTCTGCCAGGCGGCCCGGACATAGCGCCGACACAGGTCATTGCCGGTGGGGGCGCTGACGTGACGGTCGAGTGGATGCCAGCTGCGTTGGCCGCGCGCGAAAAGGGCCTGCCGCTGGTGAATATTGCCCAGCCTTTCAAAAGCTCGGGTATGATGCTGACCTGCTGGAAAGATGCCGGTATTTCCGCACCAGAAGACCTTAAGAACCGGACACTGGGCGTCTGGTTCTTTGGCAACGAATTCCCCTTCATGAGCTGGATGAGCCAGCTGGGCATTGATACCGGTGGCAAGAGCGAAAATGGCGTCGAGGTTCTGAAGCAGGGCTTTAATGTCGACCCGCTGCTGCAGCGTCAGGCTGATTGCATCAGCACCATGACCTATAACGAATACTGGCAGGTCATAGATTCCGGCGTCAGCCCCGACGAACTGGTCACATTCAAATACGAAGATCAGGGCGTCGCCACGCTGGAAGACGGCCTGTACGTTCTTGAAGAGAACCTGAGCGACGCGGCATTTGTCGACAAGATGGAACGTTTCGTGCGGGCGTCGATGAAGGGGTGGAAATATGCCGAAGAGAACCCAGATGAAGCGGCCAATATCGTGCTTGAAAATGACGAGACTGGCGCCCAAACCGAAGCGCATCAGAAACGTATGATGGGTGAGATTGCCAAGCTGACTGCGGGCTCAAACGGATCGCTTGATCCGGCGGATTTTGAGCGCACTGTAGGGACGCTGCTTGCCGGTGGTTCTGATCCCGTTATCACAAAACAACCCGAAGGTGCCTGGACGCATCAGATTTCGGATGCAGCACTGAACTGAGTCAGGTTCACGATGGAATATGGCGCGGTCCCAAATGGGGCCGCGTTTTTTGTTGGAAGCGTCGAAAATGTGACTGAACTTGTATGGCGTTTGTCATAGTAATTACCTGTAAATTATAGCAAACTGTTCAACATGGGAGATATCAGGTAGATAATGCAGGATTTTACAACAGAATTCAGGTCGGCGCTTGCTTTAATCCTTCATTGGGATGCGGAGCTGTGGGCGATTGTTCTGTTGTCC
This sequence comes from Ruegeria sp. CDSA241, assembly GCF_059611265.1. Classification (NCBI taxonomy): domain Bacteria; kingdom Pseudomonadati; phylum Pseudomonadota; class Alphaproteobacteria; order Rhodobacterales; family Roseobacteraceae; genus Ruegeria; species Ruegeria sp. CDSA241. Next base: position 166,558 of record NZ_JBXWPF010000008.1, read on the forward strand.
CTGAAAGTCTCTGTTTTTGCCGTTCTGATTTCTGCCGTTATCGGGATGCCCATGGGCGCGGCTTTGGCCGTTGCGCGTTTTCCAGGGCGGCGGATTCTGATCGTCTTGATGAATGCCTTGATGGGCTTGCCCCCGGTTGTGGTAGGTTTGCTGGTCTATCTGATGCTGTCGCGTTCCGGCCCGTTGGGGGTCCTTGAATTGCTCTACACACCGACGGCGATGATTATTGCTCAGGTCGTTCTGGTGACCCCGATCGTTGCCGCACTGACACGTCAAGTGGTCGAAATGCTGGCCGAGGAATATTCCGAGCAACTCCGCTCACTCGGCCTGTCGCGGATGGCATCGATTCCGGTGCTATTGTGGGATGCGCGGCTGTCTCTTGTTACGGCATTGCTGGCGGGGTTTGGCCGTGCGATTGCCGAAGTTGGAGCGGTTATTATCGTTGGCGGTAATATCAATCACGTCACGCGGGTGATGACGACGACAATCGCCCTTGAAACGTCCAAGGGTAATTTGGCCTTGGCGCTTGCGCTTGGGGCGATCCTGATTGCCATAGCCATCGCAGTAAACGCCATGGTCAGCACGCTTAGCCTGCGGGCCGAGAAGGAAGGGTTGCGCCATGCGTGATCTGGTGCCCGAGATGGTGAAATGTCTTTCTGTTCACAGTTTACAGATTTCCCGCAAGGGAAAGACACTGCTTCAAGTGCCAGAGTTATCCCTGATGGGGCTGGGACCAACTTTGATCCTTGGGCCGAACGGAGCGGGCAAGAGCCTGCTTTTGCGCTGTTTGCACGGGCTTATCGTCCCGGATAGCGGCAGGGTTCAGCAGGACGGGATTGCCCTGAATGCGTATCACAAATCACGACAGGCGATGGTGTTTCAAAGACCGGTTCTGTTGCGCCGGTCCGTGTCAGCCAATCTTGATTTTGTGCTAAAGCGTCAGGGCATGTCCCGTGCAATTCGCAAATCCCGGATCGACGAATTGCTGGCCGAAGGTGGGCTAGAGGGTAAGGCGCGCCAGTCCGCCAGATCGCTGTCCGGGGGCGAGGCGCAACGGCTGGCCATCCTGCGCGCGCTGGCGCTGGACCCGGAGACTTTGTTCCTGGACGAACCAACCAGTTCGCTTGATCCTGGTGCTACGCAGATGATCGAACGGATGATCTTGCGCGCTTCGAACCGTGGGGTACGCATTGTCATGGTATCCCACGATATCGGTCAGGCACGCCGTCTGGCAGCGGATATCGTCATGATGCAGGCCGGGCACGTGGTCGAACACGGTGCTGCCAAACAAGTTCTGGATGCCCCGACAAGTGACGCCGCGCGCCGGTTTGTTGCCGGTGGTCTGGTAACCTAATCTGAATATGGAGTTCAAATGATCCGCAAATTCGTCGGGGCTGCAGTAATAGCGCTTGGCCTGAACACTACAGCCGCATTGACCGAAACCCCATTTATTGTAGTCCAATCAACCACGTCGACTCAGAATTCGGGCTTGTTCGACCATATCCTGCCAGGCTTTGAAGCCGAAAGCGGGATTGATGTCCGCGTGGTGGCTGTTGGTACAGGGCAGGCGATCCGCAATGCGATCAACGGTGACGGGGACGTCTTGCTGGTTCACGCCAAACCTGCCGAAGAGAAGTTTGTGGCAGATGGTTGGGGTGTTGAGCGGTCGGACGTGATGTACAATGATTTTGTCCTTGTAGGGCCAAAATCCGATCCCGCCAAAGTGAAAGGTGGGACTGACATTATCGCGGCGCTGACCGCCGTGGCTAAGGCCAAGGCGCCCTTCGCCTCACGCGGGGATGACAGCGGGACGCATAAGGCAGAATTGGGCCATTGGGCCTCGTCCGGTATCGACCCGACCGACGCTTCGGGCACTTGGTACCGGGAAACTGGATCCGGGATGGGGGCGACACTGAACGTGGCTAGTGGGATGGGTGCCTATGCGCTGACGGATCGGGCGACCTGGCAGAGCTTTGGCAACAAGGGAAACCTTGAGGTCATGGTTGAGGGCGATCCGCGCCTGTTTAATCAATATGGGATTATTCTTGTGAACCCTGACAAGCATCCCAAAGTGCGGGCGGCCTCGGGGCAGCGCTTTATTGACTGGTTGACCGGACCCGAAGGGCAGGCGGCCATCGCATCTTACACGCACGACGGCCAACAGCTGTTCTTTCCCAACGCCCAATAGGGTCATCCGCTGGCTCCATTGTGATGGATGGTTCCCAGATCCGACAAGTCATACCCGCCGAATTCTTCTGCCCGGGTGGCAAAGCGGTCGGATTGCACAAAGCCGAGCAACCGAAGCATCGGGCCATCGAAATAGGCGCGCCTCCAGATGGCAAGGTCCAGGCGTTCGGTATGGGTCGGGGCAAAGCCCAGATTGTACAGCCCCGCAAGCGCACCCAGGCCGAATCCGGCATCGGCTTTGCTGTCATGCAGGGCTATGGCCAGCTCTTCTTCGGTACGTGCGCAGGTCGGCAGGGTATCCAGATCGTCTCGGTTCAGGCCGTGCGCCTGCAGTTGCGTGTCGAACAACCGTTGACTGGCGGCACTGTCCTGACGAAGAAGAATGCGACGGCCCCGGAGGTCAGAAAAGTCCGATATCCCAGTCACACCGGGGGCCATCAGTAGCCCACGCTGGCGTTTTGCTAGTTCGAACAGAATGACGGGTGCCTCTCCCAGATGGTCCTGGAGAGATTGCGTGTTAAATCCGTCTGTCTCGTGGATATGCAGCGCCGCAGCCTGCGCTGATCGTTCTTTCAGGCGATTCAAGCCGTCAAATGAGCCGTCATAATAAGTTGCCAGGCCCGACCCGCTTTCCCGCAGAGCCCAATCCAACAGCGGATCATGACTGCCCGCCACGATCGGCGGCAGCGACGGTTCTGCGACCTGCGGTCCGCTGCGCGATGCGTTCAGCCAGGCAATGACTTCGGCCCTTGGAAACAAGAGTTTGCCCATGGCCCGGACACAGGGGACCTCGCCGGATGAAGCAAGGTCATAGGCTTTACGCTCGCCAATGCGCAGCAGGTCGGCCAGTTCTTTGGTGGTCAGGTATTCTGACATTCAGTCGAGGCGCACGGCCGAACCCGCGCTGGCATTCGCCGCGCTGAATCCGAATTGGCCTAAGGCAAATGGCGCAGCGACGGCAATTACAGCCATCGTGGCAACAGCGGCTAGAAAGGCTTTCATATTTACCTCCGGTTCAGTTTTCCGGTGCCGTGACGCGGCGCAGAAAGGCGATCAAATCTTTGCGGTCATCCGCTTGTGTAATCCGTTGCATGGGCATCTTCGATCCCGGAATGTAATGGTCTGGTCCTTGGTCGAAAAGGGCATTTATCGTCTCGCCATTCCAAATGATATCAGAGTCTTGCAGCGTGTCCGAGTAGAAATATTCCGGTAAGCTGCCCGCCCGGCGACCAAATACACCAGAGAGCGTAGGTCCAGCACGTCTGTGCCCGTCCGCCGTCAGGCTGTGGCAGATCGAGCATTTGCGCACGAATTGGCGCTCGCCATTGTCCATCTGGTCAGGGTTCTTCAGAAAACTAGGTTCAGTCGCGGCCATCTGTTGTTGGTCGCCAAGGTCAGATACCGGCCAGCTATACATCGCCTCATCTATACCACCTGCATAGATGTTTTTACCATCGGTTGAGAAGGCCAGCGCCCAGACCGGGCCGCGCAATGTGGCCCGGAAATCCTGTGCGATGCGCCAGTCGATGGTATCGACCAACATGATATGACCCTCTCCGTCCCCCACCGCCAGCAAGCTGCGGTCCGGGCTGAGAGCCAGCGCAAGGATTGGACGGCGGTCCAGGGTGAAATCATGCTCGTCGCCTGTAGTCAGATCACGAATGCGCGTGACGCCATCGACGGCCCCATAGGCAATCCAGTTTTCATGGGGATTCAGGACCAGTTCGTTGATGCCGAACCCGTTATCAACCAGTCGCAGTTTTTCCTGACCGGTTGCGACATCCCAAAGACGAACCGCCCCATCAACCCCGCCGGTATACACCGCATCTCCGTTTGGTGTGAACACAACAGCATTCACACCGCTGCCTGTGGGCCCCAATATCTTTGGCTCTGACCCGTCAAGCGGCCAAACCCCTATCGTGCCGTCCCAACTGGCAGTGGCGATGTAGGAGTTTGAAACAGCAATATCGACGATCTTGCCCTTGTGCCGCCCGAGGATTTGGCCATCCGGCCACCGGCGCAGGGTAAAGTCGTCACCAGCGGAATAGATCGCTGTGTCGCCAAAGGCGACGCTATTCACGGCAGCCTCGTGCCCCTCAAGCCATTGCGGCGTGCGGTCTGACCACAGGCCGACGGAGTTGTCGAAGCTGGCCGTCGCAATCCGGCCGTCCGGCGCGGAGGCAATCCCCATGATCGGACCGCCATGACCTTTCAGCGTGAAGAACTCGGCCAAAGCGGGCAGGGGGGTCAACACCAGTGCTAGGATTAGACTGCGCATCTATTCCGCAGGCGAGGCCACTGCCTTATTGGCCTCTTTTTCCTGTACCTCTTCGAGCCAAAGCGAGTGGTGCTCACGCGCCCATTGTTCCTCGACCTCGCCGGTGCCCATCGCGTCGAAAGCGCCCTCCATCCCCACCGAGCCCAGGTAGATATGCGCGATGATGATGGCGATGAAGACATAGGCGACCATCACGTGCCAAACCTGAGCATATTGCATCTCTTCTTGGGGGGACATCTGCACCGGAAGGTTCAGACCCAACATCTGCGGGATGCCGGTGGCATTTGCGATTGAGAAGGTCTTAGCAAACAGCGGCATCTCAAACGGGAACAGCAGAGACAGGCCAGACAGGCTGATCGATACGCCCAGCAGGATACAGGCCCAGAAGATGATCTTTTGACCCGCGTTGAATTTTTTGGCCGGGGGATGGCTGCCTTTCGTGAACAACCCGCCGCCGGCGGCCAGCCATTTCAGGTCGGTGCGGTTGGGGATGTTGTGGGCGATCCAGTTCACAGTGACCATGATCAAACCCAGCATGAAGGCCCAGGCGAGGTTGTTATGCAGCCATTTGCAGCCCTGCGCTATGGCTGCAAAACCTTCTTTCCCGAAGATCGGGATCAGAAAGTCTCGACCATAAAGGGTCAGCAAACCGGTCAGGCCAAGGATCAGGAAAGAGCCCGCGAACAGCCAATGTCCGAACCGCTCAAAGCCCGAGAAACGCGTAACCGTGCGTCCCGTCTTTTCACCATCAATGCGGATTTTACCCCGGATCAAGAAGAACAGCAGCAGAATGCCAAGCATCCCGGCCAGAATATACGTGCCGTAATCGCGCAATGGGCCTGTTCGGAAATTCAACCACCACATGCCACCGTCCTGTATCAAGACGCTGGCCGCAGGACCGTTCGACGAAACGGTCACATCCGCGGAGCCATACCGCAAAGCGCGATAGACGTCGCTGTCAGACGCCACGCCACGTGTGCCCAGCTGGCCCATCAGACCTTCGGCGTTGCCTTGACCGGTGTTACCTGAGCGATAACCGTTATCGACCGTCTCGCCACGCTGCCGGGCCAAGATATCCTCGAGCGTGGTCGCACCACCCGTCGAATTGCGATCCGGAGCATCCTGAGCAAGGGCAGGAACAGTCAAAACAATGAGACAGAACAGAAGTCGCAGGAAAGTCATATGAACCTCGTGACGCGGTCATTGGCGTAGGCCCTTTTCTGGGCGGGCAAAGATTTTCGTCGAAAAATCTTAGTGCTCCCCGGCACACGGTTTGCGCGCCGGAGAAGGTTTGGCCAAGGATCAGCCGTCTTTTTGGTCGTAGGCTGTGCCCCACCCCCAGGCGCCAGACCCGAAACCGCGCGCCACGACGCGTTCGCGATAGATGGCCGATACCACGTCGCCGTCACCGGCAAGCAGGGCCTTGGTGGAACACATCTCGGCGCAGATGGGCAGTTTGCCTTCTGCGATCCGGTTGCGACCGTATTTGGCGAACTCTGCGGTCGAATGCGTTTCCTCGGGGCCACCGGCGCAGAAGGTACATTTGTCCATCTTGCCACGTGATCCGAAGTTGCCCGCCTGCGGGTATTGCGGCGCGCCGAACGGGCACGCATAGAAGCAATAGCCGCAGCCAATACACAGGTCCTTGGAGTGCAGGACGACCCCTTCTTCGTTCTGATAGAAGCAGTCAACCGGGCACACCGCCATACAAGGCGCATCCGAGCAATGCATACAGGCAACCGATATCGAGCGTTCGCCCGGGTCGCCGTCATTGATCGTCACCACTCTGCGGCGGTTGATGCCCCAGGGCACCTCGTGCTCGTTCTTACACGCGGTTACGCAGGCGTTGCATTCGATGCAGCGTTCAGCGTCGCAGAGAAACTTTGCTCTAGCCATTGTCGTCCTCCTTACGCTGCTGAGATCTTGCAGAGAGTCGCTTTGGTCTCCTGCATCTGGGTTACTGAATCATAGCCATAGGTCTGGGCGGTGTTCGAACTTTCTCCCAGCACATAGGGATCAGCGCCTGAGGGGTATTTGTCCCGCAGATCCTGACCCTGGAAATGGCCGCCAAAGTGGAATGGCATAAAGGCCACGCCGGCACCAACCCTGTTGGTCAGCATCGCCATCACCTTGACCTTGCCGCCCTCAGGCCCTTCGACCCAGACCTGAGCCCCATCGCGAATGCCCAGATTGTTGGCATCACGGGGGTTGATCTCGACAAACATGTCCTGTTGCAACTCGGCCAGCCAGGGGTTCGACCGGGATTCCTCGCCGCCACCCTCATACTCGACCAGACGACCAGACGTCAGGATTATCGGGTAATCCTTTGAAAAGTCGTTCTTCTGGATCGAGGCATACAGGGTTGGCAGGCGATAGGACTGACGATCCTCATAGGTCGGATAGTCTTCTACCAGATCGCGCCGGTTGGTATAAAGCGGCTCGCGATGCAACGGGATCGGGTCCGGGAAAGTCCAGACCACGGTGCGGGCCTTGGCGTTGCCAAAGGGCGCACAGCCATGTGCAATCGCAACCCTCTGGATGCCGCCTGACAGGTCGGTTTTCCAGTTGGTCTTTGGCCCCGCAACGGCGTCAATGGCCGCACGTTCTTCGGCCGTCAGATCGCCGTCCCAACCAAGATCCATCAGCATCTGCATCGTAAACTCAGGGTATCCGTCCTGAATTTCCGACCCAACGCTATAGACCCCTTCGGCCAGCAGGTTGTCACCATCACGTTCCACGCCAAAGCGCGCGCGGAAGGTCAGGCCACCTTCGGCCACCGGTTTGGACATGTCATAGAGGTTTGGTGTCCCCGTATGACCCATCTCTGGCGTTCCCCAGCACGGCCAGGGCAGACCGTAGTATTCGCCGTCGTTTGGTCCACCTATAGCTTGCAGCGTGGTTCTGTCGAACGTGTGCTGATTGGCCATGTGGCTTTTCAAACGCTCCGGCGACTGGCCGGTATAGCCGATGGTCCAGAGGCCCGAGTTGAACTCACGCGTGATGCTTTCAACATTCGGGGTTTCGGCGTCCTCCATCTCGATATTGCGGAAGAACCGATCCGCCCAGCCGAATTTGTTGGCGAACTTGGCCATGATGACCTCGTCCGGCAGGCTTTCGAACAGTGGTTCGACCACCTTGTCGCGCCACTGCAACGAGCGGTTCGAGGCCGTGACCGAGCCACGGGTTTCGAACTGCGTACAGGCCGGCAGTAGGTAAACGCCATCGGTCCGATCATGCAGAACGGCGGAAACGGTGGGATACGGGTCGATCACGACCAGCATGTCCAGCTTTTCCATCGCCGTCTTCATTTCCGGCCCACGGGTTTGCGAGTTCGGAGCGTGCCCCCACAGAACCATGGCGCGGACATTGTTGTCCTGATCCATGTTGGCGGGGTCTTCCAGAACACCGTCGATCCAACGAGAGACCGGGATGCCGCGCTCATTCTGCAGCGGTTTATCCTTGCCCTCCTTGTCCTTGATCGAGGCGAACTGGCCGGACAGCCATTCAGGGTCTTCACCCCAAACGCGCGCCCAATGGCCCCATGCCCCTGCGGACAGGCCATAATAGCCGGGTAGGGTATGGGACAGAACACCAAGGTCCGTCGCACCCTGCACGTTGTCGTGGCCACGGAAGATGTTGGTGCCACCGCCCGACGTTCCCATGTTGCCCAAAGCCAGCTGCAGCACGCAATAGGCGCGTGTGTTGTTGTTGCCATTGGTATGCTGGGTGCCGCCCATGCACCAGATCACCGTGCCAGGACGGTTGTTGGCCATGGTGCGCGCCACGCGCTTAAGCTGTGATCCGGGTACGCCGGTCACACGCTCAGTTTCTTCCGGGTTCCAGTTGGCGACCTCTTCACGGATCTGATCCATGCCCCAGACACGGGTGCGGATGAACTCCTTGTCCTCCCAGCCGTTGTCGAAGATGTGCCAGAGGATACCCCAGATCAGAGCCACGTCAGAGCCGGGGCGGAACCGGACATACTCATCCGCATGCGCTGCGGTGCGCGTAAAGCGCGGGTCGCAAACGATCAGCGGCGCGTTGTTCTGCTCTTTTGCGCGCAGAACATGCAGCAGAGAGACCGGGTGTGCCTCAGCCGGGTTGCCACCGATGATGAAGATAGCCTTGGAGTTGTGGATGTCGTTATAGCTGTTGGTCATGGCGCCGTAGCCCCATGTATTCGCAACACCCGCAACAGTAGTCGAGTGGCAGATACGGGCCTGATGGTCCACATTGTTCGTGCCCCAATAGGCGGCGAACTTGCGGAACAGATAGGCCTGTTCGTTGTTATGTTTCGCGGAACCCAGCCAGTACACACTGTCCGGTCCGGATTCTTCGCGGATGTTCATCATGCCGTCGCCGATCTCGTTGATCGCCTCTTCCCAGCTGATGCGCTTCCACTCGCCGCCTTCCTTTTTCATCGGATATTTCAGGCGGCGTTCACCATGGGCGTGCTCACGGACCGAGGCCCCCTTGGCGCAGTGCGCACCTAGGTTGAAAGGGCTGTCCCAGCCGGGTTCTTGCCCGATCCAGACGCCGTTCTGCACCTCGGCCACAACGGTACAGCCGACCGAGCAATGCGTGCATATGGATTTGATGTTTTCGACGGCTTGATTGGCCGCTGACTGGGCACTGGCTGGCGTCACGGTTCCACCCGTGGCGCTGATCGCGGCCAACCCGCCGATCGTCAGGCCCGATCCGCGCAGGAACGCGCGGCGATCGACGGTTTTCTCGCCGACCTGGGACAGGATACTTGTCCGCTGGGAGCGTCTCGCAACCCCGTTGGTCTTTTTCCTAAGCATTTCTTTCCTCCCTTGCTGGCCATGTTAGCGATGGCTGGCTTGGTACTGTTGGTGCCGACGTCAGGGCCAATCGCAACCGTCAGTCGGGTGGTGACATCGTCCGGGGTTCAGAACCGGGCGCTGTCCAGATATGCGCGCGTATGCGCGGTGTCCTGCATGCGGGTCTCATCCGTCGGCAGCTCGGCTGCCTCGGCTTGTCCGCTCAGGCTGGCGGCGGCAACTGCAGCGGGCGCTGCGGTTCCGGCCAGTTTCAAGAAGTCACGGCGCGTGGCGCCTTCTTCCTTGGTTTTGCTCATGGGATCCTCCTTTCCCAATTGCGATCTAGCGCCTATTGGGGCGCTGGCGAATGGCGGGATCATCCCGCCGTCATTCGAAAGGCTTCACGCTCGATTTCCATGAAAACCCGACCGGCGGTGCCGACCGAGGCATAGAAAACCGAGTTTTCCGCAGCTTCCAAATCTGAATAGAAATGTGCGGCCCAGGGGCCGATGTGCTTGTTCCAGAACGCTTTTTGATCCTCCAGCGAGGCGGGCGCGCCAAAGCGACCGACGATCATACCCGCCATCATCTCCATCAACGAGGCGATATTGTCTTCGGGTTCAAACACGTTCTGCGCTCGTGTGATCTGACGAACCGCCATGTCGTTGCGCAGTTGCGCCAGCGGTTTTTCGTTCAGGAATCCAGTCAGGTAGAAACTGGCATAGGGCAGCAGTTCCCCGCGCCCCAGCCCAATGAACAAGGCATTGAATTCGCGTTCGGCAGCCGCGGGTTTGGTCACCTTGGCGACCCGCGACATGGCCTTGATAGCCTGACCCAGATCGGTTTCATCGCCGGTCAGACCAGTAACCTGAGACAGCAGCATCTGATCCGGAGGCGCCGCAAGCAGCAGCCCAAGGAAGTTATAGAAATCCGCGCGCAGACGATCCTCGGCTGAGACGTCCAGGTTTTGCGCGTTGCTTGCGGTCATACGGTTATCCTTCGTATTCAAACTTCATGCGGCGTGGGGCAGGCGTAAGCTCTGCCTCATCCGGGTCGTCGATTTCAGAAATCATTACAGGTTCTGCCGAGTGTACCTCGGGCGTTTCGGGCAACTCAGGCTCAGGCTCTGATGTTGGGTCTTCAACCTCAGGCGCTGCGTCTTCCTCTTCGGTCTGAGCGGCCAAAGCCTCGATATGGGCCAGCATTCCCTTGCCGACCTGATAGGCGGTCTGGATATTTTCGATCACGCAGGCGGCGTCGGTATAGTCCTCGCCGTAATCCACCAGCCCATCGACATTGGCCAGAACCGGGTTCAGACGCCAGAGCTGCCGAAGGGCGCGGCGGCGCAATCGGTCAGGCACTGCCTTGGCCATAAAGCCCGAGACGTCGTCACCAACTTCCAACTGATCAGGGTCGGGCAAATTGAATTCCGCCAGAATTTCAGCGTCAGTCTTTTCTTCCAGCTCGCCCCGCTGTTCAGCGAAAGCCTGTTCTTGTGCTGCTACAACCTCGGCTTTGGCCTCAGCCTGAACGGCGGCTTTGCGTCGCGACCAGAAATCGCGGGTTTCTGTCATTGCACAATCCTCCGCGGGGCGCGGAAAACATCCGAGTCCTGCCGGATGCGTACATCCCCTTTGCCGTCCTCAACCAGATCGGTGCGTTTCTTATCACGGCGGCGCTTGACGAAGACTTCGTTGCGATGATGCTCCAGTGCGAAATCACGTACCCAAGCGATCAGCCCATCAGTCATTGGGATTTTCTCGACAAGCTCTTCGCCGGTATCGGCGTAATCCTGTCCTTCGAACGGTGAGGCGGTCACCAGCACCGCGTCCATCGGCTGTGTTCCATCCAGCGCATCGCGCAGGACCAGATAGATCGAGGGTTGCCCGTCCGACAGGTTGACCATGTAGGCTTCGGCCTCATCTGACCACAGGGTCAGGGGCAGGGTGGCTGCATGGTATTCGACCGCTTCACCCTCGCGCCGCATCTCCAGCCAATCGGCCGGTCCAGCGCCGGGCAGCACGGCGACGGCGCGCCAGTTCCATTGCGCCCAGCGTGTAACCCCGGGTGTTTTGCGCACGACGACGCCGATTGGCATTTCAATCTGGCTGGCGGCCTTGGCCACTAAGTCCTCCCTGGAAAGCTCTCCCCTGCCTTCCTCAGGGTCTACTATGGTACACAAAGTAGCTTCCTGCCAAGTCCTTGGGTGGTCGAATATGCACCTTTCACCGATTGTTTACGGTCCTCGCGGCTCTTATCGGGCTTTGTTCCGGCGATCCGGCCCCCACGGGCATTGCTACTTTCTTCAGAGGTTCTAAGCTGACCTTGGACTGGGGAGGACATCCGGGGGGAGGTTATGGGTACGAGATTGCTGCTATGTGACTGTGCGGGAACGCAAACCATTGACGCTGAGAAACTATCGTCAGCTTGCGATGTCGCCTGCTCCAGAATTCACACCGCATTATGTACGAAAGAACTGGAAAGTGTCGCACAGCCGCTGCAAGAGGGCAAAGTCGTAATAGCCTGTACACAAGAGCAGGATGTTTTTCTGGCACTGGCCGATGAGTTAGGTGTCGAAGTGCCAGGGTTTGTCGATCTTCGCGATCGTGCCGGGTGGTCTGAACAAGGGCAGGATGCTGCCCCCAAAATGGCCGCGCTGGCTGCTGAGGCGGTGTTGCCTCAGCCGATCACACCCAGTGTCGATGTGGTCAGCGAAGGGACGTGTTTCATAGTCGGGCCCGGCGCAGTAAGTTTTGAGTTGGCTGAACGCCTCTCGGACATATTGGCCGTGACAGTTTTGACCACTGATGACACAGAGCCCATGTCGCGCCGCTTTGATGTGATACGCGGGCGCGTTCGTTTGGTGACCGGTGCGCTGGGCGGGTTTTCGATAAAGCTGGATGCGTTGCAGCAGCTTGAACCCGGAGGACGCGGGGCTTTTGGCTGGACCGAACCACGCGACGGGGCGAACTCCTCATGCGATATGGTTGTTGATCTGACGGGCGGCATGCCTCTGGTGCAGGCCCCGTCCAAGCGCGAGGGGTATTTGCGGGAAGATCCCAAAGATGCGGTGGCCGTGGAGCGTCTGTCGTTCGAGGCCATCCAACTGGTCGGGACATTTGAAAAACCTCTCTATGTCCGGCTGGAAGAATCCCTATGTGCGCATTCCCGTGCCGAACAGGTCGGGTGTACGAATTGCCTGGATATCTGCCCGACGGGGGCGATCACCCCTGCGGGCGAACATGTAGCCATCGACCCTATGGTTTGCGCAGGGTGCGGAGAATGCGCGGCGGTTTGCCCATCTACCGCGATAACTTACGAGGATCCGCCCGTTTCTGCGCTGCTGTCACGGATGCACATTCTGTCGCGCACCTACCGGCGCGCAGGCGGGCAAACGCCCCGGCTGTTGGTGCATGACGCGCATGGGGCCGAAATGATCCGTCTGTCCGCCCGTTTCGGTCGCGGGATTCCAGCGGATGTGATCCCGCTAGAACTGAACGTGATCTCGGGCTTTGGCCATGCCGAGATTCTGGCCGCGCTGGCGCATGGGTTTGCGCGGGTTGATGTGCTGCTGGCCCCAACAACCGAAAGGGATGCCTTGGACCGCGAACTGGCGCTGGCGCAGGCTATCGCTGGGACTGCAGGGATGGCACTGATCGACCAGGCTGATCCCGATGCGCTGTCCGACCTGCTATATGCGCAGGACGTGCCGCCCCCCTTGGCCGACCCGGTTCTGCCGCTGGGAAATCGCAGGCAGATTACGCGACTGGCCGCACAGGCGCTGAACCCGCAGGCCGCAGCCCCGTTGCCCTTGCCCGAGAATGCACCCTATGGGGCCATCGCGGTGGATACGGACGCCTGTACATTGTGCCTCAGCTGCGTGTCCCTTTGTCCGTCAGGCGCTTTGGCCGACAACCCGGATATGCCGCAGCTGAACTTTCAACAGGATGCCTGTCTGCAATGTGGTCTGTGCCGGACAATCTGTCCCGAGAATGCAATAACTCTGGTTCCGCAACTGGATTTAAGTGATGCGGCCCTGTCTCAGGACGTGTTGAACGAAGAAGACCCTTTTGCATGTGTGGAATGCGGTGCCCTCTTTGGTGTCAAATCGACCGTCGAACGTATCATGGAAAAGCTGTCTGGTACGCATCCGATGTTTGCGACATCCGAACAGGCGCGCATGATCCAGATGTGTGACAACTGTCGTGTGAACGCGCAGTTCCAGCACAAGGACAACCCGTTTCAGTCAAACCCGAAACCCAAAGTCGTCACGACCGAGGACTATTTCTCGAAAAGAAAGGATCATTGAAGCTGTAGCGGCGCGCCCAGATCTGCTGCCTCGATGGCCGAGACAAAGGCCAGAATCGCCTCTAACTCCTCCAGCGTCATCTCGACCGGGTGGATTGGCGAAGGACGCAGAGGGTCAAAGGGCGGGGTTACGTCCTCAATCTGTGTGAAAGCGGGATGAGGGTTCAGGGCAAAGAAGGCCTCGAACCGTTCGGACCAGTCCGGCATAGCCCGCAGCACGGCGAAAGAGGGGGTGGAGCCAAGCCCGTTCATCTGGTTCTGCGGACCGATCACATGGCAGCGCCCGCAATGGGTCATCGACAGCTCCGCACCCAGGACAGCGTCGCCGTCGATCTTGTCGGTCTCGGTCGCGGCCTCGACCGTTAAGCTGGCGGAATAGGGCGGGCCGCTTTCGGGCGCGAAACTCTCAACGGTGCGCTTGCCGATGTCAGACAGCAGCCAGTCCCGAAACCGAAGCTGCTTTGTGTCGTCCAGTATGCGCAGGTGGTAAGTGACCCCGTGACGCGCGAAAACCGGATCGCCTGGCGGTGATCCACCCAGAGACATAGCGCCGGTATCGTCCGCAACGACGCGTATCCCGGTCTTGAGAGAAAAACGCGGAAGAATATGTTGCAACAGACCAGAGTCTGTAACCTCATCCGGGGCGGCAAGCCCCAGCGCCTCTTGCGACCAAGAGGGGGTAGCAGAGAGCAGCAAGCTCAGGCAAAAGGAGGTAACCCGCATAAAGGCAGCTTATCGGCCTGCGCCCGAATGCGTCAAATGAACGAAAAAAAGACGGAGACACATGCAATGAAACGTATCCCAACGACCGGGCAAACCAAAAGGGTAATGGCATGAGTGTTCGTGACGCGGTTCTGGCGAACCTGAAGAAAATCACCGATCCGGTTTCAGGCCAGGATATCGTCAGCGCCGGAGTTGTCCGCGCGTTGAATGTCGATGGCGATACAGTGCGCTTTGTGCTTGAGATTGATCCGAAACAGGCAGAGCGGATGGAGCCGGTGCGCGCCGCCGCCGAGCATGCTGCGCAGTTGGTGGAGGGGGTCGACAAGGTTTCCGCCATGATGACCGCGCATTCCGAAAAGGCCCCGCCTGAACTGAAGCCCAAGCCGAAACCATCTCAGACAGGTCCGCAGGCCGTTCCGGGTGTCGATCGGATCATCGCCGTTGCATCCGGTAAGGGCGGAGTCGGTAAATCCACCGTATCCGCAAATCTGGCTTGTGCTTTGGCTGCAGAAGGGCGGCGTGTCGGGTTGTTGGATGCTGATGTCTATGGCCCATCACAGCCTCGGATGCTGGGTGTCTCTGGCCGCCCGGCCAGCCCGGATGGCAAAACGATCCTGCCCCTGCGCAATCATGGCGTCACGATGATGTCGATGGGACTGATGACCAACGAAGGGCAGGCGGTCGTCTGGCGTGGTCCGATGCTGATGGGCGCGCTTCAGCAGATGATGGGGCAGGTTCAGTGGGGAGCATTGGATGTATTGATTGTCGACCTACCGCCGGGCACCGGCGATGTGCAACTGACGCTCAGCCAGAAGTTCAAGGTGGACGGGGCCATCGTGGTGTCGACCCCGCAGGACGTGGCCCTGATCGACGCGCGCAAAGGGATCGATATGTTCAATCAGCTCAAGACGCCGATTATTGGAATGATCGAGAATATGTCGACCCATATCTGTTCGAATTGCGGTCATGAGGAGCACGTGTTCGGCCATGGCGGCGTCGCCGCTGAGGCCGAGGCGCTGGGCATTCCGCTGCTTGGTGAGATTCCGCTGCATCTGGATATCCGGGTTGCGGCGGATGGGGGCGCGCCCATCGTTGTCAGCAAGCCGGACAGCGCACAGGCCGAAGCTTTCCGCAAGATTGCCCGCGACATGATCACCAAGGGCAATGCATGACCCAGCCGGTCTTTCCTCCGTTGCTGACTGGACATGGCGTTCAGGGCGGGGAAGACCCGTTCGAACGCGCCCAGGCGATGGCAGCGCTGGGCTGTGATGCCGGAACGGTGGTCTACAATATTCAGGCCAACCGTTTGCGCGTTGCCATTGTATTTGCACCTGAGGTTCCATTGCAGGATGCCATGGTGATGTTGCCGCTTTGCGGAGTTGGGTTTCAGAATGCGCTGGGCGCTCTAGCCCCGCCCGAGGTTGCCGTTCATCTGGACTGGGGCGGCCCTATCTGTGTGAATGGTGCGACCTGCGGCAAGTTTCAGGTTGCTGCGTCGACTTCAGACCCTCAGATTGAGCCTGACTGGTTGATTGTCGGCTGGGAGCTGGCCTTGCTACAGACCAGCACCGCGCCAGGCCAGGCCCCGGATATCACAGCGCTCTACGATGAAGGGTGTGCCGAGGTCCAGCCTGTCCAACTGATTGAAAGCTGGTCGCGCCATATGCTGACATGGCTCAACCGTTGGCAAGAAGACGGCAACGCGCCGTTGCACAGCGAATGGTTGGGCCTGCTGCGTGGTGTTGGCGAACCCTTTGGCGAGATCGGGGTCTTTTTGGGCACTGATGAACGGTTTGGCATGCTTATCCGCAATGGTGCGGACACCCGCCTGCACCCGCTGACTGACTTACTGGAGAACGGATGATGAAACTGGCCCGTGCGATCCATTTCGATGAAAGCGACACGAATGTGTTTCATTCTCCGGCGCGAACGGGTGAGTGGTGCATTTCAGGCGGGTTCGAGTTTTCGAATTGGGGCGAAGGCGATTTGGAGGGTAAAGCCCGCCAGGCCTTTGCGAATGGTTGGTTGGGGGTTGAGACATTCGGCCGGGTGACCTTTGTAGCGGTGACGCAGGTTGAACAGGCCGAGATCGACCAGATTGCCCGGAATTTGGCGGAACATTTCGTGCAATTCTACGGGGCCCCATCGGTCGAGGCCGCCCTGGGTGTTGCGCAGGAAGAGATCGCGCATATGGCAGAGCTATGTGATGAACACGCCGCCAATACTCTGCTGACCGTCGCCCGTGAGCTGTCTGAAACCGGGGTGCTTGAGGCGTTTCGCATCATCACACCGCAGGAAACCCAGCTTGAGGCGCTGGCGGTCCACGGATCGCTGGACGAATAGGGCTTATAGCAGATCAGCAAAGCCGCCGAATTGACCGCGTTTGAAGATCAGGCCTTTGCCGGTGCGGTACATGGCCTGTTCGACTTCACCCACGATGATCAGATGATCCCCTGCCTCGTGCCGGGCATGAAGCTGGCAGTCGAACCGCGCCAGACAATCCGCCAGACGAGGGCGACCACGGTGATCTGCGGCCCAGTTGGCATGTGAAAAATCCGCACCCTCGCGCGCGAATTTTAGGGCCTGTTCCTGCTGTTCCTCAGCCATCACATGGATCGAATAGTGATCGCAGTCTTTGAAAGCGTCGAACCGGTTTGAATCCTTCGCCAGGCACCACAGCACCAGCGGAGGCGTCAGCGAGACCGAGGAAAACGAATTGACCGTGATTGCGCGGGGCCCCAGCGCAGTTTCGGTGGTGACAACGGTGACGCCGGTTCCAAAACACCCCAATGCCTCGCGAAACGCGGTGCTGTTGTCCGGGGTTGGGGTGAAGGTGCGGTCCGTCATCTCACGCTCATTCTGTGGCCGCGCCTCAGGTGCCACGGCAAGTCGGGATTGTCCATGAAAAGCTGCGCCTGAGGTGCATATTTCGCCCTCAGTTCAGGTCCTCAAGCAGACGACCGTGCCGGCGGGTTGCTTCGATGACCTCGCCAAACGTATTCATCCCGCGCGCTTGCAGCATCGGAAGCATCCGAACCAGCGCCTCGGCGGTGGCAACTGCATCACCCAATGCCGTATGGCGCAGCTCATGCGGAATTGTAATGTCCAGCCGTTCGCACAGCGCGTCCAAAGTGTGCGTGTCGCTGGCGCCGAACAGGACCGCTGATAGCAGGACCGTATCCAGTACGGGATGCGTCCACTCAACTTTCATACGGTCGGCGTGGCGTCGTAGAAACGCCATATCAAAAGGTGCATTATGAGCCACGATTACAGCATTTCGCGCGAATTCGTGAAAGATACGCCCGGCTTCGGCGATTTCCGGCGCGCCTTCGACCATTCGATCCGTGATCTTGTGAACCTTGGTCGAGGCGGCAGGGATCGGCATGACCGGGTTCACCAGCATATCCAGCCTTTCGCCTTCGACCATCCGTCCATTTACCACACGGACTGCGCCGATCTGGACGATCTCGTCTTTGTGCGGCAGCAGGCCTGTGGTTTCGGTGTCGAAGACAACAAAACAAAGCTCGCGCAGAGGCAATGTCTCGAATGATTGGTCGGTGGATGTGTTCAGCAAACCAAAGTCATAGACCAGAGGTCTGGCAGCCTCAGGCGCTATATTGGCGGCGCTGTCATCTAGGATTAGCATATAGCCGGAAGTTTCCCCCAGCGGTTTCATGCGGGCTGAATAGGTCTGCGCCCCATCAATGCTGGTCAGCGAACAGGATGCCTCCATCCCGGTCTTGGTCAGTTTAGCATAGGCTTTCTGCAGCGCGTCTGGCTGGAAGTAATCGAACAGTGGCGCATTCAGGCGTGGATGCGAAATCTGTGCCAGAACCTCGGCCGCCTGTCCGTCATACAAAACGAGCCTGTGAGAGGCGCTAGCCAGCAATATGGCTACAGGAATTTCAGTCAAAAGCGCCCTAAGCCTTTGCTGTTCCGCAGCCAGATGCTCGGTTTCAGCAGCGACAGCCTCTGCCACGCCCATGGTCTTGTCGGACAGTTGGTTGGCCAGACCGGCAGCCGCAGGGGCCAGGTCGCCAAGATACCGCGCGGCTTGCAGATCGAGGTCGCGGCTGACACCGGCATGCGCTCGTGCGCGCAGTTCAGCGGAAAGCCTTTCGATCGGCTTGGCGACATTATCGTCGAACAATAGCCAGACAGCGGCGATCAGGGCCAGCAGACCGAACCCGATGACGATCTCTGCAAAGATAAACGCGTCAAAAAGGGCCGGATCCGCCGCCCGCCTGTAGCTGACCCAAAGCGCAACCGAGCTGACGGCAACCCCGCCGACCGCCAGCAGGCAGAAGAAGAGGAAAATCCG